>SLHP01000093.1 GCA_007136095.1 Nitriliruptoraceae bacterium
CCTCTCCTCCGAGACCGGCTGCGGCCCCTCAACGGCCCACACGGGGCCTGCGCCGCCGCTCATGCATCCCCCCAGATCTCGGAATCGGTCAGCCGCTCTGGCTCGGGCGGTGCGTCCTGGTCGTCTTCATCGGTCGGGGTCGGCGCGCCGAGGTCGTACCGGCTCTGGTCCCAGGCGATGCGGGCCCCGTTGAAGACCGGCCCCTCCACGCAGGCTCGCTTCATGGTCACCTCGCCGTTCTTGGTGCTGATGGGCAGGACACAGGTGAAACAGACACCGATGCCGCAGCCCATCTTCTCCTCGACGGCGACCTGGACGGGCAGGTCCATCGCCTCGCACCGCTCGGAGACGGCGCGCAACATCGGGTTCGGTCCGCACGCGTACACGACCCCGCTGCCGCACTTCTCCACGACCTCGTCGAGCACATCGGTGACCCGGCCGTGCGTCCCGTAGGACCCGTCCTCGGTCGTGAAGGTGACGCTGGCGGTGATGCGCTTGGCCTCGATGGCGTTGGGGATGCGGTCCAGCGATCCCGCGCCGATGATCATGTCCACCCGCAGTCCCTTGCGCGTGAGCTCATCGGCGAGGAAGAACAGCGGCGCCGCCCCGTACCCACCACCGATCAGCAGGCAGGACACCTTGCGTTGCGGGAGCGGGAACGGGTTCCCGAGCGGTCCGATGACGTCGATGACGTCGTGCAGATCGACGTGGGTGAGCCACTCGGTCCCGGGGCCGTGCGCGTCGAAGACGACCTCGATGGTGCCGGCCGCGATCCCCTGCTTGGAGACGCGTGCGATCGAGAACGGTCGGCGCAGCAGGGTGCCCGGCGCCTCGACCGCGATGTTGACGAACTGCCCGGGTCTGGCGCGCTCGGCGATCGCCGGCGCGGCCAGCGACAACAGCCAGTACGCACCCTCCCGCCGTCGCGCCAGCACCTCGCACGTCGAGCCCACCGGACCGTCGCTGTCACGACGTCCCTCGACGATGCCGGCCCGACGGGTACTCATGCGACCCCCTCCCCGGCCGGCACGGCAGCCGCCGCCACGTCCGCAGCGGCCGCCGTCGCGATCCCCTCACGCAGCGCCGCCTGGTAGCTCTGCAACGATCGCACGGTCAACTCGCCACGCCGCAGCGCCTCGACCCCCTGGATCGCGGCCAGGATGCCCGCCAGGGTGGTGATGCACGGCACGCCGTTGGTGACGGCGGACTGGCGGATCTCGTAGCCGTCACCGCGCGTGCCGAGCCCGAACGGGGTGTTGAGCACGAGCCCGACCTCGCCGGATTCGATCAGATCGAGGATGGAACGTTCCCCCTGCGAGACCTTGCCGACGACCCGTGTCGGGATCCCGGCACGTTGCAGGACGTCGGCCGTGCCCCCCGTCGCGATGATGTCGAACCCGAGGTCGACCAGCCGTTTGACCGGGAACACGATCGCACGCTTGTCACGGTTGGCGACCGACACGAACACGCTGCCTTTGGTGGGCAGCACCATGGATCCGGTCCCGGCCTGGGACTTCGCGAACGCCGCACCGAAGTCGACGTCGATGCCCATGACCTCGCCGGTGGACCGCATCTCGGGACCCAGCAGCGAGTCGACGCCCGGGAACCGGTCGAACGGCAGGACGGCCTCCTTGACCGCGATGTGCGGCGGGCGCGGCCCCTGGACGGCGTCCTTCGCCGTGATCAGGCCCTCGTCGCGCAGCGTCGCCAGCGTCTCGCCGGCCATCACGCGCGCGGCGACCTTGGCCAGCGGCACCCCGGTCGCCTTCGACACGAACGGCACCGTCCGGGAGGCACGGGGGTTGGCCTCGATGCACCACAGCACGTCGTCCTTCAGGGCGTACTGCACGTTGAGCAGTCCACGCACGCCGAGGCCGCGCGCGATGCCCTCCGTGACCCGACGGATCTCCTGCTCCTGCCCTCGTCCGAGGGTGATGGGCGGCAGGGTGCAGGCCGAGTCGCCCGAGTGCACCCCGGCCTCCTCGATGTGTTCCAGGACCCCACCGACGAACAGTTCCTGCCCGTCGAAGACGGCGTCGACATCGATCTCGATGGCTCCTTCGAGGAAGCGGTCCACCAGGATCGCGGGCAGGTTGGCGGCCGAGGGCACCTTGCCGTCGAACAGGTCGGTCGCGGCCGACACCAACTCGTCGAGGTAGTGCTGCAGGGCCGCCTCGTCGTCCACGATCTGCATCGCACGGCCGCCGAGCACGTAGGAGGGGCGGACCAGGACCGGGTAGCCGACCCTGGCGGCGACCTCACGGGCCTCGTCGAACGACCGCGCGATCCCACCGGGCGGCATGGCGACCTCCAGGGTCTCCATCAGCGCGCCGAAGCGCCCGCGGTCCTCGGCGGCGTCGATCGCGTCCGGCGAGGTCCCCCAGATCGGGATGCCCGCCTCGTACAGACCCTGCGCGAGCTTCAGCGGTGTCTGGCCGCCGAGCTGCACCAGCACGCCGACGGGTTGCTCGCGGTGGCAGACCTCCAGCACGTCCTCGAGGGTCAGCGGTTCGAAGTACAGCCGGTCGGCGGTGTCATAGTCGGTGGAGACCGTCTCCGGGTTGCAGTTGACCATGATGGTCTCGTACCCGGCGTCCTTGAGGGCGAACACGGCGTGCACGCAGCAGTAGTCGAACTCGACCCCCTGCCCGATTCGGTTGGGCCCGGAGCCCAGCACGATCACCTTTTCGCGGTCAGAGTCGCGGACCTCGTCCTCCTCGTCGTAGGTCGAGTAGTGGTACGGCGTGAAGGCCTCGAACTCGGCCGCACAGGTGTCCACGGTCTTGAACACGGGCCGGATACCGGCGGCGTGACGCCGTTCGCGCACGGCGCGTTCGCTGGTCTGCAGGATCGACGCGATGTGTGCATCCGAGAACCCGTCGGCCTTGCAGGCACGCAGCAGGTCATCGGGCACGGCGTGGAGGTGTTCGTGGCCACGCAGCAGCCGCCGGCGTTCCACCAGCTGCAGCATCTGGTCGACGAACCAGGGGTCGTAGCCCGTCAGCTGACTGATCCGGTCGACGTCCCACCCGCGGGTCAGCGCCTCATCGACGGCGTGGAGCCGTTCAGCGGTCGGGCGGCGCAGCCGCTCCTCGATCGAGGCATCGTCCTCCTCGATCGGCGGTGCGGCCCCGAACCCGATGCCGCCGTTCTCCAACGAGCGCAGCGCCTTGTTGAACGATTCCCGGAAGGTCCGGCCGATGGCCATGACCTCACCGACCGACCGCATGCGCGTGGTCAGCGTGTCGTCGGCACCACGGAACTTCTCGAAGGTGAACCGCGGCGCCTTGACAACCACGTAGTCGATCGACGGCTCGAACGCGGCCTTGGTCTCACGGGTGATGTCGTTGGCGATCTCATCCAGCGAGTAGCCGATCGCCAGCTTCGCGGCGATCTTCGCGATCGGGAACCCGGTCGCCTTGGACGCCAGCGCGGACGAGCGCGACACCCGCGGGTTCATCTCGATGACCAGCTGCCGCCCGGTCGCCGGGTCGACCGCGAACTGCACGTTGGACCCGCCGGTCTCCACGCCGATGCGGCGCAGGACCGCGAACGCCGCGTCGCGCATCTGCTGGTACTCGACGTCGGACAGGGTCATGGCCGGCGCCACGGTGATCGAGTCACCGGTGTGCACGCCCATCGCGTCGAGGTTCTCGATCGAGCAGATGATCACGCAGTTGTCGTTGCGGTCGCGCATCACCTCCAGCTCGTACTCCTTCCACCCGATGACCGACTCCTCGACCAGCACCTCGTGCACCGGCGAGTCGTAGAGCCCCTGGTGGATCATCTGCGTGAGCTCGTCGTGGTCGTAGGCGATCCCGCCGCCCTTGCCACCGAGCGTGTAGGACGGACGCAGCACGACCGGATAGCCGTACTCCTCGGCCGCGCCGAACGCCTCCTCGGGCTTGCGCACGTAGGTCGACTTGGGTGACTCCAGGCCGATCTCGTCCATCGCCTCCTTGAAGCGCTGGCGGTCCTCGGCGGTCTGGATCGCCTCCAGGTCCGCACCCAGCACCTCGACGTCGAACTCCTCGAGGATGCCGCCCTCGGACAGTTCGACCGCGAGGTTCAGCGCCGTCTGCCCACCGAGCGTCGCGAGCAGCGCGTCGGGGCGCTCCGCCGCGATCACCGCACGGACCGCGTCGACGGTCAGGGGCTCGACGTAGGTGGCGTCGGCGATGTCGGGATCGGTCATGATCGTGGCCGGGTTGGAGTTGACGAGGATGACCCGCAACCCCTCCTCGCGCAGCACGGTGCAGGCCTGGGTCCCGGAGTAGTCGAACTCGCAGGCCTGGCCGATGATGATCGGCCCGGAGCCCAGCACCAGGACACTGTTGATGTCGTCACGACGTGGCATCAGGCACCTCCTCCGACCAGCGCCGGACCCTGCGCAAGCATCAGGTCGCTGAACCGTTCGAACAGGTAGCGGGCGTCCGACGGACCCGGTGCCGCCTCCGGGTGGTACTGGACGCTGAAGGCAGGAACCTCGAGGCAGGTGAGCCCCTCGCAGACGTCATCGTTGAGGTTCAGGTGCGAGACCTCGACGCGGCCGTGTTCGGCGGTGTCGAACGTCAACTCGGCGCTCTGCTCGCCGAGGGAGGTGGCCTGGACCGCGAACCCGTGGTTGTGCGAGGTGATCTCCACCGCCCCGTCACTGCGGCGCAGGACGGGCTGGTTCACCCCGCGGTGCCCGAACGTGAGCTTGTAGGTCTGTGCACCGAGCGCGTGGCCGAGCAGTTGCGACCCGAGGCAGATGCCGAACACCGGCACCTGTCCGAGCAGCGTGCGGGTGGTGGCGATGCCCTGCGCGACGGTGGCCGGGTCGCCGGGCCCGTTGGACAGGAACACCCCGTCGGGCTCGAGCGCCAGCACCTCGTCGGCGGTAGCGGACGAGGGCAGGACGTGGACCTGGGCGCCCTGTTCGGTGAGGTAGCGGCCGATCGAGCGTTTGATCCCGAAGTCCAGCGCGACGACACGGAACCGCCGTTCGGTCTGCGTGTCCAGCACATAGGGCAGGTGGGTGGTGACCTCGGAGGCCAGCTCGGCGCCCTGCATCCCGGGGCTGTCCTGCACCTGCGCAAGCAGCGCATCCGCGTCGAGGATCTCGGTCGACAGCCCGGCGCGCATCGCGCCGCGGTCACGCAGATGGCGGGTCAGCTTGCGCGTGTCGACGCCGTCGATGCCCACCACCTCGGCGTCGGTCAGCGCGCCCTCGAGCGAGTCCTCCGAGCGCCACGACGATGGCCGGCGGGCAGCCTCTTTGACGACGAACCCGGCGACCTGGATGCGGTCGGATTCCATGTCGGCGACGTTCAACCCGTAGTTGCCGACGTGCGGGGCGGTCATCGCGACGATCTGGCGCCGGTAGGAGGGGTCGGACAGGACCTCCTGGTAGCCGGCCATCCCGGTGTTGAACACGGCTTCGCCGAGCACCGTGCCGGGCGCGCCGATGGAGCGGCCACGGAACGCGGTGCCGTCCTCGAGGAGCAGCAGGGCGTCCTGCCGCGAGGTGGTGGACAGGGGCGTCACGCGCGGACCTCCTGGTCGCTCACGACCCGGCCGTCACGCAGCGTGAAGACGCCGCGCAGCAGGGTGTGGATGGGTTTGCCGGTCAGGGTGCGGCCGTGGAACGGGCTGTTGCGGGCGCGGCTGTGCAGCCGGGGTGCGTCGACCGTCCAGGTGTGGTCCGGGTCCAGCACGGTCAGGTTCGCGGCCGCACCGACGACGATCGCGCCGCCGTGCCCGCGGACGTCGCGCACCGCGGCCGGGCCGGCAGTGAACCGCGCGATCGCGGCCAGGGGATCCAGTTGCCCGGTCGCGATCAGATCGGTGTTGACCACGGCGAACGCGGTTTCCAGTCCGAGCATCCCGCACGGGGCGTGCTCCCACTCCTGGTCCTTGAGTTCCGGCGGGTGCGGCGCGTGGTCGGTCGCGACCGCATCCAGCGTCCCGTCGACCAGAGCTTCGCGCAGTGCCTGGACGTCCTCGTTGGTGCGTACCGGCGGGTTGACCTTCAGCACCGGGTCGTAGGAGCTCACCAGGTCGTCGGTGAGGCTCAGGTGGTGCGGGGTGACCTCGGCGGTGACGCGCAGTCCCCGGTCCTTGGCCAGGCGGATGAGGTCGACCGCGCCCTTGGTCGTGACGTGGGGCACGTGCAGCCGTGCACCGACCCCGGCAGCCAGGATCAGGTCACGCGCGATCATGACCTCCTCGGCTTCGTGGGGCCAGCCGGGCAGTCCCAGCACCGAGGCCACCGCGCCCTCGTTCATCTGCGCGTCGACGGTGAGGTCCGGATCCTCCGAGTGGTTGCAGATCACGGCGTCGAACGCCTTCGAGTACTGCAGCGCCCGCCGCATCACGAGGCTGGAGGCGACCGGCTTGCCGTCGTCGCTGAAGAAGTCCACGTGGGCGGCGGACCGGTTGAGCTCCCCGAACTCGGTGAGCTCCTGACCCTGCATGCCCTTGGTGATCGACCCGACCGGGAACACGTCGGCCAGCCCGACCTCCTGCCCCCGCCGGTAGACCAGCTCCGCGACCGCGGCCGAGTCGCACACCGGGTTGGTGTTGGCCATCGCGCACAGCGCGGTGTAGCCGCCCGCCGCGCCCGCCATCGACCCGGTCGCGACATCCTCGGCGTCCTCGAACCCCGGCTCGCGCAGGTGGGTGTGGAGGTCCACGAACCCCGGCGTGATCCACCGGCCTGTGCAGTCCACCACCTCGACGTCGCTGTCAAGCGTGGCATCGGCGTCGTGGGCGTGGATGTGGACCGCCTCGATGATCCCGTCGACGATCAGCACGTCGCCGAGCGTGTCGGTACCGCTCGTGGGATCGAGGATGCGGCCGCCCGTGAGCAGGATGCGTGTCATGCGACGACCTCCGGGATCGCGGCCTCGCCCGCGAGCATCAGGTACAGACAGGCCATGCGGATCGCGATGCCGTTGGTGACCTGCTCGGTGATGACCCCCTGGTGGGCGTCGGCGACGTCGGCGGTGATCTCCACCCCGCGGTTCATCGGGCCGGGATGCAGCACCAGCACATCGGGCTTGGCCAGCCTCAGACGGCGGGCGTCCATCCCCCAGATGTGCGCGTACTCGCGGCTGGAGGGGAAGAACGCGCCCTGCATCCGTTCGCGCTGCACGCGCAGGAGGTAGATGACGTCGACCTCGGGCAGGATGGCGTCGAGGTCGGTGGCCACGGTCACGCCCCAACCCTCCACGTCGGGGGGCAGCAGGGTCGGGGGTGCGACGAGGGTGACCTCGGCGCCCAGCAGGTGCAGGGCCTGAACCTCGCTGCGGGCGACGCGGGAGTGCAGCACGTCCCCGACGATCACGACCTTGCGGCCCTTGAGGTTGCCCAGGTGGCGGCGCATCGTGAAGACGTCCAGCAGCCCCTGCGTCGGGTGCTGGTGCCAGCCGTCACCGGCGTTCAGGATGGGAACGTCGAGGTAGCTCGAGAGCTGGACCGGCGCGCCCGCGCTGTGCGAACGGACCACGACGCAGTCGACCCCCATCGCGTCCAGGGTCAGCGCGGTGTCCTTGAACGACTCGCCCTTGGAGACCGACGACCCCTTCGCGGAGAAGTTGATGACCTCCGCGGACAGGCGCTTGGCGGCCAGGTCGAAGCTGATGCGGGTGCGGGTCGAGTCCTCGAGGAAGAGGTTGCAGACGACCTTGCCGCGCAGGGTCGGAACGCTGTTGCGTTCGCGCAGGGCGATCGGCAGCAGCGCTTCGGCGGTGTCCAGGACCTGCACGACGTCGTCGGTGGTCAGATCCTCGATGGAGATGAGGTGCTTCATCGGTCGTCCTCCCCCGGGCTGGTGCTGCCGGCCGCGTCCGTGGCAGCGGTGTCCGTGGCAGCGGTGTCCGCCGGCTCGGCGAGGACGCCGTCCCGGCCGTCGACCTCCTCGACCATCACGCTGATGCGATCGCCGTAGGCGGTCGGCAGGTTCTTGCCGACGTGGTCGGCGCGGATCGGCAGTTCGCGGTGGCCACGATCGACGAGCACGACCAGGCGGATGCTGGCAGGTCGTCCCAGTTCCGACACGGCGTCCAACGCCGCCCGGATGGTGCGCCCGGTGTAGAGCACGTCGTCGACCAGGACCACGATGCGGTCGTCGATCGCGACCGGGACACGCGTCTCGCTGAGCGACAGCGGACCCCGTTGGCCCAGGTCATCGCGGAACAGGGTCGTGTCGAGCGAGCCGTAGGGCACCTCGGTGCCCTCGATCTCCCCGATCAGCG
>SLHP01000118.1 GCA_007136095.1 Nitriliruptoraceae bacterium
CAGCTCGTCGAGGTGGCGTGCCTGGTGCGGTTCCAGCGTGGTCGGGATCCGGGTCAGCACTTCCCGCTGTACGGGCGCCTGCCAGCGGATCGCCGACGCGCGGTCGACCGTCTCACCGCGCTGCTGCGCCTGGCGATGGGCCTGGATGCCGGACGTGACGGTGCCGTCGAGCGCATCCTCGTCGATGTCGATCCCGAGCTGGCCTGCATCCACGTCTTCGGGGACCGACCGCTGGACCTCGTGATCCATGCCACCCGGTCGTGCCTGTCGGGCATCCAGCGACTGCTCGGCGTCGACGTGGTGGTCCGCGCAGCCGGTCCGGTGCGGATCGACCACTGACGGACCGGGTCAGTCGTCCTCTTCCTGGCCGTTGTCCGGTTCGACGCACGCCGGGTCGTCCGCATCGAGGTCGGGATCGAACTCGCACGGTTCGGGCTCTTCCGGTGGTTCGACGCACGCCGGGTCGTCCGCATCGAGGTCGGGATCGAACTCGCATGGTGGGATCTCCACCGGTGGTGGCGGGACACAGTCCGGGTCGTCCGCATCGATGGACGGGTCGAACTCGCACGGCGGCACGTCCGGCTCCTCCGGGCCCTGGCTGATGACGATCGTGACGATCGTGCCCCGGGGGACCTGTTCACCGGCGGCCGGATCCTGGCGGATCACGAAACCCTCGGCCACGGTGTCGCTGAACTCGCGTTCGATGAACGGCTCCAGGCCCTGGTCCTCCAACCGGGCGATGGCGTCAGCCTCCGAGCGGTTCACGACCGGGCGGACGGTCACCAGTTCCTCGCCCAAACTGACGACGAAGTCCACCGCAGCACCGACCTCCAGTTCGGAACCCGCGGGCGGATCCTGTGAGATGATCAGCCCCTCCTCCACCTCCGGGTCGAACTCGCGGTCCCGTTGACCGCGGATGAGCCCCGCCTCCCGCAGGTCGGCGAGGGCCTCCTCCTCGGTCAGACCGGTGATGTCGGGGACCTCGGTCACGTCCTGACCGGCGGAGACGACCAGGTCGACCTCGCTGCCCTCGGCGACGGACCGGTCCGGGAGCGGGGTCTGCCGCATGACGATGCCGGCGTCGACCTCGTCGGACGGCTCGGAGGTCACCGTGCCGACGACGAGTCCGGCGCGCACGATCTCGGCCTCCGCGATCTCCTGAGGCAGATCGATGAGTTCCGGCACCGTCACCTGGGGGCCCTCGTCGGGGCCCAGGGCGCCCACCAGGAACCACACCGCCCCGATGAGGGCCAGGATGGCCAACACCGTCAGGACGCCATACACCGCGCCGCGACGGCGGCGCTGCTCGTCGGCTCCCCGCCCCGGCCGTGGCGCGGGGGTCGGTGCGAGCAGGGCGGTGTCCTCGGTGGACATGACGGCCGGGGCGTCGACCGGACCGCCGACACGGGCGTTCAGCAGGTCGGCGCGCATGTCCCCGGCGCTGGCGTACCGGTTGGCCGGGTTCTTGGCGAGCGCCCGCATCGTGATGGCTTCTGCGCCTGCACTGATCCCCGGGTTGACGTCACGCAGTGGCCGCGGGTTCTCCTGCACGTGCTGGTAGGCGACGGTGACCGGCGAGTCCCCGGAGAACGGCTGCGATCCGGTGAGCGACTCGTAGAGCACCACGCCGAGGGAGTAGATGTCACTGCGCGCATCGACATCGAACCCCTGCGCCTGCTCCGGCGAGAGGTAGGCCGCGGTGCCGAGGACCGCCGCGGTCTGGGTGACGGTGTCCTTGTCGATCGCCCGGGCGATCCCGAAGTCGGTGACCTTCACCGTGCCGTCGTCCGCGAGCAGGATGTTGCCCGGCTTGATGTCCCGGTGGACCAGGTTGTGCTGGTGGGCGTAGGCCAGCGCGGAGCACACGTCCGCAGCCACCTCCAACGCGCGGTCCTCGGTGAGGCCGCCGGCGGTGATGGCCTGCTGCATCGATCGGCCGCGGACCAGCTCCATCACGATGTAGGACTGGCCCTGATCCATGCCGGTGTCGTAGACGGCGACGAGGTTCGGGTGGTTGAGCCGCGCGACGTTGCGGGCTTCCTCCTGGAAGCGGCGCGTGAAGCCCTCGTCGTCGCGGAACCGTTCGAGCAGGAGCTTGATCGCGACCTCGCGACCGAGGTTCAGGTCCCGTGCCGCGTACACCTCGGCCATGCCGCCCCGCCCGATGGCGCGTAGCAGCTCGTACCGTTCGGACAGGACGCGGCCAACGCTCACGCGGAGCCTCCGCTGGGACATGGGGATACCGGCCCGGAGCCTAGTGGGCGGTCACCTCGCACCGACGTCGGTGAGGCCCGGTCGGGCCGGTGCCTGCTCAACGCTGTTGTTCCCGGTCGACCGCGACCTGCAGGACCTCGCGGGCGATCGGCGCGGCGAGTCCGCCGCCGGTGGCATCCGCGCCGCCGTCGGGCAGCATCACCGCGATGGCGACCTCGTTGCCCGCGAACCCGGCGAACCACGCCACCGGGGTGGTTCCGGTCTGCGCGGTCCCGGTCTTGCCCCCGACCTCGACCCCGTCGATGCGCGCCGCCTGCCCCGTCCCGGAGGTCACCGCCGCGAGCATCATCTGGCGCAGCTGTTCCGCGGTCCGTGCCGACACGGGCCGCCCGTCCCCACCGGCGCCGGTCCACAACCCCTCCTGTGGGCCCATCACGAGCTCACCCTCCGGGTTGCGCACGTTCGCGACGACGTGGGGGCGGTGCAGCTCACCGCCGTTGGCGACCGCCGCGGCGATCAGCGCGAGGTGCATCGGGGTCGCACGGACGTCGCGCTGGCCGATGGCGCTCTGCGCCGTCTGTGGCACGTCGAGGTCACGCGGGATCACGCTGTCGCTGACCCCGAGCTCGTAGGGCATCGACCGGTTGAACCCGAAGCGTTCGGCCTGCCGGACCAGGTCCGCATCGCCGAGTTCGACCCCCAGGCGCGCGAAAACCGTGTTACAGGACACGGCGAAGGCATCCTCCAGGCTGATCTCGTCATCGCCACGACAGGCGCCCCCGGAGAAGTTGCCGATGTTCGCTGTCGTCTGTGGGACGTCGTACACGACCTCGTCGGGGAACAGCGCATCGGGGGTGATCCCGGCCTCGAGTGCCGCGGCGGCGACGATCAGCTTGAACGTGGAACCCGGCGGATAGATCTCCCGGGTGGCGCGGTCGACCAGGGGGCGATCGTCGCGATCACGCAGCGTGTCCCACGCATCGCGGATCTCGGCGCGATCGTGGCTCGACAGGGGGTTGGGGTCGTAGGTCGGGTTGGCGTAGCTGGCCAGCACCGCCCCGGAGCGGGGATCGACGACCACGACCGCGCCCTCCCGGTCGCCGAGCGCCGACTGGGCCGCCTCCTGGATCCGGGCGTCGATGGTGAGTTGGACCGCGTTGCCGGGACGGTTCGCGCTGCCGAGCAGTTCCCCGAGGTTCTGTGCGACGACCTCGGTCGGTCGCCCGGTGAGCGCCTCGTTGAAGGCCGCCTCCAGGCCGGACCGTTGGAGGACCACGGAGTAGTAGCCGGTCAGGTGGGCGTAGCGGGGCCCGGAGGCGTAGGTCCGCAGGTAGCGCAACTCCCCGTCCGTCGGGGTCGAGCTGGCGATCGCCTCGTCGCCCACCACGATGGGGCCGCGGGCGATCCCGTACTCCTGCACGATCAGGCGACGGTTGGCCGGATGCGTCGCCAGGTCGTCGGCCTGGATCAGGGTGATGACGTTGAGGTTGACGAACAGCGCACCGAACAGCACCAACAGCGCGGCGCCGACCCGACCGATGGAGCGGTTCATGGGCCGTCCGTCCAGTCGTCCTGCCTATCGCCATCGCTGGTCACCTGCTGGGTGTTCCGCGCACGACGTTTGGCCGCCGCCTCCTCACGGGCGACCGCCCGCTTGCGCGCCGGAGGACTGCTGGCGCGCGGCTCGCGTCCGCGGGCCGCGCCGCGGGACTCGTCGCTGATGCGCAGGAGCACGCCGATGATCAGGTAGTTGGCCAGTAGCGACGACCCGCCGTAGGACACGAACGGCAGCGTGATCCCGGTCAGCGGGACCAGCCGCGTCAGGCCGCCGACGATCACGAAGGTCTGGAACGCGAAGGTCACGGTCAGGCCGAGCGCGAGCAGTGTGCTGAACTCGTCCCGTGCGGTCTGGGCGATCCGCAGGCCACGGGCGACCAGCAGCAGGAAGGCGACGAGCACCGCCGTTGCCCCGAGCAGGCCGAGTTCCTCACCGATCACCACGAAGATGGCATCCGTGGCGGAGAAGGGCACGTCCTGGGGCCGGCCGAGCCCGAGCCCGGTGCCGGTGAGACCGCCGGTGCCCAGCGCGAAAAGGCTCTGCGCGAGCTGGTAGGCCGATCCCTGCACATCGGTCCAGGGATCGATCCAGATGTTCACCCGCACCCGGACGTGGGCGAAGAACGTGTACGCGAGGTAGCACGCGACCGCGAACAGCACACCGCCGAGGGCCGGGTACGCAAGCCTGCCGGTGGCGACGTAGAGCATCGCGATGAACGTGCCGAAGAACAGCAGGGCCGATCCGAGGTCGCGCAGTTGGGCCATGATGACCATCGCGCCGATCGAGGCGACGAACACCGGAGCGAGGTGGCGGGCGGCCGGGACCAGGAGCGGGCCGATCCGTTGCGTGGCGACGGACAGCACATCGCGGTTGCGGGCCAGGTAGCCGGCCAGGAACAGCACGCCGGTGAGCTTCGCGATCTCGCCCGGCTGGAACCGCATTCCGAACAGATCGATCCACAGTTGCGCGCCGTTGATGACCCCGGCGGAGATGCCCGGGACCACCGGCAGGACCAGCAGGACGATCGTCAGGAGCCCGAACGTGTACTGGTAGCGCGCCAGCGGTCGGACGCTGCTGACGAACAGCAATGCCACACACATGGCCCCGACCGTCACCGCCGTCCAGACCATCTGCGCAGCGGCCAGGTCCGAGCCGGCGGCGAGGTCGACGCGGCGCACGAACACCAGACCGAGACCGTTGAGCAGGAACGCCAGCGGCAGCAGGGCCGGGTCGGCATCCGGTGCCGCGTAGCGCACGGTGACGTGGGCGACGATCGCGATCACCGCGAGGGCCACGCCGGTGATGATGGCGGCCGGGGGGAGGTCCGGCGCGACCGACCAGCCCAACAGCGTTCCGGCCAGAGCGGTGAGCACGACCGCTCCCGCGAGGAGACGTGCCTCGATGCGGCGAGGGTTGTTCACCGCGCCCGGTGCGCGGTCGCGGCCTGCCTCGGACGCCGCACGGTTCCCGGCGGTCATGGCGTCCCGTCGCCGGTGGCGTCCTCATCGGGTGTTGCACCGTCGTCGGTGTCGAGCTCGTCCTCAGCGTCCTCAGCGTCCTCACCCTGGTCCTCCCGGAGCGGGATACCTCGAACCAGTCGGCGGGCATCGTTGATGTCGGCGGCCGGGAACCCCTCTTCGAGGGTCGGTCGGTAGTACGGGGCGACATCGTCGATCATCAACTCGGAACGCTCGGACACCCAGGACAGGCTCAGTGGGCCCAGATCGGCGTCGATCCCCTGGAAGATGACGACCTGCTCCTCCTCGAGGCTGATGAAGTAGCTCTGTGCGAGCAGGAACCGACCCCCTCCGTACAGCCCGCCGGCGAGGAGGGCGATACCCACCACGATGGCCAGGGACCGCAGGACCAGCCCCCCGAAGCGTGCCGGGTCGTCCCGATCGGACGACTGCTGGGAGATGAAGCTCCCGCCCCCGCTGCCGATCGAACCGAACGATCCCAGACGGTTGGCCCAGTCGTCACCACCGCGGTCGTCGCGGGTCTGGATGGCGACCGGCCGTGGGCCCTGGGTCGCCTCGGCGTCGGAGTCCTCGAACCGCAGGATGACCGCGGTGATGTTGTCGGGCCCTCCGGCCTCGTTGGCCATCTCGATCAGCCGATCGAGGGAGGTGTCCAGATCGTCGTCGCTCCCGAGGACCTCGGCGATCGCCTGGTCCGACACCGGACCGGTGAGCCCGTCCGAGCACAACAGCACGACGTCGTCGGGTTGCAGCTCGAGTGTCATCGCGTCGACGTCGATCTCCTCGGACACCCCGATCGCCCGCGTGATCATGGAGCGTTGCGGGTGTTTGGCAGCTTCCTCACGGGTGATCTGCCCCTCGTCGATGAGGTGCTGCACGAAGGTGTGGTCGTCGGTGAGCTGACTGAACGTCCCGTCGCGGAAGAGGTAGGCGCGCGAGTCCCCGACGTGAGCGACATGCAGGCGTCGACCCTCGAGCAGCGCAGCGGTCAGGGTCGTGCCCATGCCCCGGTAGGACGGTTCGTCAGCGGCCATCTGCACGACGGTCTCGTTGGCGGCCACGACCGCGTCCCGCAGCGCGGTGAGTGCCTCGCCGGCGTCGGGGAAGATCCTGCCGTCGAGTTCACGGAGTGGTTCCAGTGCGGTGGAGGACGCAACCTCGCCGGCAAGGTGCCCGCCCATCCCGTCCGCGACCGCGACGACGCTGTCGGCGACGAGGTAGGCGTCCTCGTTGCCCTCGCGGACGCGCCCGACATCGGAGGTGCCGGCGGCGATGAACCGTCTCATCGGCGTACCTCGATGTTGGTCTTGCCGACACGGAGTTGATCCCCGGCGGTGATCGGCGTGGGCCGGGCGACCTTGGCGCCGTTCAGGAACGTGCCGTTGGTCGAGCCGAGATCGCGGACCACCCACCCATCACCGTCGAGTTGGATGCTGGCGTGTTCGTCGGAGATGTAGACGTCCTCGATCGGGATGTCGACGAAGCCGGCGCGCCCGAGTGTCAGGTAGTCACCACGCAACCCGACCACCTGAGGCTTGGCGTCGGTGTGGTGGATGACGATCTCCTTCGGGATCCGCCGGGCTCTGCGTGGTTCGGCGACGGCGCCCGCAGCTGGCGCGACCGCCTGCCGGGGTGGAGCTGCGGGTTTGCGACGGGGGCCATAGAGGTCGACCACCACCGCCCGCACCGTCCTGCCGAGGAACAGGTACAGCAGCAGCAGGAGGCCGAACTTCAACAGCGTCAGCAGCTCGATGGGCATCCTCAGGACCCCACGAACTCCACGACGGCGTCGCCGAACTCGATGCGATCACCGATCGCGATCGGCTGTTCGGCGGCCTGCACGCCGTTGACCCGGGTGCCGTTCGTGGAACCGAGGTCGACCACCCACCAGGTGTCACTGCGCCGGACCAGTGCGGCATGTTGGCGTGACACCGTCGAGTCCTGGAGCGGGACGTCACAGCTGCTGAGGCGTCCCACCGTCAGCCGTGACCCGGCGACCGGGACACGGTTGCCGGCGTTGTCGCCGGTCTGGACCACCAGTTCGAGCGAGCTCACCGGGGTGTCGGAGATGACCTGGGTGTGATCGATCTCCGCCCGGTCGTCGCCGGCGGCGGCCTGGGGCGGTCGTGCGGAGGTCGCCACGCCGTGCCGGTTGTAGCCCGGACCGCCGGTGAAGCGGCTGGGGCGTGGTCCGGCGCTGTCGCGGTCGACGATCTCGATCCGGCCCGCGAGTTGGAAGCGCCCGACCCGGACCGCCTCGTTCTCCTCGATCCGAACCTTGACCGGCCCCTTGAGCAGCCAGCCCCGCTCGGAGGCGGTGGTCGCGATGACCTCACCGAGCTCGCGCGGGAGCGACGCTCCGAACGTGGCGAGGCGTTCGTGGTCCTTGGTGCTCAGTCGGATGCGGTAGACGTTGGGGACGACCACGCCCTCGGCCGTGACGTGCTGGTTGTCGGCGGCGTAGCGTTGGACGCCCTTGGCCAGTTCGATCGGCTGCAGCCCGGACCGGAAGATGCGCGCGAAGAAGCCCTCGACCGCCCCCTCAAGGCGGTCCTCGAACCCCTGCAGCACACCCATCATGTCCACCGGTCGGTTGCTCGTGGTCCGGGTCGACGAGCGTCTGCGACGTCGCGTCGGCGATCTACACCCGAAACCCTCCGAAGCGTAGCCGAGGGACCCCCTCCAACGGCCCCGTCCGAACGTGAAGCTGACGGGCCGGATGCGCCCGGCGACTCCGGCGGTCGCACGATGGTTCCAGTTCGTCGGCTCGGTGTGCCACGGCCCCGGGTGAGTGGCGGAGCCAGCACGCTGCTATCCTCCACTGTTCACCCCGGGCGGGTGGCGGAATTGGCAGACGCGCACGGTTCAGGTCCGTGTGTCC
>SLHP01000046.1 GCA_007136095.1 Nitriliruptoraceae bacterium
AGAGAAAAAACCCCGATAGCGCCCTTCCTGCGGGCATCTATCGGGGTGTTGCGCGCTGGGAGGGATTCGAACCCCCGGCCGCCTGATCCGTAGTCAGGTGCTCTATCCGGACTGAGCTACCAGCGCAGGTTGTTGCTCGTTGCAGCGGAGGCTGAGGGATTCGAACCCTCGAGGGCCGTAAACGACCCAACGGGATTAGCAGTCCCGCGCCATAGGCCAGACTAGGCGAAGCCTCCAGGCACACGCGAACGCGGTGCATCACCTCGCGCGCGGCGGCGAAGCGTACCAGCCATGCCCGTCGCCCCGCGACGGCGGTAAGGCCCGAGCTGGCAGGCCCGACCCGCCGGACCATCGCCACCCGCCGTACCCTGCTCGATGTGCATCCCCTGACCAAGACCCTCATCGACCGCTCACCGCCTGTCCTCAAGCGGCCGGTGGAGGTGGTCGCTCGCACCATCGACCGCGTCATCGCGGATCGACTCCCGGGACTGGCGGCAGAGATCGCCTTCTGGGTCCTGCTTTCCACCCCGGCGCTGCTGCTGGCCATCATCGCGGCGGCGGGGGTGATCGGCGGTACGATCGACGGCGGCGACTGGCAGCAGCAGTTCCTCAACCGGGCCGTCGAGGTATCACGCATCGCGTTGACCGACCAGACCATCAACACGGTGGTCCGTCCGGTACTCGAGCAACTGCTCGAAGGTGGTGGACTCGGACTCATCTCCGGATCCTTTCTCGCCGCGATCTGGACCGCGTCCCGAGCGATGAAGGTCATCCTCGCCACCCTGGCGATCGTCAACGACCGCGAGGGCCACCGCAAGGGCTGGCAGGACCGCCTCCTCGGGTTCGCCATCACCCTCGCCGCGTTGCTCATCGGCATCGTGTTGCTGCCGCTGCTGATCGCCGGTCCGAACCTCGGCGACCAGATCGTCGAGTGGGCGGACATCGAGCTGGAGCTGTTCGCCGACGCCTGGCGACAGCTGTACTGGCCGGTGGTGGTCGTCCTCGGGACCCTGACCATCGCGCTGCTCTACCACGTCGGCGTCCCCGGCCGCACCCGCTTGCGGCACGAGCTTCCGGGTGCGGCAACCGCGACCGCCGTCTGGCTGCTCGGCAGCGGTGGCCTGCGCCTGTACGGCACCTGGATCCTCGACGCTGACAGCGTGTACGGATCGCTCGCCGGCCCGATCGTGCTGTTGTTGTGGTTGTGGCTCACCGGCTTCGCGGTCCTGCTGGGCGCACAACTCAACAGTCAGCTGACGCACAGTGGCGGCAGCCCCCGTCGCCGGGGCGACGATCCGACCCCGGCGACGGCCGCGGCAACGCCGGACGACCAGACAGACAACGGCGACACGCGCAGCCTCGAGGTAGCTGACCCCAAACCGGTCAGCGAACGCGACCCCAGCACCTGAGGCACCACGCCACCAGTCAGCGCGACCAGCCAGGGAAGCGACACCACTCAGGCGAGCGGCACCGTGAAGCGGAAGGTCGTCCCGACCTCGGGGTCGCTGTCGACGGCCAGCTCGCTGCCGTGCGCATGGACGATCTGTTGCGCGAGGGCCAGGCCGAGCCCCAGGCCACCGGTCTCACGCCGGGTCGGCGCACCGCCCCGGTAGAAGCGGTCGAGCACGTGGGGCAGGTCCTCGGGATCGATCCCGGGCCCATGGTCCTCCACGTAGATGTGCGCCCGGGTCCCGTCATCGTCGGCGCCGATGATCACCGACGTGCCCTGCGGCGTGTGCTTGGCCACGTTCGTCAGCAGGCTCTCGATCACGTGCTCGAACAGTGACCCGTCCACGAGGACGCGGATGTCCTCGTCGATCATCACCGTGATCGGATGTGCTGCCGTCACCGTGGCCAGACGATCCAGCAGCCGCAGGATCGTCGCCCGGAGCGGCAACGGACCGGGCGCCAGATCGAGCTCACCCCGATCCAGTGCCGAGGTATCCAACAGCGACCGGACCATGACCGACAGTCGGTCAGCGTTGGCCTCCACCCGCTGGAGCAGATCAGCACGCCGACCGGCATCCAGATCCTCCCAGTGACGCTGGAGCGTCTGGCCGAGACCAGCGATGACCGTCAAAGGTGTCCGCAGCTCGTGGGACGTGGTGCTGACGAAATCCTGCGTGCGTTCTTCCAATCGCCGGAGATCCTCCACGACCTTGGAATCGGCTTCGAAGGCGGTTGCCCGTCGCAGCGCCGTCTGCGCGTGGTCGACCAGGCGCTCCACCGCTTCGCGTTGCAGCGGTGTCACCGGCCCGTCGGTCGACACGGCGGAGAGCACGCCCTGACCGCCGTCACCGAGCGGAAGCGGCACCACCATCGCGCCGCGGAACCCCCGGCCGTGATCATGGACACGCGGGTCCTGGTCAACCTCGTCGATGATGATCGGCTCACGTCGATCGAGCACCTCCCCGAGCAGCCCCCGATCCAGCGGAAGCTCCTGCTGGATCGGCTCGGAACCTGTCCGGGCACCCGCGATGAGCCGTGCAACGTTGTTGTCCGCATCCGCCCGTCGGATCTCGACCAGCGCGAAGCCCACCGCCTCCAGCCCATCCACGACCGCCGTCAGCACCGCCTGCGGGTCCAACGAGTTCACCCGCAGGACGCTCGTCAGGAGTTCATCCAACGCGGCGGCCTGCTCTCTGCTGCGCTGAGCTGTGGCGGCCAGATGCTCCTGTCGCTCCACCGCCCGCAGCGTGAGGAGGATCACCGCGACGCGACCGAGTACCTGCAGGGTCCAGACGGTCCCGGACCGCACGTCGCGCACCCAGAGCCCGCTGAGGTAGGCCGCAACCGCCCAGCACTGGAACGGGAGGCGCAGGGGACGCGGAAGGGTGTAGGCGGCGGCCAGGATCTGCATCGCCACCACCAGCCCGACCGGCAGGACCGGTCCGTCGAGCACGAACGCCACGAAGGCGAACAGCAGGACCGGCGTCGATGCGGAGGCGGCGATGATCCCCGGCTCGGCAACCCGCTGTGCCCACCCGATCGTCGCGAACCACCGGGACGGCAGCACCGCAAGGACCGCGGTCACGAGGATCGCGATGACGGCGAGGATCAGGTAGGCGATCAGGTTGGTGATGCCGACCACAGCCGCGTAGGACGCCAGCGCGACCACCGCGAGCGGGCCGAGCCACACGACACTCCGACCGGAGACGAGCGGGCTCCGGTTGCGCACTGACTGGCTGGAGGGATCCTTCGGACGGCGCCGTCATACCCGTACATCCTGGGCCAGGTCGAAACGCGGGAGCTGGATGGTGGCCGGGTCGGTCGCCTCCAGGGTGGCTCCGGCTTCCAGGATCAGTTGCTCGATCAGCGATCTCGTGAGCGGGCTCCGGACCTGAACACCATCGTCGACCGTGAGGACGACCTCCTGCGCGTCGATGGTCAGGGTCAGCGGCCCCTGTGCCTCCTCGAGGAGAAGCGCCAACGCGTAGCGCAGCAGTTCTCCGTCGACGTGGATCCTCACGTCCAGGTCACGGTCCCCCGGGTCGCTGGCGGCCACCTCCAGGTGGTCGCGGAAGGGCGCCACCACGGTCTGCAGGTCGACCCAGTGTTGCCGGGAGACCCGATGTGTTGCCTGGAAACGTGAGAAGTCGAGGACGACGTCGACGATCTGCTGCAGGCGCCCGGCCTGCCCGCAGAGACGGTCGATGAGGCCGCTGCGGGCCTCCGGGGAGAGGGAACTGCCGTGCGCACCCAGCGTGTGACCGGCACTGCGCACCACCGTGAGAGGGTCGCGGAGCTCGTCGGACACCTGGTCGACGAAGGCGGTCCGCATGGTGTCCAGGCGGTCCATGCGCTGCAGGAGCAGTCGCTGGTTCTCGACACGACGTCGGTTGTCGAAGGCCGCACCCAGGTGGCCGGCGATGACCTCGATCGCCTCATGTTGCGACGCGCTCGGCGGACCAACCGTCTCCGAAGATCCGACGATCACACCGACGACGTCGTCCTGGCTGACGATCGGCGTCACGACCATCGCCCCGATGCGGTCGCGGCCCGGGAGCCGATCAGGGTCCTGCTGGTAGTCGGTGACGTCGAGGGTCTGCCGTTGCCGGACCGCCCGGCCGGCGACGCCCTCGGTCACCGGCAGTGGACCCGCCGTCGCCGGAAGGTTGTCGAGCCGCACGGGCATGACGATCCCATCCCGGACGATCGCGACCCCGGCTCCGTCGAAGCCCAGTCGTCGCAACGAGCGGAGCGCCACCGCCGCCGCCTCCTCGACATCCAGATCAGCGATGTCCCGTGCCGCGGCCAGCAACGCCGACCGACGTGCCGCCGCCTCCTGCGCGTGCCGCTGTTCGGCCCGGGCCGAACGGACCTCCTGCTCCAACACCATCGAGGTGATCGCGAGCAGGGTGAGCAGCACCCCGATCAGCACGACCTCAGCCGGGCTCACGCCGGCCAGCCAGGACACCGTGGTCGCGCCACCGATCAGCAACACGTTTGTCAGCGTTCGCAGCGGCTTCGGCACGACGATCGACGCAGCGATGGTGAGGGCTGCGACCAGCAGCATGCCGGCGACGACCACCTCACCCACGCGGGGTTCCCCTTCGTGACGTCGGCCCTGGCCCCTCGTCCAGAAGCTTCCGGAGACGACGGCCGCAGTGAGGCGAGCCGCGGCTGGACGGGACCGATGACGCGGCTCGAGCGCGGAGGGTGTGGGATTCGAACCCACGGTACGGCTCACGCCGCACGACGGTTTTCAAGACCGTTGCATTCGTCCGCTCTGCCAACCCTCCAGGCTCCGTTGCCGGAGCGCCTTGCAGGCTACTGGCACCGTGCCGGTCCGCGACACCGCAACGCATCGCGACGAGGCAAGGCGACGCAAGGTGAGGCGACGGGTCAACGAGCGAGCAGCACCTCGCGGCCGAGGTAGGGCTGCAATGCCCCGGGAACCGCGACCGAACCGTCGGCCCGCTGGTGCTGCTCCACCAGCGCGATGATCGCCCGCTGCACCGCGATCGCGGTGCCGTTGAGCGTGTGGACGAACAGGTTGTCCCCATCGACGACCTTCATCCGCGCCTTCAGACGCCGCGACTGGTAGTCGGTGGTGTTGGAGCAGGAGGTGATCTCACGGTATGCCTGTTGACCGGGCATCCAGGCCTCCAGGTCGAACTTGCGCGCGGCAGATGCTCCCAGGTCACCGACCGGGATGTCGACGACCTGGGCGTGGATCTCCAGGCCGGCGAAGATCTCCTCCTCGATGCTGAGGATGCGCTCGTGCTCGTCGCCGGAATCATCCGGGTGGACGAACGAGAACATCTCGACCTTCTCGAACTGGTGGACGCGCAGGATCCCGCGTGTGTCCTTGCCGTGCGCGCCGGCTTCGCGCCGGAAACACGGCGAGTACCCGACGTAGCGCAGCGGCAGGTCGCCGGGATCGAAGATCTCGTCCATGTGCAGCGCGGCGAGCGGCACCTCGGAGGTACCGGCCAGGTAGAACTCCTCATCGTGGGTCGTGAAGATCTGTTGCGCGTCGGTCGGCAGGAAGCCGGTGCCGTACATCGCCGGCTCCTTGACCAGCACCGGCGGGATCACCGGGATGTGGCCGTGGCGCATCGCGACGTCGATGGCGTAGCGGACCAGTGCGAACTCCAGCATCGCGCCGTCACCCTTGAGGTAGGCGAACCGGGCCCCGGAGACCTTGGCGCCCCGGACGAGGTCGATCGCGTCCGCGGACTCCAGCAACTCGACGTGATCGCGCGGCTCGAAGTCGAAGTCTGGCCGGTCCCCGAAGGTGCGCAGCACCACGCCGTCACCTTCGACACCGTCGGGCGCGTCGGGGTGCGGCAGGTTCGGGATGCGCGCCGCTGCGGCGTTGAACTCCGCCTCGACCGTGGCGAGGTCCTGTTCCAGTTCCCCGACCCGTTCCTTCAACCTCGAGGCAGCATCGATCATCGTCTGGCGCTCGTCGGGCGCGGCCTGACCGATCGTCCTGGAGGCGTTCTTCTGCTCGGACCGGGCCGTGTCCACCTCGGCGACCAGCGCGCGACGGCGCTCATCGAGATCCCGGACGTTGGCCAGGTCCGCAGGGTCGAGCCCACGACGGGACAGGGCGGCAGCGACCCCGTCGGGGTCCTCACGGAGCAGGCGCAGATCGATCATCCCACGAGGCTAACGCCTAGGCGCCGTCGCCCACACGTTCGCGCCACGCCTCCAACCAGGCGGCCGCGTCGCGGTAGGCCGCATCGTCGGTGCGGATCCGATCGGCCTCGTCGGTCTGCCGGGCCCCGGAGCGTCGGTAGGACCCCAGGATCTTGACGTCCCGCTGGGTGCGTTTGACCGCGGCCAGCGCATCCCCGACGCGCTCGCCCGACAGGTGGCCCTCGATGTCGAGGAAGAAGCAGTACTCGCCGAGATCCGCCTTGGTCGGGCGGGATTCGATCTTCGTGAGGTTCAGGTCACGCTCCGCGAAGATCTCCAGCAACTGCAACAGGGCGCCGGGCCGGTTGGTCTCGATGAAGACGACCACGGAGGTCTTGTCCCAACCGGTCGCCGGCGGGATGTGATGGCCGACGACGACGAAGCGGGTGGAGTTCCCGGGGCGGTCGCTGATGTCGCGGGCGACGATCTGCAGCCCGAACAGGTCGGCCGCCAACGCGTTGGCGATCGCCAGGTCGGGGCCATCGGACTCGGCGACCAACTGCGCCGCGCGGGAGGTGGAGGCGACCGGGACACGCTCGGCCTCCGGCAGGGTGGAGGTCAACCACCGGCGACAACCGGCGATCGGGACGGGGTGCGAGTAGACGTGGGTCACGTCGTCGAGGCTCACCCCCGACCGGGTGGCGGCGACCAGGGTGATCGGCAGCTCAAGCTCACCCTGGATGAGCAGGTCGGTGTCGAAGGCCAGTGCGTCCAGCGTCGCAGTGACGGACCCCTCCAGGGTGTTCTCGATCGGGACGACACCCAGATCGGCGGTCCCATCGCTGACGGCCCGCAGGACCTCGGTCACGTCACCGAACGGGGTCAGCGCACCAGCGTCATCGGAGCCGTCCAGCAGGCGGGCAGCGGACTCGGTGAAGGTCCCCGGTGGACCGAGGTAGGCGATCCGCCGGGTCGTGGCGCTGTCCATCACGACGCGCGCCGCTTCCGGCGGGGCTCGGGGTGGATGGTGGAGGGTGGTCGCCCTTCGATAGCAGCATCGATCGCGGCCCGCTCCTCCTGGGACAGGTGGTGCTCACTCTCGCCCCGGACGATCGGCTTGCCGTAGGACCTGGTCTCCGACCGGCCGTTGATCGCGGAGATCACGAGCCCCGAGCCATGTTCATCGAGGAGTGCTGCGGAGAACGACAGCGCCCCACCCATGTCCTCGAACGCGTCGTACCGCACGATCCCGACCCGCGACGTCGTGGCGCGCAACAGGTCACGCAGTCGTTCGGTGTTGGCATGGACCGTGCCGAGATCCTCGCGGACCGTGGCGAGCTGTGTCGTATGCCGGCTGAGCACGGCGACAACGTCCTCATCACTGTCCGGGAACGCCTGGGCGTGTTCACGACGGAGCGCGGCCAGGCGCCGCGCCACCACGAACAGCAGAACCGCGAGCAGCAGCGACACGACGAGGCCAGCGATCGTCAGGATCGCCAGGAGTTGCGGGTCGAGGAGCACATCGGGCATCGGACAACCTCCATCGTCGCGCCGCTTTGGCGCGGCCGTCACGCCGCGACCCGACGGGCCGTCACGCGTCGGTCCACGGACCCTATCGCGATGCCTGAACGAAGCATCGCTGCCGCGCCTCGCGGCGTCCGATGACGGCAACGCCGCCACGTGTGACCGAACATCGCGCGCGCTCTGCGCGCCTGTTTCTGGGCGCCTCGCACCAACGGGCAGGTCGTGAACGTCTTCACGATGTCCGCGCTTGCCCCGGAAAGTCATCAGAACGTCGGAAGGCGGATGCTTCGGCACGCGCCGGAGTCCGGTTGGGTGCTCCACCAGATCTCGCGTGCGGCCCATCTAAGGGGCCCAGGACACCCGAACGGCATCTACGGTACACATTACGACCTACGAAGGAGAGCGACGCTCATGAACAAGAAGTTCCTCATCGGCGCGATGGCTGCGGCCCTCGCCGTCATCCCCGCATCGGCCGCCATGGCCGACGGCCAC
>SLHP01000015.1 GCA_007136095.1 Nitriliruptoraceae bacterium
GGCTTCGAGGCAGCACTGGACGCCACGATCGACTGGTACCGGACCAACGAGTGGTGGTGGCGGCCCCTGAAGGACACCGGCGCGTCGCAGCGGCGCGGACAGGCCGCGCGGTGAAGGTGCTCATCACCGGTGCCGGCGGGCAGCTCGGCCTGGACCTGCTGGACGCGTTCGCGGACACGGGCGTGACCGGGCTCACCTCGGCCGACCTGGACATCAGCGACGAGGCAGCGGTCACCTCGGCCATCCGGGACCTCGAGCCTGCTGTGGTCATCAACGCGGGCGCGTGGACCGACGTCGACGGCTGTGAGGCGGACCCGGGGCGCGCCCATCGGGTCAACGCGCTTGGTCCGTGGTGGCTGGCCCGTGCCTGCGCCGACCGCGACGCCACCCTGGTCACGATCTCGACCGACTACGTCTTCAGCGGCGTCGCACCGGGCGGTGTGGGCAGACCGGCCGCCGGCACGGGCGCAGGCGCCGAACCGCGCGGCTGGACGGAGTTCGACCCGATCGATCCGATCAACGCCTACGGGCGCTCCAAGTGGGCTGGCGAGCAACTCGTTCGTCAGACGACGCCACGTCACCACATCGTCCGAACCGCCTGGCTGTGCGGGGCGCGCGGCGGCAACTTCGTCCGCACGATGCTGCGGCTCGCCCGCGAGCGTGGCGCGGTGGCCGTCGTCGACGATCAGTTCGGCTCGCCCACGTTCACCCGCGATCTGGCTGCGGCACTACGCCGCCTGGCCGTGAGCGGGCGGTACGGAACGCTCAACCTGACCAACGCCGGTCGGGCCTCGTGGTTCGACCTCGCGGCCGCCACCTTCGAGCTGGCGGGACTGGACGTGGAACTGACGCGCCAGTCGTCGACCGAGTTGAACCGGCCCGCACCACGACCGGCCTGGTCGGTCCTCGACACCACCCACGCCGACACGACCGGGATCGGCCCACTGCCCGCCTGGCGGGACGGCCTGGCTGGGCTGTTGCGGGAGCTCGACGAACTCCGGTGAGCGCCGTTCCAGAGAGCACCAGAGGCACCAGCCTATCGTGCTTGGTATCATAGGTTCCTTCTGCGGAAGGAGGTCGACGGTGGGCACCACAGCGTTGCGGCACGGTGAGGACCTACCGCGTCTGCGAACCGACTCGGCTGCCGCCGCACAGGCTGGGATCGCCAACCGTGCGTACGCTCGCCTGCTGACCTCGGGAACAGCGGTCACGACCAGCCAGTACGTCGCTGCGCTGCGAGAGCGCGGCCTGAGCGAGGAAGGGGCTCGTGCCAGGATCAAGCGTGACCGCGACCGCAAGTGCCGCCTGATCACCGTGACCCACGACGGCGAGGCGATCCTCCCCTCGTTCCAGCTCAACACCGACTTCGAGCACCGCGAGTTGGCTGGCAACGTCGTGCACGCGCTACGCGGGGCTGGTTGGGGTCCGTGGGAGATCTGGGACTGGGCCGAGACACCGAACCCGTGGATCGGGCGGCGAACCCCGGCCGAAGCGATCCGCACAGCGGACCTCGACGCTGTCGCACGGGCGCTTGCGGCAGCGACCGGAGAGGGTCCCGAGGCGTGACCGCCCCGGGTTGCGCCGACTCCGGCACCTGCCCGGTACCGGCACCGGAGGAGTTCGACCTCCGCCACCTCACCAGCACCGTCTTGCCGGCAGGCACACCTCTTCGTCGCGGCCACAAGAGCCGCTACCCGGGCGACGAGCCGGTTCCGGGCGTCGCTGACCTACCGGACCCCACCCAGATGACGCGGTTCGCGCCCCTCGTGGGACAGCCGCACGCCTACGTGGCGCGCCGCGAGATCGCAGCCCTGCTCGAAAGCGTGCTGCACGACATCGTGCCCTCCGTGCCGCGGATCCGTTGGCGACAGCTTCGAGCCTGGTCCCTGTCGCACGTGACCTTGCGAGAGGAAACCAGACTGATCGATCTACGAGACCCCGCGCTGACCGACCTGGGCCTCGCCCGGCACCAATTGGTGTCAACCGACCCGGGGCACTACCCCTGCACCCGCCTCTGGGCTCACGCGCTCTGTGGCCGCCACGTCGGGGGCAAGCCAACCCTCGGACTTCTCTGGCACTCCCGGCAGGCCGAGATCCACGCCGAGCAGGGCGTCCGGCCACTCATGGCGGACGTTCTGGTCGGCGAGCAGACCGAGGTAGCCGTGGTCTGGCCATCCCGCGGAGAACAACTGCTCGAGGCGTCCGGTCCGACGTGGGAGATCCACGACGGCTATGGCCTCGAGTTGGTCCGCGACCTAGCGAACCTCCTCGGCACACCACCACCGATGACAGGTCCCGGCACGCACTGACACCCGCTGGCGCTCCTGTCCGAGCGGGTCACTCCATGACCGGTGCGCCGAACTGGGCTGCGTCGAGCACCTCGATGAAGGTGTCGACATAGTCGAGGAAGACCTCCGGGCCGTCCTGCTGACCCGCACGCGGGACGGGCTGGGCGAGCACGACGATCCCGCGGGACGGGATCACCACGACCATCTCCCGGAGCGGCACATCGTCAGTGACGTAGTTCATGACGATCCGCGTCGCAGGGACGTCCTCACCGATGACGATCTGCTCGTCGGATTCGACCGTCGCGTCCTGCTGCTCGGCGTAGGCACGCCAGTCGGCCGGAGCGGCCCGTGGTTCGAACGTGAAGAACATCGCGACGACATCGGTGGGGAGCTCGACCTCATCGTCGTCGGGGTCGACGCCACGCATGGCCTCAGGCCCGATGTCGGCGTTGGAGATGCTCAGGCGCGTCTCTTCCTCCTCGAAGACGTACCACCCGTCCGGCATCTGCAGGGTGACATTGCGCCAGGTCACGGACGACGGCTGGTTGCCACCACCACAGGCCGTGAGGACAAGTGAGAGCGCAACGAAGAGCAGGACGGTGGACCGACGAGACGACACGAGAGCTCCGAGCGGCGTGGGATCCGCGGAACGTCGAGGGTACGCGGGTCAGTCCGGGCGCTCGGACTCACGGTCGGCGACCTCGTCCATCAACCGCGACAGACGGGCCGTGGATGTCAGCAGGTCCTGCTCCTCCGCCTCGGGTGCCGTCGGTGGTTCGGGCGCCACGGATGCCGCCGGTTCTTCGGGTGCCGCGGCGGATGGGTTGAACCGCGGCAGGCGATCGGTGTCGGCGGTGGAGGCTCGAGCCTCGCTGGCCGGTGTCGGCTGGGGTTCGGATGGCGCGGATGACTCATCTCCGGCAGTGTCCGTGGTCTTCCGGCCGATCGGCTCGGTGGACTCGTGTTCGAGGGGGCGTGGTTGTGGCTTCGGCCGCGACGTAGGCGCCGGGTCAGGCTCTGGCGAGGGCGCCGGCACCGGGTCAGGCTCCGGACCGGGATCCGAGTCGGACATGGGGTCCGGCATCGGGTCAGGTTGCGGTGTCGGCTCCGGGTCGGGCTGTGGTGTCGGTTCCGGCTGCGGCATCGGATCGGGCTGCGGGTCAGGCAGCGGATCCGGCATCGGTTCGGGCATCGGGTCCGGCTGCGGCATCGGGTCCGGCTGCGGCATCGGATCGGGGATCGGTGTCGGCTCCGGCACCGTGGCCCGGTGGGGCTCCGATCGCGACACCGCGACGGTGGCTTCATCCTCGATGACCTGTGTGCCGGAACCGAAGGCCGGGGCGACCGGATCGGCCTCGAACTCAGGTTCGTCGTCCACGTCCGTGACCTCTGGGTCTGCGGGAGCCGCCTGATCACCCGGCGGATCGAGGTCTGCCGCAGCGCCCTTCACGACCGTAACTCCCCGCCCTTGAGGAACATCCGGTTCGAGCGTGGCGTCGGCCGGAGACCCACTGGGCCCCGCACCGACACCCAGGTGCCGTGCGAAGGCATCATCGATGAGGATCACCTGCGCCTGCGTGCCGACCGCCTCGACCGCATCCAGCCCGGCGATCAGCTCCACCCGGGAGGTGCGGTCGCGCTCCGCGACGACCAGCAACTGATCGAGCACCAGCGAGGCGCGCACGACCGGCCGGCTGGCCGCCATCGGGAGCGCGACCAGCAGCACCTCGAGGTCGCGGGGGATCCAGCTTCCGGCCTCGACGAACGCCCGGAGCGCTTCCTTGGTGTCGCGGCCGGCGCCGAGATGCGCGAGCCGCAGGTCGGGATCGAGCTTGACGACGGAGCTGAGCTTGGCTCCTTTGCGAACCATCTCGAGGAAGCCGGGCTGCCCGTTGCCCTCACCAGTCATGTCCAGTGTCAGCACGGACGTGCCGTCCAGGGCGAGCCGATGACCCAACCGGCCGACCCAGGCAGCACAACGGCTCCCGTCGCCCGTGGCTGCCGCGATCCCCAGCAACAACGTGCGGCCGTCGGGTCGGACGTCCTGGATCGCCGCCGCAAGCCCAGCCGCCGCGTCCGTGTCCGCCCGCGATGGCAGGACGGCAACCAGCTCACCGCCGGCCGCCCGAACGTGGCGCGGACCCCGCACGGTCAGATCCGCCGAATCCAGCGCGATCAGGACCGCGATGGACAGCAGGAGGGCCGCCACACCGACCGCGGCACCGACCAGCGGGGTCGGGGGAAGCAGCCCGGGCGCGACGATCGCAACGACAACCGCGACGATCACGAGCACGCCGGTGGTGATCAGCAGGGCACGCCGCCGCTGATCGATGAGGTCGAGCCCCTCGTACAGCCACCCCGGTGGCCGCGAGCGACTGGCTGTGTCGGAGTCTGACGTCTTCATCATCACCCATCGAGCCTAGCGGTCGAACGCCCCGGTTCCGTGGACCACGAGCCCCGCCGAACGACCACGGTGCCGAGCCGTCGTCGACGGTACGTCACCGGCAGCCAGAGGAGACGCACGACCCGCCAGTAGGCTCGGGCAGCGAAGCTCTGAACGACGCACCGGCGCCCGCCCGACGGGCCCTCTCCCCCACCTGATCCGGAGATGCATCCATGAACGCACCGCAGTCCGTCACGATCGTTGGCGCCGGGGTCATGGGACGGGGTATCGCGTACGTCAGCGCCGTTTCGGGCGCACGCACGACCCTGGTCGACCTGGATGCGGACCAGCTCGAGGCGGCGGTCCGGCGCATCGACCTCGACGTCGCTTCCGGGGTCGAACGCGGCAAGATCGACGACGAGGTGGCAGCGAGGACCCGCGAGCTGCTGTCGACCACCACCGACCTGGCCGCCGGCTGCGCGGGCGCGGACCTGGTCATCGAAGCCGTCGTCGAGCGCATGGACGTCAAGCACCAGGTGCTGCGGACCGCCGAGGCCGCCGCCGCGGACGACGCGGTGCTGGCGACCAACACCTCGGCCATGTCGATCACGGAGATCGCCGCATGCCTGGACGACCCGTCACGCGGCGTCGGGATGCACTTCTTCAACCCGGTCCCGAAGATGAAGCTGTGCGAGCTGGTGAGGGGCCTGCAGACCTCGCCGGACACGATGGACCGCGCCGAGGCCGCGGCGCAGGCGTTCGGCAAACAGACCGTGCGCGTCGAGGACCTGCCGGGGTTCGCGACCTCCCGGATCAACGCGCTGATCGGCAACGAGGCGATGCGGATGCTCGAGGAGCGCGTGGCCTCACCGGCCGACATCGACACCGCCATCAAGCTGGGCTTGAACCACCCGATGGGGCCCCTGGAGATGGGTGACCTGGTCGGCTGGGACACCCGGTTGGACATCCTCGAGTACCTGGGCGACACGCTCGGCGACCGGTTCAAGCCGACCAACCTGCACCGCCGCATGGTCGCGGCCGGGCGGCTGGGGCGGAAGTCGGGCCACGGCGTGCACCGCTACGACGACGAGGGCAACCGCCTCGACGGGTGACCAGCCGGGTGATCAGCCGATGGCCGTGGCGCGGGCCGGTGGCGCGACGATCGCAGCCCGGGCGCTCTGCGCCGCCTGGCTGGCTCCGGGCCGGCCCGCGTCCGCCCGTGCGGCGTGGACCGCCCACAGCAACGCGGGCGGGGCGTCCTCCGCGGCGGCATCCAGCAACCTCGGCTCGGCCCGCACCACCCCGGCGAACAGCAACCCCTTCGCCGCGTGGTACGCGGTGCCTGCGGCGTAGTCACGGTGGAACTGCGGGCCGGCGAACCCTTCGCTCCACGTCGGCAGATCGTCGGCCGGTGGCGGCTCGCCGCGCAGCCAGGCGACCTCCACCTCGACCCAGCTGAAGCGCAGCCGTTGACGTGCGGCGCGCGGTCCGTCGGGCAGCGACGCGACGGCGTCCCGGGCGGCCTGCAACCTCGAGGTGGCCCGGGTCGGGTCCCCCAGGCCGACCGCATCGGCGGTCAGCGAGATCCGCAGCATCGCGGCGTCCACCGGGTCGTCCGCCCGGACCAGGGCGGGCCACTCGATCGCCTCGGCGCCCGTGTGGTCACCGAGTTCCCGGAGAAGCCGGCCACGCTCAGCGGCGATCCACGGCTGCAGGTCGGGGAGCCGGACGCGGTCGAAACAGGCCCAGGCGTGATCACCCCGACCCAGCCGGCCCCACACCATCCCGATCCACACGGGCCGGGCGGCCTGGTGGCGCAACGTGCCCTTGAGGTCGACGTCGGGTGGGAGCAGCGCCTGCAGCGCTGCGCTCGGCGGGGTCGGGAGGGGCGAGGTACTCACGGGCTGCGCAGCGTACGCCGCCGGATCACACCAGCGCCCCGGCAGCACGGGTTGTTCGGCAGAGGAGGTTCGCGAAGGGACGACGTCTCCCGCGCCACGTCGGATCTGTCTACTCGCGAAGAGGCTCTTCGGGAGTAGACAGCATGTCGTTGACATCGACCAGAACCAGCCGGTCGTCATCCTCCGCGCGGGAGCGCACTCCCGGGGAGTAGCCCGAGCGACTGAAGAGCACCGTGATCAACTCGCCAGCCAACCGGAACCCATCCTGTTCCAGAGCGGGGACCTTGTACTCGGCAAGGTCACGCAGGGCCTTCTCGCCGAGCGGCTTGGTGGTCCACTTGACCTCGCCGACCAGCGTGACGCGCTTGCGCGCCGTGCCCACCACGTCGATCTCCTCGGTGCTGCGATCACCGGATCGTCGCAGCCGGTCGAGGGCGTTTCCCCACCACCGGCCCACCCGCGTGGCCGTGTCGCCCATGGTGGTTCGGACGTGCTCTCGGCACAGGTCCTCGAACACCGGCGCAACATGGTCAGCCAGCTCCGGGGCCACCTCGCTGTCGAACAGATCCTCGGGAGCCAGGCCAGCCTCTAGGTCGGCCTGGTAGGGGAACACAAAACGGAACCAGAACCGCAGGAAGGGGTCCTCAAGCACCCAGTGGCTTCCGCGGTCGGTGGGCGAGGCGCCGTACGGCAGGTCCTTGCGCGCGAGCCGCAGGTCCGCCAGCGTTGACAGGTACTTTGACACCGGCCCGGACGTGGTCCGCAAGGCGTTCGCCAGCTCCCCCACCTCCTTCTCCCCAGACGCCAGCTGTTCGAGCACGGAGAAGTGCACCGCAGGCTCGCGCAGCTCCTGGCCCACGATCGTGCGCCCCTCGTTCCACAGGGGCGCGTCCGGGCGCAGCAACTGGTCGCAGACTCGGGCGCGCAGATCGCCGTCGGCGAGGGCCGCCAGATAGCGCGGCATACCCCCGGCCACGGCGAACCGGACGAACCGCTCCTGGTCATCGTCGCCCCCGAGGAAGGCGCTGGCACGCCGATACGGCAACGCACGCAGCTCCAAGGGCACCAGCCGTCCGTGCAGCGGGTTGCGTTCGGCCTGGAGTGCCTCCATCTGGGTCACCGCAGAACCGCACACCACCAGCTTGAGCTGGGACCGGTCACGTTCCTGTTCCATCACGGCCTGGATCGCCGACAGCGTCCGGTCGACCCCCTTGCTGGTCGTCCCCAGGAGCCACGGGAACTCATCGATGACCACCAGCACCTTGCTGGCCCTGGCGAGACGGAACAGCACACGGAAGAGGGCCGGCACGTCAGGGAGGTCCGGTGCGACCCCGCCCAACAGCGGTGTGAGTTGTTCGGCGAAGCGTGTCAGCTGCGCTCCCTCCGCTAGGCGCTCGGACACCAGGAGCACGGCCGGCTTGCCGTGGGCGAAGCGGCGGAAGAGCCACGACTTGCCCACACGCCGGCGGCCGTACAGGTTGACGGGCATACGCTCGTCAGCAGCCCACCACGCCTCCAGTCGGTCAA
>SLHP01000265.1 GCA_007136095.1 Nitriliruptoraceae bacterium
CGCCAGGTCGACGAGCGGATGGTCGAGGCCCTCGCCGTCGCCGTCGAGCGGGTCGGCTGGGAGCCGACGACGGACTTCGCCAGTGAGGAGCAGCTCCACGGCCACGCGATCCCCACGGGAACCGCGCAGGAGCGCCTGTCGCGCGATCACACCGACAGCTCCGAGGTGTCCCCGTGAACGGATCGGTCCCGGGGTCGTTGACACGGATCCTGCTCGTCGTGGCCGCGGCAGCGGTCGGCGGCAGCTGGTGGATGGTGTCCGGCATCGAGCAGCAGATCGGGCCGATCCAGCTGGTCTGGTTCCTCGTGGCTGCCATCGCGACCGAGCGTCTGGCCATCCGCCAGCCCGGTGGACAGCCCGTGCCGACGTCGGTGGCTGTCCTCGGGGCTGCGGTCATCCTCGGCGCGTCACCCCTGATCGTCGCCCTCATCGCTGCGGTCGCCTGGTTGGTCGGTCGTTTGGTGGGTCGCGAACCCCTCGAGCTGTCGGGGATCATCGGCCGGGTTGCCGGCGCCTGGGCCCTCACGGGGTTCGCATCGTGGGGTGTGCTCGCCGTGCCGGTGGTCTGGGAAGGCAGGGGGGCGGATGTTTCGGCGTCCCTGCCCGTCGGTGCAGCCATCGCGGTCGGTCTGGCGATCGTCGTCGGCCTGCCGGCCGTTGAGGTCTTCGTGCGCACTGGCGGGAGGTGGCACGTACCTCTCCGTCGAGCCAGAGAAGCCATCATGGCGACGAGGCTGGTCGGGCCTGCGGTCGCTGCCACGGCTGGCCTGGGTGCCCTGGTGCACCCCGTGCTCGGCATCTGGACCCTGCCGACCATGCTGATCCCACTGCTGGCGGCCCGGGTCGGACTGGAGCGTCTGTTCGTCGCGGACCGTGCCTACGAACAGACCATCCGGGCGATGTCCCGGCTACCCGAGCAGATGGTCACCGGTCCGCACGGGTCGATCTCGGACGACCACGGCGTGCGTGTCGGCGAGCTGGCCGCCGAGGTGGCCCACGAACTCGGCTTGAGCGAACGAGACACCATCGATGTGGTGCGTGCCGCGCACCTGCACGAGCTCGGCCGGTTGAAGCTGGAGGCCGGCGAACCGGCGACGCAGCGTGAGCTGGCGATGGCCGGCGGCCAGGCCATCCGCATGGTCTCGGCACGGCTCGACCGGGTCGCGCAGCTCGTCGAGGCGCACGGGGACCTGACGGGTCCGGCCGCTCTCCGCGACGATCTCCGTCAGCAGGTACGCATCGTGGCCGCCTGTTGCGAGATCGACCGGTACGCCCCTGATCCGATCGAACCGGCGCAACTCGACGAGGTCGTGGTGCGGTTGGTGCGTGATGTGGGCGACCTGGATGTGGTCAGCGCCCTGACCCGGGTCCTGCGTCGTCAGCGGGTCGCGGTCCACTGACCCCATCGTCCTCGGTGGCGCTGGTTCCCCGCCGCTCGGCCGGCGTGCGGAAGGTCATCAGGTAGTGGGTGATCGGGAGCAGACCGGCGGCGAGCACCACGTCGCCGATGGAGATGATCGATCGGATCGGTGGCACGGGCCAGATGTCCGCGAGCCACCACAGCCTGGTGTCGTCGTCCATCAGGACATGTTTCCCGCGGACCAGTTCGCCGGGTTCCTGCCCCAGCGCGGCGATGGCCTCCGGATGGACCGGCATCGCCCCGTTGGCAGCCATCACGACCGCGTTCAGGGCCAGCCCGATGGCCACCAGGATCAGACCGGGCAGGTACCAGTTGCGCAGCACCCAGGCCACGACCACGACCTGGCTGGTGAGCAGCAGGCCGTAGCTGATGGTGCCGGTGCCCTCGAACCATCCGAGGATCACGCCGGCATCCGCGGCCAGCTGCAGCGCCACACCGATGAACAGCAGCCAGATGTCGCGCAGCGGCGCCCGACCGATCCGATGGAACCGGCCACCGCGGACCACGGATGCTCCGATGGCCAGCAGCAGGACCAGCGCGACGAAGAACACGTGATCTCCCGACGGTGACTGGTGACGACGGCTGGTGGGTGCTGACGCGATAGTGCCACGTCGTCGCCTCCGCCGAGGCCAGGGGTGACGGTGGTGCGCCGCTAGGCTGCAGCATGATGACTCCTCCGGCGCACCCCGACAACCGCGGCCCCAAGGGCGGCGGGCGCTCGCCTGGAAAGGGTGGAGCCGGCGGCAAGCAGGGTGGCGGCAAGCGTGGGCAGGGTCAGGGCGGCAAGAAGCGGGGGGACCGACGCGACGAACCCGACAACCCGGTCGAGCAGCTGCGCAAACCCCTCGAGAAGGTGTTGGCCCGCCTGCCGGAGACGCAGCGCAAGGTCCTCGAGATGCGCATGGGACTCACCGATGGTCATCCTCACGACCTTGCGGATACGGCGCGGGAACTCGGTCTGTCGATGAGCGAGGCACGGGACATCGAGAAGCGGGCCTTCGAACACATCCGTGAAGCGGTTCCGCTGCAGCAGCTGCAGCGGTTCCTGGGCCACTGAGGTCCCGTCCGTGACCTCGCTGCGCGAACTGGTCGAGGAGCGCGCGGGCCTGGACGACGCGAGCGTTGACACGCTCCAGGCGATCCTGTCCGACTGGCAGATCCTGGCGGACCTGTCCTTCTCCGATCTGCTGATGTTCTGCCGGGACCCGGAGTCCGGCCAGCTCACCGTGATCGCGCAGATGCGGCCCTACACCGCCCAGACCGTGTACCACGAGGATCTCGTCGGTCGGACCTACGAGGCCACGGAGCGACCGCAGGTCACACGCGCCTTCCTCGATGGAGAGATCGTCCGCGACGGCGACCCCGACTGGTCGACCGGTGTGCCGGTGCGGGAGGAGGCGATCCCGGTCCCGTTCGATGGCCGGATCATCGGCGTGGTGACGCGTGAGGGAAACCTGTCGACGGTGCGGGCCCCCTCCGAACTCGAACTGACCTACTACCAGGCGGCCAACGACCTGTCCCACATGCTCGCCGAGGGGTCGTTCCCGTTCCCGGGTGAGGACCCTGAACGCGAGCTGGCACCACGTGTCGGTGACGGCATGATGCGCATCGACGCCACGGGCGTCGTCAACTACGCCTCGCCGAACGCGGTCAGCGCCTATCGGCGACTGGGGGTGGTCGACAACATCGTCGGTCGCAACCTCGAACTGTTCGATCTCGATGACCAGGCGGTGCTCGAGGCGCTTGCAGACGGTGAACCCCTGGAATCCGAGGTGGAGGCCCGCGGCGCGGTCGTCCTGCGCCGGCTGCTCCCGCTGACGCGGGGACACCATGTGCTCGGCGGGTTGATGCTGGTGCGTGAGGTCACCGAACTCCGTCGCCACGAGCGCCTGTTGCTCTACAAGGACGCGACCATCCGGGAGATCCACCACCGGGTGAAGAACAACCTGCAGACCGTGGCCTCCCTCCTGCGGCTGCAGTCGCGTCGCATGACCAACGAGGAGTCGGCACAGGCGTTGGCCGAGTCCGTGCGCCGCATCTCCTCGATCGCGCTCGTGCACGAGACCCTGTCGCAGGACTCCCGTCAGCGCGTGTCCTTCGACAAGGTCGCGCAACGGCTGATCGACATGCTGGCCATCGGGCTGACCGACCCGACCCGCCCGGTCGAGATGGAACTCGAGGGCAGCGCCGGCGAACTGCCGGCCGAGGTCGCAACCCCGCTCGCCCTGGTCCTGTCCGAACTGCTCCAGAACTCGGTCGAGCACGCCTTCGTCCACGAGGGTGGCGCGGTCACCGTCGTGCTCGATCGCCGGTCCGCGAGCCTGCACCTCGAGGTGCATGACGACGGGGTCGGTGTGCCGGAGCAGTGGAGACTCGAGTCCGATGCCAACCTGGGGTTGCGTATCGCGATGACCCTGGTGGAGTCCGAACTCGGGGGCACGCTGGAGGTCCGTCGCTCCGAGATCGGGCAGGGCACGGTCTGTGAGGCGGTGCTGCCACTGCCGCGGTAGTTCGCGGCACGGTGCACCGACGCGACGAACGCCGCCCGACCTGGTGGCCGAGCGGCGCTCGCGGTGAGGTGATGGAGCGGCTAGCTGGCGAGCCGGCGACGACGCTGCCGTGCACGCTTGAGGGTGCGGCGTTCGTCCTCGGTCAGACCGCCCCAGACGCCGGCGTCCTGGTTGGACGCCAGAGCGAACTCGAGGCACTCCTCACGCACGTCGCAACGTGCGCAGACGCGCTTGGCTGCATCTGCCTGCTCGACGGCTGGACCGGTCGTCCCGATGGGGAAGAACAGTTCAGGGTCTTCGTCGATGCACGCAGCACGACTACGCCAATCCATGTGATGCTCTCCTGCTCGATACCGGTGATCCCGCGGTCAGGCCGCAGCCGACGGGGGACCGGCGGTAGGTGATGGGGTGCCCGACTGGGCGGGGCGCTCCGGCCGCCAGATCCGGGAGCGCTTGTGAAGCTTTTCTCTAGTGGGCATAACGTAACGGCTGAGGTTGTGGTGTCAAGGGTTCGTCGGGGATCACAGCGGCTCGCGTGGGCAGGCGTGCGTTTGTCGCGCACTCGCGTGCAAACCGATGTTCCGACCAGTATCCGGAGTGCCTCAGGTGAGGACCCGAAGTGCATCAGGGACCGCGGTGAACGTCACCTGGCGGTGCTCTCCGGCGTAGTCACCGTCCACCATGAGTGGCAGCGGCACGCCGGCCCCCATGACCATCGTGGTGATGTCGTGGTAGTAGCCGACCGATTCCAGCTCGACGTGCGTCCCACCGCGGAACGCGCGCGAGGCGATCCGGACGAGTTCCCGTGTGCTGATGTCGCCCACGGTGATCAGGTCGAGTCCGGCGTCGAAGGATGCCCGTGGGTGCAGGTGCATCGGACGGTCGCCGAGGAAGGTGTAGGGGTCGGCGTTGGCGACCATGGAGATCGCCACCGGATCGAGGTAGGGCCCGTCGTCGAGTCGGATCGCGATCGAACCCTCCCGTTGCCTGGCGCCGCTCGCCCACTCCCGTGCGGCCGACCAGACGAAGGCCGCCTGCCGGAGGTTGCGCTTCATGCGGGCGTGCTGCTCGACGTGGCGGACCACGGCTGCATCGAACCCGAAGCCGGCATTGAACCCGAAGTAGCGGGCACCGGCACGGCCCAGACCGATCCGGCGGGTGTGATCGGTCCGGACGGCCTGCAGCAGCTTCGAGGTCGCCTGGATCGGGTCGTTGGGGAGTCCCAGGGACCGGGCCAGCACGTTGGCGCCACCACCGGGGATGATCCCGAGCCGGACGTCGGTTCCCGCCAGTGCCTGGATCACCTCGTTGGCGGTGCCGTCACCACCGAGCGCGAAGACCGCATCCACATCGTCGTGGACGGCGCCGGCGACCAGGTGCGTCGCGTGGCCCCGTTGCTTTGTGGGCTGGACGTCGAGGTCGATCGTGGATGCCAGGGCGGACGCGATGACGTCACGGACGTGGTCGTCGGTGATCGTCGCGTTGGGGTTGAAGACCAACAGCGCTCGCACGGCATCTCCTGGCCCCGCCGCGTCGGGCCGAGGACGGCGAGGATGCTACTGCCGTCGCGGGCGGCGGCGTGCGGGCGGGTCGTCAGTCATCCCCGTCGTCCTCGTCCCCGGGGTCGGCTGGCGGTGCCGGTTCGTCGGGTCCATCCGTGTCCGGATCGTCGGCCGGTTCGTCGCGGTCGGTCCCTCCGTCACTCTCCGTCGGTTCGTCCCGATCGCCGTCCCCGTTGTCACCATCGGTGCCGGGGTCTTCCTCAGGGACGTCGAGGTCGTCGTCCTCCGGCTCCGCCTCCTCCGGCTCGGGTTCGGGCTCGGGAGCCGGCGGTGGTGGCGGTGGTGGTGGCGGTGGTGGTGGGGGCTCCGGACAGGTCTCGGTCGGGACCAGGATCCGGGGGAGGCGCTCGACCTGACCGGGGCACCACGGCGCGGCCAGCAGTCCCGTCACCGGGTCGATCTCGACCAGCGTCGTGTGGGCATCGGGGAGCTGGAAGGGGACGGGTGACGTTCCCTCCAAGGCGCGGGTGAAGACCTCGGAGAAGATCTGCGCGGGGATCGTGCCACCCGTCACATCCCGGATGCCCTGCACATCTTGCATGGGTACCCGGCCGTCGGCGTGGCCGACCCACACCGCGGCCGACAGGTTGGGTGTCGCACCGACGAACCAGGCGTCGGTGTGATCCGAGGTGGTGCCGGTCTTGCCCGCCACCTCCCACCCGTCGACCTGTGCCCGCATCCCGGTCCCGTGGTCCACGACGCCGCGGAGAACGTCCAGCGTGACGAAGGCCGCAGAGGGCTCCAGCACCCGACGGATCGCCGTGTCGGGCAGCCAGACAGCGCGGCCGTCGGCGTCGTCGATCCGGGACACGGCGGTCGTCGGCACGTGTTCACCGAGGTTGGCCAACGTCGCCATCCCCGCAGCCATGTCCAGTGTGGTGACGTTGAGTTCGCCCCCACCGATCGTGGTCTGCACCTCGACGGGGATCGACGAGCGGACGCCCATCGAGCCGGCGAGGGACGCCACCCGCTCCAGCCCCACGTCGACGCCGAGTCGCGCGAACGCCGTGTTGACGGACGCGCGCGTCGCCGCCGCGAGGCTCACCCGGGCGTAGGACCGGCGGTCGTAGTTGCGGACGTCCTCCCAGACACCACCGCCGGCCAGCCGGATGTCACCCTGACGGCCGTCGAGGAGCGTGTCCGGGCTCCACCCGTCGGCGATGGCCGCTGCCAGTACGAAGGTCTTGAAGGTCGATCCGGGTTGGCGTCGTCCCTGGGTGGCCAGATCGAACTGCAGGTCGTCGTAGGCGCGGCTGCCCACGGCGGCCAGGATGTGGCCGGTGCCCGGGTCGATGATGGTGATGGCGGCGTCCGGATCGCCGGGATCGGGGAGCTGCTCCGCCAGCACGGTGCGGGCGATCTCCTGGAGCTCCGGCCGGACGGTCGTGTGGATGTGCAGGCCGCCGCCGTACAGGCGACGGGCGCGCTCATCCTCGGTGCTGCCGAAACGGGGGTCGTTCAACAGTTCACGGACCACCAGGTCGACGAGGTGGGGTTCGCGCGCCTGCGGGGTGGAGAAGCGCCCATGGACCTCGATGGGGGTGGCCGTGGCCGCATCACGCTCCGTGGGCGTCAGATGGCCGTCGACCGCCATGCGCCACAGCACGTCGTCGCGCCGCCGCAGCGCCGCGTCGGGCTCGCGCGTGGGCGCCAGCGCCTCCGGGGCTCGGATGATCGCGGCGAGCAGGGCGGACTCGGCCACCTCGAGGTCGCTGGCGGGTTTGCGGAAGTAGGTCTGCGCGGCCGCCTCGATGCCGTAGGCACCCTCGCCGAAGTAGACGGTGTTCAGGTAGTCCTCAAGGATCGCGCCCTTGGAGCGCTCATCCTCCAGCTCCCGGGCGAGGACCGCCTCCTGCAGTTTGGTCTCGGGGGTCCGGGGTGCGTCGGGCATGTAGAGGTTCTTGACGAGTTGTTGGGTGATCGTCGAGCCGCCCTGCCCGATGTCGCCGGTGGCGAGGTTCGACAGCGCGGCGCGCAGGAGCGAGCGGCCGTCGATGCCACGATGCTGGTGGAAGCGTCGGTCCTCCGCCGTGATGACCGCGTTGATCAGGTGGGACGGGAGCTCGCTCAGTCCGACCGGTTCGCGGAACTCGTCGCGCAGGGTCGTCAGGGGGTCACCGTTGAGGTCGTAGATGACCGACTGGACGGGCGGGACGCGGGGGGCGGCGCTCTGCAGCGAGCCGGTGGATGGCAACTCCAGGGTGATGACCTGCCCGCAACCGGTCAGCAGCAGGGCGGAGACGATCGCGGCGATCGCCCCCGGCCGTGCTGATCGTCGCGTCACCCGAACCACCCTCCATCCGACCGGCCGGTGCTGGCCACCGGGTCAGCCGATCGCCTGCGCCAGGTCCTCGATCAGATCATCGGCAGCTTCGATGCCCACCGAGAGTCGCAACAGGTCGTCGGGCACCTCCAGGGCGGTGCCGGCGACCGAGGCGTGCGTCATGATGCCCGGGTGCTCGATGAGGCTCTCGACCCCGCCGAGCGATTCGGCGAGGAAGAACAGCTCGGTGCGCTCGGCGATCCGCTTGGCCGCATCCACGCCCCCGTCGACGCGGA
>SLHP01000031.1 GCA_007136095.1 Nitriliruptoraceae bacterium
GTCGACGCCAAGGTGGCCTCGACGTCCGACGAGCGGCGTCACGGCCTGATGCACGTCCCCGAACTCCCCGACGGGCTCGGCATGCTGTTCGTGTTCGACAGCGAACGGTCGGGCGGGTTCTGGATGTTCAACACCCTCGTGCCGCTGGACATCGCCTACATCGACGATGCCGGGGAGATCGGCACGATCGCGGCGATGGAGCCCTGCGGCTCGGATGACGCCGCGGACTGTCCCACCTACGCGCCGGACCGGCCCTACAGCACCGCGCTCGAGGTGCCGCAGGGATGGTTCGATGACGTCGGTGTGGCCACGGGCGATGTGGTGGACTGGACCGGACCGGTCCCGGCGGGCTGAGCCGGTTCCCGACGAGAACGACAGAGGAGAACGACATGGAGATCGGCTTCATCGGACTGGGAGCGATGGGTGGGCCGATGGCCGCCAACCTCGCTGCCGGACAGCTCACGAAGGTGTGGAACCGGACCGCGGACGTCGCGGTGTCCCACCAGCAGGAGCACGGGACCCTGGCGGTCACCGACCTGCAGGACCTGGGTGATGTCGAGGTCGTGTGTTCCTGCCTCCCCACCGACGTCGAGGTTGCCGCCATCGCTGACGTCCTGGGTCCGATGTTGGCGCCCGGCACCGTCTGGATCGATCACACCTCGGGTGATCCTCGCGGCGCCAGGGACGTGGCTGCCGCGCTGGACGCCAATGGTGTGCGCTACCTCGATGCGCCTGTGTCGGGTGGGACGGACGGTGCGGTGGCCGGCACGCTGACGACGATGATCGGGGGCGAGGAGGCGGTCCTCGAGCAGGTCCGGCCCGTCCTCGAGCGGATGGCGACGTCGATCGTGCACGTCGGGCCGGTGGGGGCCGGCATGGCGGTCAAGGCCGTGAACAACGCACTGCTGGCCACCAGCCTGTGGGCTGCTGCCGAGGGGCTCGCGGCGTTGACGAAGGCCGGCGTCCCGGCGTCGACCGCGCTGGAGGTCATCAACGCCGCCACGGGCCGGTCCTTCGCGACGGAGGTGCTGCTGCCCGAGCATGCGCTCACCCGGGAGTTCCCGGTCACCTTCGCGTTGTCGCTCCTGGCCAAGGACGTCGGGCTCGCCCAGGCGGTGCTGGAGGACGCGCAGGTCGACGGGCAGGTCCTCCGGCTGGTCGATCAGCTGACGAGGTCCGCGTCGGAGGAGCTCGGGCCCGACGCCGGCCATGTTGAGCTGGTCCGGATCATCGAGCAGGCCGCGGGCGTGGAACTGCGCTGACGCGTCGACGGCGGGGGTGGCTCCGCCGACGGCGAGTGGCTCAGCCGACCACGAGGTAGGACAGCGGCAGCGCGACGATGGCGAGTGCCGCTGCTGCGGCCAGCCCGACCACCACGGGGCGGACCCCGACCGTGGTCAGTTCCGCCACCCGGGTCTTGAGGCCCACGCCCGCGATCGCGACCGTGATGGCGACGGCCGAGACCGTCCCGACGACGTTCGCGACCTCATCGCTGATCACCCCCGTGGTGCGAACCACCGCCAGGACCATGAAGGCGACGACGAACCCTGGGACGGCGGCGCGGATGGTCTGCAGCAACCGTGCGGCGGTCAGGGTCGTCGAGCTGTGGTCCGCCTGCGTTGTGTCGGTGTCCCCGGCCGAGCCGCGACCCGAGCCGTCGGTCGGCTCGGCGGTGCGGCGCCGGCGGCCCATCCACAGCGTCAACCCGATCAGGATCGGTCCCATCAGGGCGTTGCGGACGAGCTTGACGACCGTGGCGTGCTCGAGGGCCCGTTCGGAGTAGGCGGCTCCGGCGGCCACGACCTGGCTGGTGTCGTTGATGGCCAGCCCGGCCCAGACCCCGAACACCTCGTCCGGCATGTCGACCGCCCGGCCGATGAGCGGGAAGAGCACCAGGGCGATCGTGCCGAAGATCGTGATCGTGGCGACCGCGTAGCTGACCTGACGATCCTCGGCCTCGATGATCGGTGACGCTGCCACGATCGCGGAGTTCCCGCACACCGCCGTCCCGGTGCCCAGCAGGATGCCGAGGTTCGGGCTGATGCCGGCCAGCCGTCCGACCACGGCGACGGTGATGAAGGCGGTGGTCATGGTGGCGACGACCACGGCGAGGCTCGGCCCACCGATCGCTGCGACGTCGCCCAGGGTGAGCCGCGCGCCGAGCAGCGCGACGCCCACCCGCAGGATGCGCTTGGCCGCCACGTCGATGCCGGGCATCAGCACCCCCGGGACCGGGCGGACGTTGGCGATCACCAGGCCGATCAGCAGGGCGACCAGCACCGCGCTGACGACGGCGGGCGTGACCGTGCCGACCCCGATCGCGGCCGCCGCGATGACGGCGGTCAACGCCACTCCGGGCAGCATCCGCGCCACCGACGATCCGGGGATGATCGATCCTTGGTCTGGCCCGCGAGGTCGTGCGTGGCCGACGCAGGAGCGTAGTGCGAGGGGCAGATCACTCCAGGTCAAGGTCACGCGTTCAGCGGCCGACAACGTCACAGAGATGGGGCGGCCCGGTGCGGGTCGGTCGGAGCACGGGGTGTCGGATGATCAGTCGTCGCATGAGTCGGTGGTTCCGTGCCGCGGGCCTGTTGCTGTGCATCCCGGCACTGATCGTCGTCTGGCTCGCCGTCCTCCGCCTGGACACGGCGGATGAGTACGGCTGGGCGGCCGCGGTCGTGATCCTCGCCCTGCACGGCCTGGCGCGGCGGTTCCCCCTGCGGCTGGTCGCACGCGAACGGACCGCGGAGTTCACGACCGCCCCGCTGTTCGCCTTCGCGCTGCTGCTCACGGAGCCGACGTCCCTGGCGGTCCTCGGACTCGCGTTCACCGCACTCGTGCCGCCCCGGGAGGTCGCCCCGCCTCGCTGGATCCGACCGGTCATCGAGGTGTCACGCACCCTGCTCGTCTACGGCGCCGCCGCGTGGGTGCTGGGTGCCCTGCCGCTCCTCCTCCCGGCCAGTGTCTCGCCCCTGGCGGCGACCGATGGATCCTGGCAGTTGCTGTTGGTCGTGCTCCCCGCAGGGGTGGTGGCCTACCTCGTCGATGTGGCGGTGGATACCGGTCTGACCGCGATCGAATACGGGTCATCCCTGCCGGTGGTCTGGCGCCAGGACCGGATCCGCCACGACCCGCTCATCCACCTGCTGCTCGTGTGCCTCTCTCCGGCGGTCGTGGTGATCAGCCAGCACAGCTTGTTGCTCGTTCCGCTGCTCCTGCTCGTCGTCATCGGGCTGTACCGGTCCTCGCGTCTGGTCGCTCTGGAGCAGCACGCGGCGCTGCACGATGGGCTGACGGGCCTGGCCAACCGCCGGCAGCTCGACGAGCGGCTGGAGACGCTGATGCGGGATGACCGTCATCAGGACCCGTTCGCGCTGCTCATGATGGACCTGAACCGGTTCAAGGAGGTCAACGACCAGCTCGGCCACCAGGTCGGTGACCGACTGCTCCAGGAGGTCGGACGGCGGCTGTTGCAGCTGGAGGGCGTCGACCTCGCGGCCCGGATCGGTGGTGACGAGTTCGCGTTCCTGATCCGCCACACGGTCGATGCCGACACGTTGCTGGAGATCGGGGAGCGACTGGTGCAGGAGGTCGCTGTGCCGTACGTCGTCAACGACATCCGCCTGGCGATCGGCGCCAGCGTGGGTGTGGCCACCTACCCGGACCATGGAGCGGACACCTCGACCCTGCTACGACGGGCGGACACCGCGATGTACGCGGCCAAGCGAAGTGGCGTCGCCGTGGGTTTCTCGGCCCGGGACCGGACGAGCTCACCCGGGCGGCTATCGCTGGTCGGGCAACTCGAGGAGGCGATGCGGTCGGACGAACTGGCCATGGACTTCCAGCCGAAGGTCTCGTTGCGCACCGATGCCGTCGTCGGGCTCGAAGCGTTGCTGCGGTGGAACCATCCCATCCACGGACTGATCCTGCCGGATGCCTTCGTCGCGACCGCGGAGCACACCGAACTGATCGGGTTGATGACCCGTCACGTCCTGCGCCTGGCGCTCGAGGAGGCCGCGCGTTGGAAGCTGGCGACCCATCCGGTCCCGGTCGCGGTCAACATCTCCACCCGTGACCTGCAGGACCGCCACCTCGCCCGGGACGTGGAGAGCCAACTGGCCATCACCGGGCTCCTGCCCACGGATCTGGTGCTCGAGATCACCGAGACCGCCCTCCAGGTCGACCCCGAACGCGCGGGGCAGGTCCTCGGAGAGCTCAGGGAGCTCGGCGTCGGGTTGTCGATCGACGACTTCGGCACCGGTTACTCCTCGCTCGCGGCGTTGCAGCACCTCCCGGTGAACGAGCTGAAGATCGACGGAACCTTCGTGCGTCGGATGCAGGAACCAGCGGGGCTGGCCATCGTCCGATCGATCGTCCACCTCGCGCACGCCCTGGACCTGACGGTCGTCGCCGAAGGCGTCGAGGACGAGGCGTCCGTCCGCGAGCTGCACGCGCACGGTTGCGATCACATCCAGGGCTACGCGGTGGCGCGTCCGCTGTTGCCTGTGTGGATCGTTCCCTGGCTGGAGGCCCGCTCGAAGGAGCCGCCCGGCGGTGTGCTGCGCACCCTGCGTGCCGCTCCGATCCAGGCACCCCGGCAGCGCATGGGCGCGCAGACCTGATCCGAACGCGCGTGGGCGCTGTGCCTCGTCTCCGCGCGGGATGGCGGTCTGGGTAGGATGGGGGGACATCGAGGGATCGAGGCTGCTCTATGGCGACGTGGCAGATCGCGTTGATCACGGTGTTCCTGCTGCTGCCGTTCGCGCTGTTGTCCGACTTCTGGCGACACCGTGAACGGGTCTCCTCCGCCGGCAAGCCGCTCCAACGCGCCTGGCGTCCGAAGGTCACCGAGCCGGAGCCCGACGACCACCACTGAACCGCCCGTCGCGGACGGGGCCGGGTCCCGGGGTGATCCGGTGCATGCCACCTCGAGGTGGCTGGGTTGTCGGGGGTTCGACCGGTCGATGCCCGTGGTCCACGGGCCGGTTCCCCGAGGCGCGCACAACCTGAGTCGCTGAGGCGCAGATATCCTGAGTCGATACGACTCATGGCACTTGCGATGTCAGGGCCTGCGCGTACCTTTGTGTCTGAAGCAGCCGCCGCTGGGCGGCCGAACGCGTCGTCACGACGCACCGATCTGATCCGCAGACACGCAGGAGGACCATCAAGATGGCCAAGGCCGTGGGTATCGACCTCGGAACGACGAACTCGGTCGTCTCCGTCATGGAGGGCGGCGAGGCCGTCGTCATCGCCAACGCGGAGGGCGCGCGTACGACGCCGTCCGTCGTCGCGTGGTCCAAGTCCGATGAGGTGCTGGTGGGTGAGGTCGCCAAGCGCCAGGCGGTGACCAACGCCGATCGCACCGTGCGCTCCGTCAAGCGCCACATCGGTACGGACTGGAAGACCGAGATCGGCGGCAAGAACTACTCGCCGCAGGAGATCTCGGCGCGCATCCTCATGAAGCTCAAGCGCGATGCGGAGTCCTACCTCGGTGACGATGTCACCCAGGCGGTCATCACCGTGCCCGCGTACTTCGACGACGCGCAGCGCCAGGCCACCAAGGAGGCGGGTGAGATCGCGGGTCTCGAGGTCCTGCGGCTGGTCGCGGAGCCGACCGCGGCCGCGCTGGCCTACGGGCTGGAGAAGGAGGACGAGCAGACCGTGCTCGTCTTCGACCTCGGTGGTGGGACGTTCGACGTCTCCGTGCTCGAGATCGCCGAGGGCGTGTTCGATGTGAAGTCGACCGCCGGTGACTCGCAGCTCGGTGGTGATGACTGGGATGAGGTTCTGATGGACTGGATGCTCACCCAGTTCAAGAACGAGCAGGGTGTGGATCTCTCCACGGACAAGATGGCCGTCCAGCGGCTCAAGGAAGCCGCGGAGAAGGCCAAGATCGAGCTGTCGTCCTCGCAGGAGACCTCGATCAACCTGCCGTTCCTCACCGCGACCGACGCCGGGCCGCTGCACTTCGAGCAGACCCTGTCCCGGGCGAAGTTCAACGAACTGACGAGCGACCTGTTCGACAAGCTCAAGGGTCCGTTCCAGCGCGCGATCAAGGATGCGGGTGGCGATGTTGGCGCGATCGACCACGTCATCCTCGTTGGGGGGTCCACCCGCATCCCGGCCGTCCAGGACCTGGTCAAGGAGATGCTCGGCGGCAAGGAGCCGCACAAGGGCGTCAACCCGGACGAGGTCGTGGCCATCGGTGCCGCGCTGCAGGCCGGTGTGCTCAAGGGCGACGTCAAGGACGTGCTGCTCCTGGATGTCACACCGCTGTCGCTCGGCATCGAGACCAAGGGTGGCGTCACGCACAAGCTGATCGAGCGCAACACCACGATCCCGACCAAGCGCTCCGAGGTGTTCACCACTGCGGACGACAACCAGCCGTCGGTCGAGATCCACGTGCTGCAGGGTGAGCGTGAGTTCACCAGCGACAACAAGACGCTCGGCAAGTTCATGCTGACCGACATCCCGCCGGCCCCGCGTGGCATGCCGCAGATCGAGGTCACCTTCGACATCGACGCCAACGGCATCGTCCACGTCAACGCCAAGGACCTCGGCACCGGCAAGGAACAGTCGATGACGATCACCGGTGGCTCGGCGCTGCCGAAGGACGACATCGAGCAGATGATCAAGGACGCGGAAGCGCACGCGGACGAGGACCGCAAGCGCAAGGAAGCGGTCGAGACCCGTAACCAGGCCGACACGCTCGTCTACCAGACCGACAAGACCCTGAAGGAACACGGCGACAAGATCGACGAGTCCACCAGGGCGGAGATCGAGCAGGCACTGACCGAACTCCGCGAGGCGCTGAACGGCGAGGACACCGACGCCGTCAAGGCCAAGATGGAGGAACTCGGCGACAAGTCGCAGCACCTCGCCCAGGCGATCTACCAGGCCTCCAACGACGAGGCCGCCGCCGCAGATGGCGCCGCGGGCGACGGCGAAGCATCCGCAGCCGATGATGACGTCGTCGACGCCGAGGTGGTCGACGAAGGCGATGACGAGCAAGCCGCCGGCTGACGCCGACGTCTTGGACGCCCCGAGCACGGGGCGATGACGAGCAAGCCGCCGGCTGACGCCAGCCGGCCCCGACCCCACCAACGCCACACCATCCGATACGCGAGAGGAGGACAACGATGACGAACGGACTGACCCGGACCAGCGGTTTCCGCGACGTCGCACCGATGCATGACGAGATGGAGCGCGTGCTGCGCCAGGTCTTCGGCGACCGGCAGGGCGCGAGCTCGGCCGGCGCCTTCAGCCCCGCGCTGGACGTCGAAGAGGACGAGAACGCCTTCACGCTCCACGTCGAGCTCCCGAGCGTGAACCCCGACGACGTCGAGGTCTCCCTCGAGGAGAACGTGCTCACCATCGCCGGTGAACGTCGCTTCTACGACGACAAGACGGCGGACGGTTTCCGGCGGGTCGAGCGGCACTTCGGACGGTTCCACCGTTCGGTGCGGCTGCCCGACCGGGTCGACGCCAACGCGGTGGAGGCCAACTACCACAACGGACTGTTGACCATCACCGTGCCGAAGGCGGAGGAGGCCAAGCCCCGCCGCATCCAGATCAACGCCAACTGACGTTTCGCCGCGACGTTGCGGGGCGGCTCCACGCCGCCCCGCAACACTCGTCCCCAAGCCCCTCGCAAGCCCCTTGTAGGAGTCCCGCGTGACCGACCCGCAGCGACCCGTTCCCGACCCGGAGGCGACCGAGCCCACGGGTCCGCAGCCCGCCGTGGACGACCCGCCGGAGCCAGCGGAGCACGCCGATGCTGCCGACGCTGCTGGTGCTGCCGACGCTGGCGCGGAGGAGACCGTCGACCTCGAGGCCCTGGTGGACGCCGATCCGCGCTCACGTGCCGAGCTGTACGGCGCCCTGTTGGACGCGGAGGCGCAGCGTGACGAGTACCTCGACGACCTGCGCCGCGCCCGCGCCGAGTTCGACAACTACCGCCGTCGGGTGATGCGCGAGGGCGCATCGCAGCGCGACGTCGGCAAGGCCGAGGCGTTCGGCAGCCTGCTCGAGGTGCTCGA
>SLHP01000228.1 GCA_007136095.1 Nitriliruptoraceae bacterium
CCGATGTCCTTGACCGTCGGCACGACCCGGCTGAACAGGGCCTTGCGGAACTCGGTCATCATCTGGTGCTGGTCCACGTACGCGCACAACGCATCGGCATCGAACCCCAGGTTCTCCCACACCTCCCGCGCGAGGAACCGGTCCCGCAGCAGCTCGGACGCTTCGATCACGAACTCTTCACGCTCGCGCCGCTCCGGCTCCGTCAACTCCGCGTAGGCGTCCTTGAGCGCCAGTCGACCGAACGCGATGTGTCGCGCCTCGTCCTGCATCACGTAGGCGTTGATCGACCGGGCCAGCGGGTCGGTGGTGAAGTCGCGGATCATCGAGAACGCCGCGAGCGCGACGCCTTCGATCATCACCTGCATACCGAGGTAGGTGAAGTCCCAGCGGGAGTCGCTGATGGTCTGGTCGAGCAGGGAGCGCAGCGAGTCGTTGATCGGGTAGGCGAGCTCGAGCTTCTCGGTCAGGTAGCGCGCGTAGGTCTCGACGTGGCGCGCCTCGTCCATCGTCTGGGTCGCCGCGTAGAACTTGCTGTCGATCTCCGGGACGGTGGACACGATCTTCGCCGAACAGATCAGCGCGCCCTGCTCGCCGTGGAGGAACTGCGAGTTGGTCCAGGCGAGGTAGTGGTGGCGGACGTTGTCCTTGTCCGCGCGTGACAGCCGGTTCCAGGTGTCGGAACCGAAGATCGGCACGACCTCGTCGGGCAGCATCCCCTGGTCGGTCGGATCGATGGTCGGGGACCAGTCGATGCGGTGGGTGGCGTCCCACTGCTTGTCCTTGCCCTTCTGGTACAGGTTGAGCATCCGCTCGCGGCCGCCGTCGTACTCCCAGTCGAACGCGACCGTGGCACCGACGTCGGCCAGCTCCCAGCCCGTGGTCTCGACCGGAACGGTGTAGATGTGCTCCACCGATCACCCTCCCCGTTGACGGACGCGAGCCTACTGTGGGCTGTCCCACCCGGCGCGGGATCGTCGTCGAGCGGCCTGTCAGGCGCGCGGAGCGGGCCCCGGTGTTGCCGCCTCCGCGCGCGCTCCGTACCTTATGACCTACATGGGCCGCGATCTGCGGCCCGTTCGCGCCCCGCAAGATCCTCGCACGTCCGACCGGGACCGACCTCCGGCGTCGTGTGTCGCAGCAGCGGGTCCCATCAGACGCATCTGCCTGCACCCGCCGGTGATGCGGCCACGAGCACGGGTTGGTAGCTGCGCGGCTACCCGACCTCGAGAGGAGTTGATCGAACTGCAAGGAGAGATCGTCAAGGGCAAGGTCGTCCGGCTGGAGGAATACGGCGCGTTCGTCGAGGTGGAGACCGAGGACGGGGGACTGGCCACCGGCCTGGTCCACGTCTCCGAGGTCGATGCCGACTTCGTCGAGAACATCTACGCCTACCTCGCTGAAGGCGACGAGGTCGATGTCAAGATCCTCGATGTCAAAGAGGACGGCAAGGTCGACCTGTCGATCAAGCGAGCGGACCCTGAGTGGCAGGAGGAGGAGACGCCCCACCTGCGGTCCAAGCTCGACAAGGACTTCAACAAGCGGCTGCGTCGCTTCATGCACAAGTCGCAGATGATCCAGGGTGAGGCCCGCCGCCAGAAGCGCGGCAAGGTGTCGTGATCTCTCCGGACGGGGCCTCCGACCCCGTCCGTGACGGTGACGCCGCCGACGCCGGGTCCGGCCCGGTGGCCGGTCCACTCGCCGATGCCGTCCGGGCCGATCCGCAGGCCTCCTACGAACAGGCCGGATCGGCGCCCGTCTCCGGGCCGCGGGAGCGTGCGATCGTCTCGGCGCAACTCGGTCGGCCCGCTCGTGGTGAGCCGGCCGTCGTGCACACCTGTGCGTTCGGCCTCCCGACGGTCGTGCGGGTCTCCCCGCGACTCGAGGACGGCACCCCCTTCCCGACCGTCTTCTGGCTGTCGTGTCCGGTCATGCGTTCGCGGGTCGGCACGTTGGAGGCCGACCACGCCATGGTGGGTCTGAACCAGCGACTCCACGAGGACCCGGAACTCGCCGCCGAGTACCGCGACAGCCATGACCGGTATGTCGCGTTCCGCGACGCACAGGGAGATCCGTTGCCGGGCGATCCGGGGGCGGGTGGCATGCCGAAGCACATCAAGTGCCTGCACGTCCACGCCGCACACCACCTGGCGACCGGGGACAACCCGATCGGCGCGTGGACGGTCGAGCACTCCACGCCGGCTCCGTGCCCAGGACCCTGCGTGTGCGAGGACGAGATCGACGGCTGGATGGAGCGTTAGATGCAGACCTCACCCCGAGCCGCGGTCGACGTCGGGTCCAACTCGATCCGCCTGCTGGTCGTCGACGGAGACGGTGGGCGCCTCACACGCCAGATGGCGATCACGCGGCTGGCCGCCGGCGTCGACGCCACCGGCCACCTCGACGATGCCGCCCTGGAACGTTCCCTGGAGACCATCAGCGGCTACCGGGACATCTGGCGTGAGCACGGCGTCACGGACCGGGTGCGCATCGCCGCGACCTCCGCGGTCCGCGACGCCAACGATCGGGACCGCTTCTTTCAGGGCGTCCGCGAGGCGACCGGCATCGATGCCCAGGTCATCACGGGCGTCGAGGAAGCGTCGCTGGCCTTCGCCGGCGCCGCGCGCGCCGTGGATGTCGCCATGCCGACCGCCGTGATCGACATCGGCGGTGGATCGACCGAACTGATCGTTGGTGATGATGCCGGCCTCGCGGGAAGTGTGTCCCTGCAGTTGGGATGTGTTCGGCTCACCGAGCGGTGCCTGCTCGAGGATCCCGTCAGTGCCCAACACCTCGTCGATGCACGGGCGTTCATCGACGACCGTCTCGATGAAGCGGACGCGCGCCTGGCGGAGCAGGGTGTCGACCTCGCAGACGCCGCCGCCCTCATCGGCGTGGCCGGGACCGCGACCACGCTCGCCGCGCTGCACCTGGGTCTGGGCACCTACGAGGAGTCGAAGATCCACGGCTCGCGCATCCCCACCGGTGCCCTCGCGGATCTGAGCGTCCGACTGGTGGGGCTCACCTCCGGCCAACGGGCGGAGCTCGGCCCCATGCAGCCCGGTCGTGAGGATGTCATCCACGGTGGTGGCCTGATCCTGGCAGCGGTCCTGACCCGTTACGGTTTCGATGAGGTCGTCGTCAGCGAAGCCGACAACCTCGATGGGCTGGTCGCCTCACTCGCGTGACCGGCCCGGTCCGACCGGTCCCGGCGCGAAGGTGGGTGCGGAGATGACGGAGGCGCCCATGGACCCGCGGTTGCGACCGGAGGTGTTCTGGGCACGGCTGCGATCGGCGCTGGCCGAGGTCCCCGAGGAGGCTCGAACGCCGCCCACCGATGCACGTGTCGGTGCCGTGCTGGTCCTGCTCGAGGACACCGACGAGGGTCCCCGCGTCGTCCTGACGCGTCGCCGCCGCGATCTCCGTTCCCACCCCGGGCAGGTCTCGTTCGCGGGCGGGCGACTGGATCCCGGTGAGACGATCCACGAGGCGGCGCTCCGCGAGGCGCAGGAGGAGGTGGGGCTGCACCCCGACAGCGTCGAGGTGATCGGGTCCGGACCGACCTTCTACATCCCGCCGTCACGGTTCTGGGTCGTCCCGGTGGCCGCGCGGTGGGTGACACCGCACAACCTCACGGAGAACCCCTGGGAGGTCGACGAGGTCCTGCGCGTGCCGCTCACCCAACTGCTCGACCAGGACCGCTGGCGCCACGCCCCGTTGTCGCTGCGCGGGTCGACCTGGGCCTGGCAGCTGGACGATGATCTGCTCTGGGGAGCAACGGCGGTGGTGATGTCGCTGCTGCTCGACGTCGCGGTCGAGGACTGGAACCGTGGCGTGACCCCGGAGTCCCTGGGTGACGATCTGGCGGTGCGTCCGTGGGAATCCGCCCCCTCGTGGCAACGACGTGCCCGGCTGGAGGGCGATCTGCCCGCCATCGAACAGTCTCAGCTCCCACATGTCACGGCCGAGCAGGTCCGACGGGCCCGGGCCTGGGCGGACGAACGCGGCGACGATGCGGTCCGCCGGGCGGAGCATGCCGGTCGTGCGCTGGCCCACACGGTCCGGCGGCTTCGTGGTGGTGACACCGACGGGGTCGTCGTCACCATCCTCGTGGGGCCGTCCAGCAACGGTGCCGGGGGGCTGGCCGCAGCGCGGCTCCTGGCGACCGCCGGCGCCGAGGTGCAGGTCCTGACCGTCGGCGCGCCCCGCTTCCCGGAACAGACGCACCTGCTGCGGGACGCCGGGATCATCGTCCGGGCCGTGGCACCGGGTGGCCTGGAGTCGGTGGGCCCACCGGGCGAGGTCGTCATCGACGCCATGCTCGGCATCGGCGCCGAACCACCACTGCGGGCCCTGCCCGAGGTGGCCGCGACGTGGCTTCGCCGCTACGACGTGCCGGTGGTCGCGCTGGACCTTCCGAGTGGGGTCTCCGCGGACATCGGCCTGCAGGGTGCCTGCATCACGGCGGACGTCACCGTGGTCATCGGGCTGCCGACCGTCGCGCTGAACGAGGCGATCGTGCAGCCCTACGTGGGGGACACCTACCTCGCGGATGTGGGGTTGCCAAGGGCCGCCTGGCAGGCTGCCGGCGTGCCGATGACGGGCCCGTCACCCTTCTCGAAGGGACCGCTCGTGCGGCTCACCGCCGAGGGTCGGGCGACGGATGCCGGAACGCCCGACCAGGCTGAGCTCGGAGCATCGTGATCCGGTGCGGGCGGTGGGATTCGAACCCACGCGGGCTCTCGCCCGGGGAATTTTAAGTTCCCTGCGTCTGCCAACTCCGCCACGCCCGCTGGTCTGCGCGAAGCCTACGCGTGCAGCCGCCGTTCGACCGCCTGCCTCTCATCGGTACCGTGCCGATGCTGTGCCGGACCGCCGGCTGCGCAGTCCCTCCACACCCCCGCATCCCGGAGCAGGCCCGTGACCGTCACGATGGTCTTCGAGCTGGTCACCATCGTCGCCGGTCTGGCGGCACTGGTCGCGCTGTTCCGTGGCTATCGCGGTTTCACGCGCAGCACGCCCGGCGACCCCGACAACCTGCGCGCCCAGGCCACCGTCTGGGCCAGCGCCGGCGTGCTGATCATGGCCGGGGTGAACGGGCTGGCCATGCTCATCGGGCCCGGGGACGTGCGCGTGCTCCTGGCTGGCCTCCCGCTCGTCGGGGTGTCGTTCTGGTGTTTCGCCAAGGCGTTCCGACTCCGGCGTCTCGCCGGATGAGCGCCAACCGATGTGGCACCGTGACGGTGGGACCGCCCACCACGCCCACCGACCAGGAGATCCGCCGTGACTGATCAGGTACGGACGGTCGAGCTCGGGCAGTTCGAGGACGACAACGCGATGGCCATCGCCGACGGGCTGGACGCTGCCGAGATCGTCTGGTGGCACAAAAGTCCGGGTCGGTTCACACGGTTCGTCTCCGCGGCCGACTGGGGAGTACGCATCTTCGTCGACGAGGCCCGCATCGACGAGGCCCGACGGATCGCGACGACCGTCCTCGGAGGCGCCGACGGGTCGTGACCTGGCTCGGGTATCTAGCCCGGGCGACCGAAGCCCCGGATGTCGGACCGCTCCATGGACCGGGTCTCCACGGGCTTGCCTGCCCGCGGTGAGTGCACGATCTGCCCGCTGCCGATGTACATACCGACGTGGTGCACCCGTGGCGAACCGGCGAAGACCAGGTCGCCGGGTTGGAGCTCGCTGCGCGAGACGCTCCGGAGGTTGGCGAACTGGCTGGCCGAGGTGCGCGGCAACGTGACGCCCGCCTGCCGCCAGGCGTAGACCATCAACCCGGAGCAGTCGAACGAGTTCGGTCCGGTCGCGCCCCACTGGTAGGGCTTACCGAGCTGGGCCAGGGCGGCCTCGACGGCGACGCTGGCGTTGGCGCGGGGCGCGGGGGACGGCGTCGGCGGGGACGGGGACGGGGACGATGAGGTGTCGTTCGAGTCGTCGGTGGACGACGACGAGGTGTCGTTCGATCCGTTCGATGACGTCGAGGTCGCCGCCGCGGCTGCCTGACGCTCGGCCTGCTCGGCTTCGCGTGCGGCCTGCGCCTCGGCTGCGGCCTGTCGGCGCGCTTCCTCTTCGGCGGCCCGCCGCTCGGCCTCCTCGCGGGAGATCGCGGATGCGAGCGTCACTTCGAGCTCTTCGACCTCTTCTTCCTGGGCCTCGAGCGTCTCCTCCATCCGATCGCGCTGCTCTTCGACGCGTGCCGCCTGGGTGACCGCCGCGTCCCGTTCCTCGACCAGGCGGGCCTCGGCGGCCTCCATGGAGACGGCTGTGGCACCGAGGCTCTCGAGGTCGGTCTGTTGGCTGCCGAGCACACGGCGGAGCATCGCCGAGCGCTGGCCGGCATCGCCGGCGGCCGTGGCGGAGAACAGGGAGGTCAGCTCGACCGTCGGCCCGAGCTTGTGCAGCTGTCGGATGTGCGACGTGGTCGCGTCGGTCAGCAGGGAGCGTTCCTGGCGCAACGCGAGGAGCTCGGCCTCAGCCTCGGAGACCGCCTGTCGGGCGACCTCGAGATCCTCCTGCGCCTGGTTGTAGGCATCAACGGCCCCGTTGAACTCATCGCTGAGCTGGTCGAGCCGCTGCTCTGCGGCCTCCAGGGCTTCCCGGGCTTCGTCGCTGGTGGGCTCGGCGCCCGCGTCGGTGGCGAAGATCGCGAGCATCGCCAGCACGACGGCGCCGATCGCCCACGGGCGACGTGCGATCGAGGTTGAACGGGTCACAGATGCTCCGAAGATGGTTGCAACGCGATGGGTGCCAGGGCACATGACGGCCGACGGCGACGCGCTCGTACGGTGGCGCGGAGACTAGCGGTCTCTTCCCGGCACCGCCCTGGCCAGACCTGGCCGTTAGGGTGTCCGCATCGGTGGCCCCGGGTGTGGGTCGCCCGCGATCCCCTGAGAGCCGAGGTGCCTTGTTGCCCGCTGACGCGTCCGCCTCCGTGCCCGCCCGCCCCCGGCGTCTGGCCGTGCTGGTGTCCGGGAGCGGGTCGAACCTCCAGGCGGTCCTCGATCGGATCGCCTCGGACCCGGGTTTCGGTGGTGAGGTCGTGGTGGTCGGCGCCGATCGTCCCGACGCCTACGGCCTGATCCGGGCCGAGCAGGCCGGTGTTCCCACGGTCGTGCAGCCACTGGGCGAGCATCCGGACCGTGCCGCCTGGGAGGAGGCGCTACGCGCCGACCTGCTCACCTACGACCCCGAGGTGATCGTGCTGGCCGGGTTCATGCGGGTGCTGTCCGGCCCGTTCGTCACGACATGGTCGGGTCGGGTCATCAACACCCACCCGTCGCTGCTGCCGGCGTTCCGCGGCGCCCACGCCGTCCGCGAGGCCCTGGAGTTCGGGGTGAAGGTCACGGGTTCGACCGTGCACCTGGTCGATGATCAGGTCGACCACGGTCCCATCATCGCCCAGCAGCCGGTCGTCGTGCACCCGGATGACACCGAGGACAGCCTCCACGAGCGCATCAAGGCGGTCGAACACGAGATGTTCCCGGCCTGCATCAGCCTGCTCTGCCAGGACCGCCTGGAGGTCCGCGATCGGACCGTCGTGATCCATCCGCACCCCGACCATCCGCCTCTCGACCATCCGCAGGAGGAGACCTCGTGACCACCGACCAGACGATGCCGGTCCGACGTGCGTTGATCAGCTGCTTCGACAAGACCGGCGTCGCGGAACTGGCCGCCGCGCTGTCGGCCGCTGACGTCCAGATCCTGTCGACGGGCTCCACCGCCGGGGTCATCCGGGATGCCGGCGTCGAGGTGACCGAGGTCGCCGACGTCACCGGGTTCCCGGAGTGCCTCGACGGACGGGTCAAGACGCTGCATCCCCGGATCCACGCGGGCATCCTCGCCGACCGGCATGTCGAGCAGCACCTCGCGCAACTCGACGAACTGGAGGTGGGGCCGATCGACCTAGTGGTGGTCAACCTCTACCCCTTCCGGGACACCGTGGCGGCCGGTGCCGCAGAAGCCGACGTTGTTGAGATGATCGACATCGGTGGACCCACCATGGTGCGTGCCGCGGCGAAGAACCA
>SLHP01000019.1 GCA_007136095.1 Nitriliruptoraceae bacterium
AGTTCCCGGAACCCTGCTCGCGGTTGCCGCCTCCGCCACGTCGTGCACGGGTCCGGCCGGATGAACCCTTCGGCGCCGTCGAGTCCGAACGATCGTCGGAACCGCGGTCGTCGGCCGTCCCCGTCGTGTCGGTGGCGGAGCGGTCCGAGGACCCCTGGTCACGCTGCCGCTCGGAGCCGGACCGCTCGGAGCCGGAGGAACTGTCCCTCGACCGCGATCGTGTCCGCGACCGGGTGCGGACCCGCTCGCCCGGGTCGGACGAGGTCTCGCGGGACGTCGTCGAGCGCTCGGGCGCACCGTTGGTGTCACCGGAGGGCCGATCGAGGGTGGTGGTTGCGGAGCTGTCCCGATCCCTGCCGGACCGGTCCGCGGACCGCTGCGTGGATCGGTCGCGACCGGCGCTCGGTCCTTCGCTGCCGCGGTCGTTCTTCGGGCGACCATCGGTCCGGCCGGTGCGGCCCTTCTGCGCCGCGGAGCCGCCATCCGAGTCCCTGCGCGGTCGGTCGTCGCCGCCGCGCTTCCCCCGGTCCGCGCTGCCGCCGGAGCTCTTGCCGCCTGAGCTCTTGCCGCCCGAGCCCCTGCCGCCCGAGCGTTCGCTGCCTGAGCTCTTGCCGCCCGAGCGTTCGCCGCCGGCATCGCCCGACTGCCTGCTGCCCGTGCGCCCACCGCGGCCGTCGTTGGTCTGTTCCTTGACCAGCGCGTCCCAGGGCCGCTCCTCGGGGAGGTCGAACATCTCGGTCAGCTCCGGCGAGGTGGAGAAGACCTGCAGCACGTCGCTCTCGGTCGCGCCGACGGCCTTGCGGATCACGTTGAGACGATCCGCCTCGTTGAACTCCGCGAAGGTGATCGCGACGCCGGCCTCACCGGCGCGAGCCGTCCGCCCGATGCGGTGCAGGTACATCTTCTCGTCGTCGGGGCAGTCGTAGTTCACGACGTGGGTCACGCCGGTGACGTCCAGCCCACGTGCCGCGACCTCGGTGGCGACCAGCACGGTGGCCTTGCCCGACCGGAAGCGGTCCAGGTTCTTCTCGCGCGCGGTCTGGCGCAGGTCACCGTGGATCGGGATGGCCGGTGTTCCCAGTGCCTCGAGGTCGCCGACCAGTCGGTCGGCCATGTGCTTGGTCCGGACGAACACGTAGACGCCGCCACGGTTCGGTGACTGCAGGATCCGCGCGAGGATCCGCGGCTTGTCCATCCGGTGCACCTGGAAGAAGTGCTGGGTGACCAGCGGCGCGGTGTTCTTCTGCTCGTGGTCCGCCCGGGTGAACGTCGGGTGGTCCATGTAGCGCCGGGCCAGCTTGACGATCGCGGTCGGCATCGTGGCGGAGAACAACATCGTGTGGCGGTCGTCGCCCTGACAGGCTTCGATCAGCCGCTCGACGTCGGGCAGGAAGCCCATGTCGAGCATCTCGTCGGCCTCGTCGAGCACCAGTTGGGTGACGTTCGACAGATCGAGGTTGCCGCGGTTGAGGTGGTCCAGGAGACGTCCGGGGGTCCCGACGACGACGTGGGCGCCACCGGTCAGGGCCTCGATCTGTTCCTCGTACGGCACCCCGCCGTAGACGCTGATCGAGGTGATCCCGAGCTTGCTGCCGACCTTGAGGTCCTCGTGGACCTGCTGGGCGAGTTCGCGGGTCGGAGCGATCACCAGTGCCTGGGTGACCTTCTTCGAGGGATCGATGCGTTGGAGCAGGGGCAGACCGAAGGCCAGCGTCTTGCCGGTCCCGGTGCGCGCCTGGCCGATCAGGTCATTGCCGTCCAGCGCGAGCGGGAGCGTGAGCTCCTGGATGGCGAACGGGTGGGTGATGCCTTGGGCTTCGAGCGCATCGCACAGCGCGGCATCGACGTGCAGGTCACGGAAGGTCTTGGTCACGTGCATCTCTCATCCGGGCGATCCCCTGCACAGCGGTGATCCGCCTGGCGGTGATCGCGACTCGTCATTGCCGGTCGGCGTGGTGTCGATCGGCGGGCCCCGAGGCGCAGTGCGAAGCGGGCGGAAGCCCGTCGTCATCGAGACGGAGGACGCCGGGGCGGCACCGTCAACGGTGATGAACTGCGAGCGGGAACACTCCGTCGACGGGTGTGGTGCGCGCGGTTCGCGTGCAGAACACGCCGATGGGAGGGATCTTCGATCGCGATCGCCGCCCCGCGGAGCGTTGACGCATCGTACCCGACCTGACTGTCCGCGCGGCGGCGCCCCTCCGCTAGCGTCCACCGCCGGTGCACGGGCATCCAGCGGGGAGGACGGGCCATCGATCACCTGGCACAGGCCGAGCGGCTCGTCGTCCGCTACCTCGACCACGTCCGCGACCATGCGCCGGTCGAGGCCACCCGGCTCGGACTGCCCGAGCGCGACGGTGATCTGCCTGACCTCTCGCCGGAGTCGTTGGCGACCAGCAGCCGGGATCTGGCGGTCCTGACCCAGGAGGTCGCGGCAGCACTGGCCGCGATCCCCGGGGATGCACGGGGTCCGGATCGTGAGGGCCGCGATGACCTGCGACTGCTCGCGGACGAGTTGGCCTACCGACGTTTCCTGCTGGACCTTCGACCTCGATACGTCTTCGATCCGCTGGCGGCCCTGGAGACCGTCTCCTCGGCCATCCACGAACTGCTCAAGCGCACCGACGCCCCACCGGAGGAGCGGTGCCGGCTCCTGGAGGCGGCCGCTCAACGGGCCAGGCGCATCCCGGTCCTGCTCGAGCAGGCGGGCACCCTGCTCATCAGCGCGCCGGAGCCCCACCTCGATGTGGCACTCCAGCGGCTGCCGGCCCTCATCGCCCTCGTCCGTGATGAACTGCCGCGTCGGGCCGAGGAGTTGCAGGTCGACGTCTCTCCGGCGCGGGATGCCGGCGAGGTCGCCGCGGAGGGCCTCGAAGCCTACGGGGCGTTGCTCGACGAGCTCCGTGAGGAGCCGGGTGGCGAGTGGCGCCTGGGCGCGGAGGACCATGGCATCACCCTGCGCAGTGCGCTGGGAACGTCCATGGACGCCTGGCAGATCGATGCGCGTGCCCGGGCCTGGCGCGACGAGATCCGTGCCGAGATGGCGGAGATGTCGGCCAGCACATGGTCGCGGCGTTTCCCGGGCGAACCGGTGCCGGCCGATCCCACCGAGCGCATCCGGCGCACGCTGGAGGCCGTCGCCGATCAGGCGGTCGAGCCGGACGAGTTGGTCCCCGAGGCCCGACGGGCCGTGGATGAGGCTCGGGCCTTCGCGTGCTCCGCCGGTCTCACCGACGTTCCGCCCGCCGAGCGTCTGACCGTCACCGAGGTTCCGGGCTACCTGCTCGGACTGGCCGTCGCCTTCATCACCCAGGCCCCGCCCCTCGACCCGGAATCGGGCTGCACCTACTACCTGTCGCCGGTGCCGTCACACTGGGACGCCGACCAGGCCCGGCACTTCCTGCGTGAGTACAACCCTGCGCAACTGCGGTCGCTGGCGATCCACGAGGGCTACCCGGGCCACTTCGTGCAGTTGGAGCACGCCTCGCAGCATGAGCGGCTCGCCCGCCGGCTGCTGGCGCGCCCCGCGTTCGCCGAGGGTTGGGCCGTCTACATCGAGCGTGAGGCGTTGGCGGCCGGTTTCGCCGAAGGTGACAGCTCCCGGGTGTCCGCGGATGACTACCGGATCACCCAACGCAAACTGGAGTTGCGCCTGGCCACCAACGCGTCGTTGGACATCGGTCTGCACACCGGCGACCTCGGTGACGACCAGGCGCTCGATCTGCTGATCGACGGCGCCTTCCAGGAGCACACCGAGGCACGGGGCAAGCTGATCCGCGCCAAGGTCACCTCCGGACAGCTCTCCTCCTACTTCGTCGGGGGTGCGGAACTCGCCGACCTGCGCCGCGATGTCGAGGGCCGTGAGGGGCCGGCCTTCGACCTGCGACGCTTCCACCAACGGGTGCTCTCGCACGGCACCCCGACCGTCGGCATGATCGCGGACGCCCTGGCGGACGACGCACCGGTCCACCGACCGTTCCAGGCCAGCGCCTGATCGTTGCGCCGGTCGTCCTGCCGCACCACCGCGTGAGCGTGTGCGCCCTGCGCATATCGAGAGCGGTGGAGAGCCCTTGGTGGCGACTCCGTCACTTTGCGTGGGTTTCGGCGTATCGCCGAACGGCCCATGGGGCTAGGCTTCTCGGTCTGGCGGCGTCTGCGTCGGCGGGACCTGCGACACCTCGCCCCTTCCGCACGGACGTGGCAGGGGCAGGGGGTCCGGGTCGGACCCGCAGATGGGCGACAGATGGGGACCTCCAGCATGACCGAGACCGAGGATCGAGCGATGGCACGGTCGGCACCGACCCACGCGGACCTTGAACGGGCCATCGAGTCCGTGCCGGGGGTCGCCGAGGCCCACGTCACGACGGTCGAGACCACGGGCAAGAGCCGTCTGCGGATCCGTCTGGCGAACGACGAGGACGCGGAGTCGGTGTCCTGGTCCATCGCCGCCACCCTGCGGGAACGCTTCGGTATCTCGCTGGATCCCGATCAGATCCGGCCCCGCGCGGTGCCGATGCCGCTGACCGATGCGGGGGTGGACGCTGACGCCCCGGACGCGGTCGATGAGCCGACGGGCGGCCCGGAGACGCTCGGCATCGAGGTCGCGGACGACGCCGCAGAAGAGCGCGCGGACGAGGGGGACGGCGTGATCGTCTCCGGGGATCGGGTGCTGCTGAGCGAAGCCGCCCGCGCGCTGCTGGAGGATGCCGTCGCGGAGGCACGGGCAGCCGAACGGGAGGACGATGCGCCTGTTGCCGATGACGCACCGGCCGGCGAGGACGCCCCGGCGACCCCGGCTGCGTACAGCGTCACGGAACCTGCTGAGGCCGTGGATGAAGCCGCTGACACGGTGGCCGCTGACACCGCTGCGGCTGACACCGCTGCGGCTGACACCGTCGCGGCCACGACGGACGAGCGGCCCGACGCGACCGCTGCGGCCGATCCGGAGCCGGCCGACACCGTCGCGGAGACGCCGGATGACGCCCACGACGCCGTTCCCGCCGATGAGGCTCCAGCCGCCAAACTGACCGTGGTGGCTGACACGCACCGTGATCGCTGCGACGGGGTCCGGGCACGCATCCGCCACCTCGACACCCGTGTGGACATCTCCGACGTCCAGGTGACGGCGACGCTCGGCTTCGGCGATCGTGAGGTGACCGGCGTGGCGCGCGCGGTCGCGACCGAACAGGGCATCCTGCGCGCCGTCGCGGAAGCCACCCTCACGGCGTTGTCGGACCTGACCGGGGAACGGCTCGTCGCCGGGATCGACTCGGTCGCTGCATCGGTCTCCGGGGAGCCACCGATCGCGACCGTCATCGTCAGCCTGGTGACCGAGCGTGGTGACGAAGCGCTCCTCGGCTCCTCGTTGGTCCGCAAGGACCCGCAGCGAGCGGTGATGCGCGCCACGCTGGACGCGCTCAACCGACGTGTCGAACCCTGGCTCGAGGTCGAGATCGCCGGCTGAGACGCGCGGCCGACGCCAGCCTCACCGTCAGTCCACCGCCAACGGGACGTCCCGGGCGAGCGCGGCATCGGTGGTCGTCGTTCCTCCCGGATCGCTGAGCCGGTCGAGGCCATCGCTGGCGAACCGCCGTGCCACGGCGAGCCCACGGGCGTCGGCATGGACGTCGAGGTCGTGCTGTGCCTGCTCGACGAGCAGCGCCGCCTGCAGTGATCGGCCGAGGGTCATCGCGAACCGGCGCGCACCGTGCTCGAGCGTCGCTCGATCACCGGTCCCCGCGTTGCCGACCCAGGCCGCCGCGGTCTCGACGGCTTCGACCGCATGTTTGCCGACAGCCGCGAGTTCATGGTGCCGGCCGCTCCCGGCCGCCCGCTGCACCTCCGCGACGAAGGCCGCCAGGCTCTCGTCCGCCAGCAACGCGCGCAGTGCGTCCAGCGACAGCACGTTGGTCGTGCCCTCCCAGATCGACAGGACCTGGCTGTCTCGCAGCAGTTGTGGGAGGTGGGTGTCCTCGATGTAGCCGGCGCCGCCGAAGGCCTCGAGCGCCTCGGACGCGCCCGCGATCGCCTGCCTGCCGGTGACCAACTTGGTGACCGGCAGCAGCAGGCGGAGCAGGTGGGTCTCCTGCTCGCTGATGGTGCCCGCCTCCTGGCGGCCGAGGAGCGCGACCGCGCGGAAGGTCAACTGCAGCGCGGACTCGTGTGCGACCCGCAGATCGGCCAGGGTCGTCTGATGCAGTGGCTGCTCGATGATCGCGGCGCCGAAGGCCTGCCGTCGTCCCGCGTAGTCCCGCGCGAGTGCCAGCCCACGTCGGAGGTAGCCGACCGCGCTGACGGAGTTCCACAGGCGGGTGACCCCCAGCATCGGGGTGATGTTGCGGGTGCCGTGCGCCGCCGGCCCGACGAGGCGCGCGACGGTGCCCTCGAGCGCCAGTTCGGCGGTCGGCATCTGGCGTGTTCCCAACTTGTCCTTGAGGCGCAGGACACGGAGGTTGTTGAACTTCCCCTCGGCGTCCCTGAGTTCGACGTAGAACATCGCGAGGCCGCGGCCACCGGCCTCGTTGCCTTCCGGCCGCGCCAGGGTCAGGGCCATGTCCGCGGTCACGGCCGAGGTGAACCACTTGGTGCCGGTCAACCGCCAGGCATCCCCGTCACGGCGCGCCACGGTCTCGCTGCGTCCGACGTCGGAGCCACCCGCACGTTCGGTCATCCACTGCCCGGAGGTCCATGCGGTCGCCGGGTCACGATCGGTCAACCGGGGGAGCGCGTGGTCGATCAGGTCCTGGTCGGCGTGGCGCAGCAGGGTGGCCGCCGCGCCGTCGGTCATGGCCAACGGGCAGTTGAACAGCGCGCTCGACGGGCTGTAGAGGTAGGCCAGCGCGAACTGGTGGATCCGTGAGTACTCGCCGTGGGCGCGCTCGTAGGCGGTGGCGACGACGCCGTGCGTGTGGGCGACGTCGGCGATGCGCTGCCACGTCGGGTGGGTCCGCACCTCGTCGATGCGGTTGCCCCAGGCGTCGAACGGCTCCAACGTCGGTTCGTGGTCCCGGCGGTCCATCTCGTCCGACCAGCTCTTGAGGTCGGTGGCGGCCAGGTGGCCCATGGCTGCCAGGCCCGGTCCGATCTCGGCCAGGACCTCCGGGGGGACGATGCGCTGCAGCAGCCGCCGGAGCGCCAGGTCGTCCTCCCACTCGTCGTGCAGTCGCGGCGGGTCCTGGAAGGTCCCGGTGCGCTCGACCGTCGTCATGCTGGCTGCCTCCCGCGTCCGCCTGCCGGTATCTGTCTGCCGGTATCCGCCTGCCGGCATCGGTCCGATGACGGAACGTTCTGGGCAATATCGTATCGATGGGCCGTCCCGCCCGCGACGGGCGCGCGGACCATGGAGCGACGGCGGGCCGTCTCCTAAGCTGTCCGCGATGGCCATCTGGGGCGACGATGCGGCCGATGACACCGGGGTCAACGGTGTTCGCGCGGCCGGCGAGCGGTGAGGGGGACGTCCGTGGCGCAACACCCGGATGCGCGGGACGTGCTGATCACCGATCTCGACGGCACGCTGACCGAGCAGGACTTCTACGCGCTGGTCGTCGAGCGCCTGCTCCCGTCCGATGCGCCGGACCACTTCGCCGCGTTCCGTGCCGGCGAGGTCACCCACTTCGAGGCACTGCGTCGGATCTTCGCCGCACTGGCGGACCACGACGAGGACGAGGTCGTCGAGGTTGTCCACGCGATGGGTCTGCAACCCAACCTGGCGGCGCTCGTCGCACGGCTCCGGGCGGCGGGATGGGACGTGGTGATCGTCTCGGCCGGATGCGACTGGTACATCCGCCACCTGCTGGACGCGGCGGGGGTGGACGTCGAGGTCCATGCCAACCCGGGCAGGTTCGTGGCCGGACAGGGGTTGGTCATGCAGCGCCCGGCGTCGCCGCGGTTCCGATCAGAGACGGTCGGGGTCGACAAGGCCGCGGTCGTCCGCGATGCGTTCGACCGGTACGGCCGGGTGGCGTTCGCGGGGGACGGCCTGCCCGATCTTCCCGCCGCGCGCCTGGTCGCCGACCATCGGCGGTTCGCGCGTGGCGACCTGGCCAGGGCGGCTGCCGACGAGGGCCTGCCGACCCGGCCGTTCGAGCGATGGGCCGAGGTGGCCGAGGCGGTCCTGGCCGAAGAGCCGACGTCGGAGTGCACACCATGAGCGGCGTGAACCGCATCGCGGTCCCCACACTCGTCCGGATCAAACCCGGTGCACTCGAGCGCCTCGGTCTGTACCTGGCACGCGAGGGCTGGCAGGACCCGGCCGTGTTCGTCAGCGCCGGGATGGAGCCGTCGATCCTCGAGGTCGCTGCGCGTGGTCTGGACACCGCGGGCGTGACGCCCGGGGTGCAGAGCGAGGTGGCGGACGCCTCGCTGGAGTCCGCGGTGGCGGCGTTCACCGCGTTGCCGCCGGATGCCGACGCGGTGGTCGGGATCGGTGGCGGCCCTGCTGTCGGATGCGACCGTGCACCAGTTCACCGCCACCCCCACCCGCGACGACGAGGGCATCCGGCTGCTGGCGACCGCGCTGCTGCTCAACGGCACAGCGAGGGAGATCTGCGGATCGTCACGTCCCGCCAGCGGCAGCGAGCACCTCATCAGCCACGCGCTGGACGAGCTGGAACCCGGCGCGTATCTGCACGGCATCCAGGTCGGGGTGGCCACCTACATCGTCAGCCACCTGCAGGGCCAGGGAACCGCGCGGATCGCATCGGTCCTGGACCGGACCGGGTTCTGGGACACGGTGCGCGAGCGGCCCTTCGGCCGGGACACGTGGCTCGAAGCGGTCCGGCGTGCCCCCGACGTCAAGCCGGGGTTCCACACGGTGCTGTCCGGCGGCGATCACGTCCCGCGCGTCCAGCAACTGCTCGACGAGGATCCGGCGCTGGCGGGCTGCTTCCGGTCCTGACGGCTCGCTGGCCGCCCGGATCGACGCGCGTCACGGCTCCGCGGCGGGTGTCCCCAACCGGCCCGCGTACAGCACCACGGCAACCGCGGTGGCCAGGTTCAGGCTGGACACCCCGGGCTGCATCGGGATGGCCGCGGTCGCGGTCGCGCGGGACCGCAACGCGGCGGTGAGCCCCCCGCGCTCGGTGCCGAACAGCACGACGGCGTCCTCGGCGACCGGGAGCCCGTGGCTCACATCGGCGTCGGGATCAGCGTCGGCGTGGAGATCGGCATCGAGCGCCACGACCGGGCGGCCATCCACCGGCGGGAGCTCGTCACACCTGGCGACCGGTAGCGCGAACTGCAGGCCGGCCGCAGCCCGGACCGCGGTCGGGTGCCACGGGTCGGCAGCGCCGACGACCAGCACCCCGCCGGCGCCGGCGGCCGCCGCGACCCGCACGACCGCGCCGAGGTTGCCGAGGTGTCTCGGTTGCTCGAGGACGACGACGTGTCCGGGTGTCGTCAGCACGTCGCCGGGCGTCACGGTGGGCCGATCGGCGACCGCGAGCGAGGGCGACGGCAGCTCGCGGCCGACGGTCGCGGTCCGCCACGTGGCGGGATCCACCTCGAGCAGCGCCGCGGGGAGGGCGACGTCCGGTGCAAGGTCCTCGAGGAGCCGTGCCAGTTCGTCGCGGTCCGGGGTCAGCGCGACCTCGATCCGCGCCCCGAACCGGGTGGCGTGCTTGAGCGCGTGCACACCTTCGAGCAGGACACCGTCCGAACCCCGGCGGACGTCCCGGACACGCGCGAGCTGCGGCCCGTACGATGGGTCCATGCCGCTCATCCTCGTGCTCCTGTTCATCGCCATCCCCCTCCTGGAGATCATCGTGATCATCCAGGTGGGCCAGATCATCGGTGCGTGGTGGACGGTCGGGTTGCTGGTTGCGGACAGCATCCTGGGCGCCTGGCTGCTGCGTCGGGAAGGCGCACGGGCCTGGCGGGCCTTCCGCGATGCGTTGGCCGAGGGTCGCTGGCCGGGTGACGAGGTCGCCCAGGGCTCCATGGTCATCGTCGGTGGGACCCTGCTGCTGACCCCGGGGTTCCTGACCGACCTCGTGGGGTTCCTGCTGTTGGTCCCGGTGTCGCGCCGCATCGCGTCGCGCACGGTACGCCGTCGGGTCCGCCTGGGTGAGGATGCGGCCTCGTCGCGTGCAGGCGGCCGGGGCACGCGTGGGCGCCCTGGTCCCGCCGCTGCTGGTGGCGGGTACCGGAGCACGGACGAACCGGGCATCCTCGAGGTCGAGGTGGTCGAGATCCGTCGCGATGACGGGGGAGCCGACGGCGACGGCGATGCGGGCTCCTCCGACGAGCCCACCGACGGCGGCCCCGCCGGTCGGTGAGGCGATGCGCCCGGACCGACCTGAGTTCCGGTCCGGCGCCCCGCATCGGTATCGTTCCGCGTGGTTGGTGACCGCACCGTCGCGGTCAGGGAGCCCCGACCGGGACCGCACGGCTGAGCGCCGGGCAGGGGAGCACCACGATGTCGGTCACGAGTATCCAGCAGGCCATCCTCGACGGCGCACCGGGCGAGCGGATCGCGGAGCTGCCGCTACCGGAGACCATGCGGGCCGCCGTGGTCCGCAAAGCGGAGATGGACCACTTCGACGGGGTCGCCACCGAGGACCGCGATCCGCGCAAGACCCTGCATGTCGATGAGGTGCCGATCCCACCGCTCGGACCCAACGAGGTCCTGATCGCCCCGATGGCGTCGGCCCTCAACTACAACACGGTGTGGACCTCGATCTTCGAGCCGCTGCCGACCTTCGGGTTCCTCGAGCGACTCGGTCGGGAGTCCGACCTCGGTGCCCGGCACGACCTGCCGTACCACATCGTCGGGTCGGACGCGGCTGCGGTGGTCCTGCGTGTCGGTGCCGGCGTGACCCGCTGGAAGCCCGGGGACCGCGTCACCGTCCACTGCAACGACGTCGACATGCAGGCCCCCCAGGGCCACGAGGACTCCATGCTCGACCCGTCCCAGCGGATCTGGGGGTTCGAGACCAACTTCGGCTCGTTGGCCGACATCTCCCTGGTCAAGGCCAACCAGTTGATGCCGATGCCGGCCCACCTCACCTGGGAGGAGGCGGCGTCGCTCGGTCTGGTGCTCGCGACCTCGTACCGGATGCTGATCGGGCAGAACGCGGCCCGCATGAAGCAGGGCGACATCGTCCTGATCTGGGGCGCGACCGGCGGGCTCGGCGGCTTCGCGACCCAGCTGGTCCTCAACGGTGGTGGGATCCCCGTCTGTGTCGTGTCCAGCCAGGACAAGGTCGACCTGCTGCGCCGTGTCGGGGTCGAGCACATCATCGACCGCAAGGCCGAGGGCTACCGCTTCGAGACCGAGGACGGCACCCCGGATTACGCCGAGATGCGCCGCTTCGGCAAGCAGATCCGGGACCTGGTCGGCCAGGACCCCGACATCGTCTTCGAGCACCCGGGGCGGACCACCTTCGGTGCCTCGGTGCTGGTCTGCAAGCGGGGCGGCACCATCGTGACGTGTGCGTCGACCTCGGGCTACCTGCACGAGTACGACAACCGCCACCTGTGGATGCGCCTCAAGCGGATCATCGGGTCGCACTTCGCCAACTACAACGAGGCCTGGGAGGCCAACCGGCTGGTCAGCCTCGGGATGGTGCACCCGATCCTGTCGAAGACCTACCCGCTGGACCAGGCGGGCCAAGGTGCCTTCGAGATGCACCAGAACCAGCATGCCGGCAAGATCGGGATCCTGGTCGGTGCACCGGAGGAGGGTCTCGGGGTCATCGACACCGAGCGTCGGGCCCGCCACCTCGAGGGCATCGAGGCCTACCGCTCGTTCGGCTGACCCTCCGACGCCCGGTCGGCTGCCCGGCGGGGCCGACCGGACGTGGGTTCGGACCCCGAGCGGGTCAGAACGCGAGGGGGGACAGCAGGCTCGGCCACCAGTGGGCGGCCAGCAGCAGCGGCACGATCGACCACGCGACGGCCCGGACCTGGACCAGCGCCGACACCGCGATGGCGATCCCGGCCCCCAGCGCGCCGGGGTAGAGCCCGTTGATCAGGCCGCCCCCGAGGAACCCGCCACTCGCGAAGATGTGGATCAGCAGCACGATCACCGCGGGGGCGATGATCGTCGCCCGCGGCACGCTGACCCGCGACGGGACGCGCCGATCGGCCAGCAGGAGCACCGCGACCAGCGCCGCGACCGTGACCAGCATCCTGAGGAAGGCCGGCAACGAGCCCAGGGTTCCGAGCACCCCCACCAGGAACGCCAGCGCAGCCGCGCCCATCCCGAAGGTGCGCACCATCTCGGTCAGCGACATCTCCGGTGACCGGGGGAATGCCTCCCGGCTGCGGGTGGCCAGGAAGCTCGTGAGCAGGATCGCGCCGAGGCTCAACACGACGAACCGGGCGCCCTGCAGGACCAGGAAGGTCGGGCCACCGGCCTGCAGCGCGCCACCTGCGCCGAGGACACCGCCGAGCCGGCCGCCGACCGCCTGGGCGAGGCTGCCGCCCAACAGGACGACCGAAGTGACCTGGGCGGCGATGATCGGCAGCGCCAGCGGGATGCCCCCCGCGATCGCCGAGCGGTCGCCGTCCAGCCCGAAGGCGGCCAGTCCGTCGCCGCGGTAGCGCGACAAGAGCCACGGCACGACGGCGGTCAGGGCCAGGATCCAGATGAGGTCGAGGACGGCGGCCAGGACCCCCGACCTCGGGTAGAGGGGGAGTTGTGCGACGATGGCGAGCACGAGGCCGCCGAACAGCACGGTCGCGCCCGCCAGGATGACGTCGCTCTTGGCATCGTCCGGGCTGATGTACACGGCGCCGGACGCTACCAGCGGGCCCGGAGACCAGGGATACCCTGCCCGTTTCTGCCGCTGTCCCCACCTCCGTGTCCTGCCGTCAGGATCCCGCCGTGTCCGATGTCTCCGCCGCCACCTCGCCGTCCCCGATCGGACTCGAGGCGTCGATGGTCGTGATCGGTGACGAGATCCTCGGCGGGTACGTGACCGATACGAACTCCCCGTTCCTCGCCGAGCGCCTGCAACACCACGGCGTGCCGTTCACCCGCATCCACGTCGTACCGGACGACGCCGCCGACATCGACGAGGCACTCCAGGCCGAACTCGCCCGCCCCCGTCCCCGGCTGATCGTCACCTCGGGCGGCATCGGATCGACGCCGGACGACATCACCTTCGAGGCCGTGGCTGCGAGCCTCGGGCTCGGGGTCGTGGAGGATCCCGACATCGCGGAACGGCTCCATGCCATCGCGGCCTGGACGCGTGAGCAGGGTCTGGACGCCGGCGAGGAGTTCACCTGGCACCTGCTGCGCATGGCGCGGGTCCCGGAGGGCAGCCGGCTGCTGCAGCACGGTGACAGCTGGGTCCCGGCGGTCGCGGTGGACCTCGATGGCGGTTGTGCCGCGAACGGGGCGACGGTGGTGGTGCTGCCGGGCGTTCCCTCCGAGTTCCGGCGGTTGGTGTCCGATGTCCTCGAGCCCGGGTTCCTGGCCGGTCGCAACGACGTCCCGACGGTGGTGGAGGTGGAACACGTCCTGCCGGAGAGTTCTCTGAACCTGGCTTTCACGGCGATGCTCGAGCGCTACCCAGGGGTCAAGCTCGGCAGCTACCCCGGCCGACCGATGCTGGTCCGGCTGACGGGCCGCTCCGACGAGGTCGCCGACGCCGAAGCCCTGGTGCGGGCTGCCATCGAGCAGATCCTGTCGTCGCCCGGTGGCGCCAACCTGGCCGCCACCTGGGCCACCCGCAGGAGCCGTTCCCGTGCTGAGGAGGACACGTGATCCGCCGCCTGCTGTTCGTCCATGCCCACCCCGATGATGAAGCGTCGAAGGGTGCGGCCACGGCGGCGATGTACGTCGACCAGGGCGCCGAGGTGACCCTGGTCACCTGCACGGGCGGCGAGGCCGGTGACGTGCTCAACCCGAAGGCCGCAGCGGTCGATCGCGCGGCGATGGCAGCGGTCAGGTCGCGAGAGCTGGCCGCTGCGGTGGCCGCGATCGGCTTCACCCGCACCTACGAACTCGGGTACGTCGATTCCGGCTACCACGAGGACCCCGCGGACATCCCGGCGGGCGCCTTCGGTCGGACCCCGCTCGACGAGCCCTCGCGCACCCTGGCCGGCATCCTGCGGCGCGAGCGTCCCCAGGTCGTGGTCACCTACCCCGAGGATGGCGGCTACCCGCACCCGGACCACATCATGAACCACGCGGTCACGATCCGGGCGATGGAGTTGGCCGCGGATCCCGCCGTCGACCTCTCCGACGTGTCCGATGGCGAGCGACCGAGCTGGCGGGTACCGAAGGTCTACGCCTCGTCGATCTTCCCGTCGGAGCGGGTGCTCACCCTGCACGAGGCGATGTTGGAGTACGGGCTCGAGAGCCCGTACGTGAAGTGGCTGGAACGCCGCGACGAGCACCCGGACGACGCCGTGGACGACGCTCCGGATGCGCGCATCCCGTGCGCCGACTGGTTCCCGCGGCGCGATGCCGCCCTGCTGGCCCACGTCAGCCAGATCGACCCGGACGGCGGCTGGTTCCAGGTCCCGCGTGACCTCGAGCGTGACCGCTATCCCTACGAGTCCTACGTGATCCTGCGTTCGGACGTCGAGGTGGAGCCTCCGGAGACCGACCTGTTCGCGGGCCTGGATCTGGCGGCCCTGGACGACTTCGACGGCCGGGTCGGTTCCGGCGCCTGGTAGTCGACGCCTCGCGACCGACGCCCGGTGAGGGCCTGTCGGTCACCCGTTCGGACCGGGGGTGGCCGAATGACCGGGATCCGTCCCGGGACAACGGGCGGTCTGTCCCGAACGATAGGTGTATCCGCAACTAACTCAGACCCAGGAGGTCGCTCGGATGACATCGATCGGGATCGTGTACTACTCCATGTACGGCGCCACCTACGAGTTGGCGCAGGCCATCGCGGACGGGGTCGAGAAGGGCGGCGGCACCGCGCATCTGCGCAAGGTGCCGGACCCGCTCCTGCCGGACGAGGTCAAGGAGTCGGATGGCGTCCGCGAGTCGATCGCCGCGCAGGACGAGGTGACCACCGCGACCGTCGACGAACTCCCCGAGTTCGACGGCATCGTGTTCGGCTCGCCCACGCGCTTCGGGAGCGCCACCTCGCAGCTGCAGTCGTTCTTCGACCAGACCGGTCCGCTGTGGGCCAACGGCAGCCTGCTCGGCAAGTCGGCCGGGTTCTTCACCGGTGCCTCCACCGCGCACGGTGGTCACGAGTCGACGATCCTGACCATGTCGACCTACGCCTTCCACCACGGCATGGTGATCGTGCCCGTCGGTTACGCCGTGGCCGGCGGCGTGCAGTCCACCCGCTCCGGTGGTGGACCCTACGGGCCGACCCAGCTCGGTGACGGGGAAGGCCTGACCGACGAGGAGCGCGAGATCGCTGTGGACTACGGCGTCCACTTCGCGCAGGTGACCGAGAAGCTGGCTGCCTGAGGCTCGCGACGCGATCACCGCTGCTGACGGCCACGGCCTGCGTCGACGGTGACGAAGACGCCGGCGCGGGCGCGGGCGACGCGGTCGCGCTGCGCAACATCACCTTCGATGAGCAAGGCACCGTCGAGTACTTCTGCCGTCTGCACCCCGCCATGACGGGAACCGTCACCGTCGTCTAGCTCTGACCACCTGCTCCGGCTGGGCCCGACCGCACGGGTCGGGTCAGCCGGGCAGCTCCTGTCAGCCGGGCAGTTCCCAGGTGTGGACCGGTTCGTTGGACCGCATCCCGGCGAGGTAGCGACGGGTCATGTCGATGATCGCCTGCTCCCGCGTGGTCTGGTGGTCCTCGAGCAGCGCCCGGAACGTCTTGACCTGCCAGGACGCGCCGGTCATGCGCTTCAGGGCCCGCTGCTCGACGATGCCGAGGTAGTGGTCCCGGTCACGCCGGTCGACGCCCCAGCTGTCGAGGCCCGTGTGCGCGAGCGGCAGGAGGGTGCGCAGGATCAGTTCGCTGGCCGGTACCTCGCCGACCCCGGGCCAGAACAGCGACGCATCGATGCCCTCCCGGGCGGCCCGGAAGAAGTTGTCGTTGGCGGCCTGGAACGACAGCTGCCGGGTGATCGGTGGGTCGAGGTCCACGAGCCCGCGGACCAGACCGAAGTAGAACGCGGCGTTGGCCACGGTGTCGACCATCGTCGGGCCGGCCGGCAGCACCCGGTTCTCGACGCGCAGGTGGGGCTTGCCGCGGGCGATGCCGTAGATCGGGCGGTTCCACCGGTAGACGGTGCCGTTGTGCAGGTTCAGCTCCCCGAGCCGCGGGATGTCGCCCTTGGCGAGCGCCTCCTCGGGGTCCTCGTCGTCGAGCAACGGCAACAGCGAGGGGAAGTACCGCACGTTCTCGTCGAACAGGTCCAGCACCCCGTCGATCCAGGCCTCGCCGAACCACACGCGCGGGCGGACCCCCTGCGCGGTCAGCTCCTCGGACCGGGTGTCGATCGCCTGCTGGAACAGCGCGATCCGGGTCTCGCGCCACAGTTCCTTGCCCAGCAGGAACGGCGAGTTGGCACCGACGGCGACCTGCGCCGCCGACCCTGCCTGCGCCGCGTTCCAGGCGGCGGCGAACCCGTCGGGGCTCACCTGCAGGTGCAGCTGCACCGAGGTCGCGGCCGCCTCCATCGCGATCGAACTCATCTTCAGCGACAGGCGTTCCGGGCCCTCGATCTCGACCTGCAGTTCCTCGCCCCGTGCCTCGAGGATCTGCTCGTTCAGCAGGTGGTAGCGGGGGTTGGCCGACAGGTTCTGGATCGTGACATGCAGGTTCTTCAGGGTCGGGATGATGCCGACCATCGCGACCCTGGCCTCCAGCTCCTCGGCACGACGGTAGGCGTGGTCGAACGAGGTCTCGAGCTCCTCCTCGATCTCACGGAACACGGTGCCGTTGAGCTTGTGCGGCGCGAGGTTGAACTCGATGTTGAACTGCGCGAGTTCGGTCTGGAAGTCCTCGGACTCGATGCGGTTCAGCAGTTCGGCGTTGACCATCATCGGTTCGCCGTCACCGTCGACGACGTAGAACTCGACCTCGACACCGATGAGCTTGCGCTCGGTCTCGAACATCTCATCGTTGACCATGCGGCGCAGGACCTCGACGCACCGCTTGACCTTCTCGCGGTAGCGCTGCCGGTCCTCGCGGGTGAAGCGCGCCTCGTCGATGTCCTGACCCACGTCCCGCTCCCAGCCCGCCGTTTGCGCGAAGCGTATGTAATCCCGGTCAGCAGCGGTGGCAGGTTGTCCGGGGGAGTGGGTTGCGGCGCGGTCGGTCGGGTGACGGCGCTACGGTCCCCGGCTCCTCATCCCCGCCCCGGATCACCGGTGCACGACCGACCGCCGCCTGGCCCGGCCGTGACCGTGACGCCGGGGGCTCGCGACGAAGGCCCGCCCGTGACCACGTCCCCGCACTCCACCGTGCGCGTGCGGCCGGTCGTGCCGATGGCGGTCCGCCCGTGGATCGGCGCGGTGATGATCTCGTTCTCTGCGGTGTGGGTACGGCTCGCCGACGTCGAGGTGGCCCGGTCCGCCTTCCTCCGGACGGCCTACGCGTTGCCGGTCCTGGCCCTCCTGGTGGCGATCTCCGGCCGCAAGGTGGTCACCCACGCCCGGGCGCGGTCCGGCGCTCCGAGGTGGTGGCTCCCGCTCGCGTTCGCCGCTGGCGTCCTGCTGGGGCTCGACTTCGTCGCGTGGCATGCCACGATCGAGATCGTCGGCGCCGGACTGGGCACGGTCCTGCCGAACCTCCAGGTCGTGTTCGTCGGGGTGGCCGGTGTCGTGCTGTTCCGCGAACGACCCGCCGCCCTGTTCTGGATCGGTCTGCCCATCGTGCTCGCCGGGGTCTGGCTGCTGGGGGCCTACGGACGGACGTTGGCTGAGGACGGCTCGATGCTCCTCGGGATCTTCTGGGGCGTGGTCACCGCGCTGCTGTACGCCGGTGCCCTGATCGTGCTGCGCCTGGCCCGGGCCCGGACGCCGTCCGCGGCGGCGGTCAGCGTGCTGTGGTCGCTGACGCTCGGGGCCGCCCTCGCGACGCTCATCCCGGCGGCGGCCGCCGGGGTCGCCGGTCCCGCGGGTTGGCCCGCGGACGGCTGGCTGCTCATGCTGGCGATCGGCTCCCAAGTGGTCGGGTGGCTGGTGCTGACCACCTCGATCCACCACCTCCCGGCGGCGGCGACCTCGGTCGCCCTGCTGCTGCAGCCCGTCCTGGCGCTGCTGTGGGGCGCCCTGCTGCTGTCCGAGCCGTTGGGTGGCGCCCAGCTGGCCGGGGCCGTCACCGTGCTCGCCGGCGTGGCGCTGGCGCACCGCGGCGTGGCGCAGGCCCGCCTGCCGGATGAACCGCCGCCGCTGCTGGATGCGGCCGGATCCACACCCGCGTCCCCGTGAGCCGCCCGCTGTACGTCGCGCCGATCGGCGCCCACCACCTCGACGTTGTCGCCGAGCTCAACGACCGCGAGGTTCCGCGCGTCAGCCACCTGGGACCGGACGGCCTGCGCGCGCTGTTGCCGGTGTGTGACCTGGGGGTCGTGGCGACCGACGGTGCGGGTGCCGTCGCCGGGTTCGTCCTCGCGATCGCGCCGGGCGCACCGTACGAGAGCGTCAACTACCGGTGGTTCGACGCGCGTGGCGACGACTTCCTGTACGTCGACCGGGTGGTCGTCGCGGCGACCCATCGTCGGCGGCGCGTTGCGACGAAGCTCTACGACGCCGTGGTGGCACGGGCCCGAGCAACGGCGCGTGACCGGGTCACCTGCGAGGTCAACATCCGACCGACCAACGATGCTTCACTCGCGATGCACCGCGACCGCGGCTTCGTCGAAGTGGGCCGTCAGGACACGACCGGCGGGACGCTGACGGTCGCGCTGCTGTCGCTGGACGTGACCGGGCCGGTGTGATCCTCCGGGGATCAGCCGGAGGACCCCCAGAAACCGCAGGAACCGGAGCGCCACCATGGAGCCAACCTCGCAGCCACGCTACGACTACGCGGTCGGGGAACTGACCGACGACGCAGTGGCCCGCGACCCGGTCGAGGGGCTCCGGGGGTGGATCGACGACGCGATCGCCGCGGAGCTCCCCGAACCGACCGCGGTCGTGCTCGCGACGGTCGACGACGACGGGCACCCGGACGCGCGGGTGCTGCTGCTGCGGGGTCTGGACGAGCGGGGCCTGAGGTTCTTCACCAACTACGGCTCCGTGAAGGGTCGGCAACTGGACGCCCACCCGGTCGCCACGGTCGTGGCCCACTGGCAGCCGTTGGAGCGCCAGGTACGCGTCCGGGGATCCGTCGAACGGCTCTCCGAGGCCGAATCCGACGCCTACTTCGCCTCCCGGCCGCGTGGGAGCCAGATCGGAGCCTGGGCCTCCGAGCAGTCGCAGCCCGTCGCGGACCGCGACGCGCTGGAGCGCCAGGTCCTCGCGATGGAGGCGAGGTTCGACGGGCAGGACATCCCCCGCCCACCTGACTGGGGCGGCTACCTGCTGCGGCCCGACACCATCGAGTTCTGGCAGGGGCGTCCGTCACGGCTGCACGACCGGCTGCGCTACGAGCGCACGCCCGACGGCTGGCGCACCCAGCGCCTGCAGCCGTAGATCCCCGGTCCGGCCCGACCCGCTAACTTCCGCGGCTCGTGCGTCGCCCGACGCGTACCGATCAGGTGAGGAACCGCATGGTAGGCAGTTCCGGCACCGGGGACCGGCTCGAGAAGCAACTCGGGCTCATGGACGTCTACGCCATCTGCACCGGCGCGATGTTCGCCTCGGGGTTCTTCCTGCTGCCGGGGATCGCCGCAGCGAATGCGGGACCGGCGGTCGTGCTGGCCTACCTGGCCTCCAGTCTGCTGATGGTCCCCGCGATGTACTCCATCGCCGAGCTGTCCAGTGCGATGCCACGGGCCGCCGGCACCTACTTCTTCATCCACCGCAGCATGGGACCCCTGGCCGGCACGATCGGTGGTCTGGGTGCCTGGCTGGTCCTGGTCGCCAAGAGCGCCTTCGCGCTGGTCGGGATGGGCGCGTACATCGCGCTGTTCTTCGACGTCCCGATCCAGCCGCTGGCCATCGCGCTGACCGTGGCGTTCGCGGTGCTCAACATCCTCGGCGCCAAGGAGACCGCGCGACTGCAGGTGTGGTTGGTCGTGACGCTCGTAACCATCATGACCTTCTTCATCGCCGCCGGGGCGGTCGAGCTGGTCCGGGGTGACGTCGACGTCGCCAGTCAGTTCACCCCGTTCCTGCCGTTCGGGGTGGAGGGGTTCGTCTCGACGATCGGTCTGGTGTTCATCTCGTATGCGGGTCTCACGAAGGTGTCTTCGGCTGCGGAGGAGATCCGCGACCTGGACCGCAACCTGCCGCTGGGGATGATCCTCGCCCTGTTCACCGTCGGAGCGATCTACACGGCGGGGGTCAGCGTCCTCGTCGCGGTGATCCCCCCCGACGTGTTGCACCAGGACCTGACACCGGTGGCCACCGCCGGTGAGGTGGTGTTCGCCTGGATGCCGCCCGTGGTGGGCGTCGGTCTGGTGGTCATCGCCGCGGTGACCGCCTTCGCATCGACGGGCAACGCCGGGATCCTGACGGCGTCGCGCTACCCGCTGGCCATGGCGCGCGACCGGCTGCTGTGGAGCGGGTTCGACAACCTCGGGCGGTTCGGGACCCCGACCCTCGCGGTCGTGGTGACCTCGGCGATGATGATCGCGAGCATCCTGTTCCTGGACGTCGAACGCCTGGCGAGCCTCGGCAGCGCCTTCCTGTTGCTGCTGTTCGCGCTGATCAACCTGTCGGTGATCTTCATGCGCGAGAGCCGGCTGTCGTCCTACGTGCCGGGCTACCGCTCGCCGTTGTATCCCTGGATGCAGATCATCGGGTTCCTGACCACCTTCGGGCTGATCTTCACCCTGGGCGCGTTCTACGTCGTGTTCATCCTGGTCGTGATCCTCGGGTCGTACGTCTGGTACCGGCTCTACGTCCGCGAGCGCGTGCCCCGGCGTGCGGCGGTCTACGGCCTGTTCCGCCGGCTGGGGGAGCACCACGACGAGGGCGTCGACGAGGAACTCTGGGGGATCCTCCAGGAGCGCGGGGCGCAGGAGGAGGACTCGTTCGACCATCTGGTCGCCCACGCGCGGGTCCTCGACCTGGACGGCAAGGTCGAGCTCCCCGAGGTGCTGACCGCCGTCGCCGGCGCGGTCCGCAACCACCTCAGGCAGCCGCTCAACGGTCTGGACGACGCGCTGGTGGGGGCCATCGGGAACGGGATCATCCCCGAAGGTGCTCCGGCGGGCGTGTTCGACCTCGTCCGCGACGACTTCGACCGCCCGGAGGTCGTGCTCGTCCGCGCGAAGCGTGGGGTCCGGATCGGCGGCGGCCGTCGCTTCCCCGGTAGCTCCAACAACGATCACGAGGAGGAGGACGAGGCCAAGCGCAAGGGCCCGCTCGTCTACGCGCTGATCTTCCTCATCTCGCCGCCGGAACGCTTCACCCAACATCTGCGCCTGATGGCCCAGCTGGTCACGATGGCCGAGCAGGACACCTTCGCCGCCGACTGGCGACAGGCGCATGACGAACAGGCGCTGCTCGAGACGTTGCTGCGCGACGAGCGGTTCGCATCCATCGTGGTGGGGGCCAAGGGCCCACCCTCGGAGATGGTGGACAAGCGGCTGGCCGAGGTGTCCTTCCCGGGAGACACCCTGGTGGCCATGGTGCGCCGCGGGGACCGCACCATCATCCCGAAGGGTGACACGCTGCTGCGCGCCGGCGACCGGTTGACGGTGATCGGCGCACCCGCCGACGTGGCGGCGCTGCAGGGCCACGGTCTGGGTGACGAGCCGGAGGAGAGCACGCAGGACGGCGCGTAGCCGCGACCGTACGCTCGGCAACCCGTCGAAAGGGCCGTTCCCGTGGCCAACCGCCTCGCCAGTGAGACCTCGCCGTACCTGCAGCAGCACGAGGACAACCCGGTCGACTGGTTCCCGTGGGGGCCCGAGGCCTTCGAGGAGGCCCGCCGCCGCGACGTGCCGATCTTCCTGTCCGTCGGCTACTCGGCGTGCCACTGGTGCCACGTGATGGCGCACGAGTCGTTCGAGGACGAGGACATCGCCCGGTTCCTCAACGAGCGGTTCGTCAACGTCAAGGTCGACCGCGAGGAACGGCCCGACGTCGATGCCGTCTACATGAAGGCCGTGCAGTCGATGACCGGCCGGGGCGGGTGGCCGATGAGCGTGTTCCTCACCCCCGACGGCGAGCCCTTCTACGCCGGCACCTACTGGCCGAAGGAACCCCGCCACGGCATGCCGTCGTTCCCCCAGGTCGCGACTGCCACCTCGGAGGCGTGGCGGGACCGGCGCGACGAGGTCGTGGAGTCCGCCTCCTCGATCGCCACGACGCTGGCCGCACACCGTGAGTCGGAAGCTGCGGACGATGTCGATCTGACCGTGCCGGACGCCGCCGCGCAGGTCGTGCTGGAGCGGGCCTGGGACCGGGAGCTCGGCGGGTTCGGCCGCGCACCGAAGTTCCCCCAGGCGATGACCATCGAGTGGCTGCTCGCACGCCACGTGCGCACCGGTGAGACCGAGCCGTTGGAGGCGGCGGTCCACTCCCTGGATGCGATGGCGCGCGGCGGCATCCACGACCACCTTGCGGGCGGGTTCGCCCGCTACTCGACGGATGCGGCCTGGCTGGTGCCCCACTTCGAGAAGATGCTCTACGACAACGCCCTGCTGCTGCCGGCCTACGCGGCCGCGGCGGTGGTGGCCGACGACGACGAACTGCGCCGCGTCACCCACGCCACCGCTGCCTACCTGCTGGCCGAGTTGCGGACCGACGACGGTTTGTTCGTCGCGGCGACCGATGCGGACTCCGAAGGCGTCGAGGGCCGCTACTTCGTCTGGCCCTACGACGAACTCGTGGCCGTGCTCAGCGACCTCGAGGTGGATGCGGAGCGCTGGACGACGTTCCTGGGCGCGGTCCCGCAGGGCAACTGGGAGGGGGTCAACATCCTGCACGAACCGGTGCCCCGGGCCCGGTTCGCCGCAGATGCGGGGCTCGATCGGGCGGCCTTCGACGCCGAGTGGGAACGGGTCCGCACGGGACTGCTGGCCCACCGCGCGCAACGCGTGCCGCCGGGCGTGGACGACAAGGTCCTGACCGACTGGAACGCGATGGCCGTCCGCGGGTTCGTCCGCGCCGGCCTGCTGCTCGGCGAGCCGGACTGGGTGATGGCCGGTGCTCGCGCCGCGTCCACTCTGCACGACGTCCACATCGTCGACGGGCAGCTGCACCACACCTCCAAGGACGGACGGGTGTCGGTCCCGGGCTTCCTCGACGACCATGCCCTGCTGGCGCTGGCCGACCTCGAGCTGTTCCAGGCCACCGGCGAGCCCGTGTGGTTCGACCGGGCCGTGGCGCTGGCGACGACCGCGCACGAACGGTTCCACGACCCCGCTGACGGCGGCTGGTTCCAGACGGCCCACGACGGCGAATCCCTCTACCTCCGCCCCAAGGAGACGTGGGACAACGCCACGCCGGCGGGCACCTCGGTGATGGTGGAGGTCTGCCTCGCGCTCGCCGGGTTGACCGGTGATCTCACGTGGCGCGACCGGGCCGAGGAGGGCGTCCGGCTGTTCCAGGAGGGCGCCCGCACGATGGCGACGGGGTACGGCTGGCTGCTGCGCCAGTACGAGGCGTTGGCGTCGGAGCCACGCGAGGTCGCGATCGTCGGCCGGTCCGGCCCGGCGCGCGATGCCCTGGCTGCTGTCGCACGGGAGCGGCCCGTCGCCGGCACGCTGGTGGTCGTGGCCGACCCGGACCACGGCGACCACGTCCCGCTGCTGGCCAACCGCGGCGAGGTGGACGGCCGGCCCGCGGCCTACGTGTGCCGCGGCCTGGTCTGTGACCGCCCCGTGACCGATCCCGCCGATCTCGCGGCGCTGCTCGCCGACGGTTGACACCGCGGCGCCCCGCCGCCCCGGTCGTCCGGCCACGGTGGCGTTCAGCCCGACCGCTGCGCGGCGTACCCTTCGGCGCGACGCACCGCCAAGCGCTGACCGCGCGCCGGGCGACCGAGGACGAGGAGCACGCACGATGCAGGAGGACTGGGGGACCCGCAGCGACCGCTGGGCGGGCATCCGGAGCGAGATGGTGCCGGTCCGCGGCACCGCCGTGCACACCCTGCGGGCCGGCGAGGACCAGGGCGGGGTGCCACAACTGCTGGTCCATGGACTGGGCGGTTCCGCCACCAACTGGCTCGAGGTGATGGGCGCGCTGGCGCAGCGTGGCCCCGTGCTGGCGCCCGATCTCCCCGGTTTCGGCCGCACCGAGCCCCCGCGCGAGACCGCCACGCACGTGCGCGCCAACGCCCGGTTCCTGCTGGCGCTGCTCGACGAGGTGGGCTGGACCGACCGTGTGCAGATCCACGGCAACTCGATGGGTGGGCTGCTCTCGGTCCTCGTGGCCAGCGCCGCACCGCACCAGGTCGATCGGCTGGTCCTGGTGTCACCCGGGCTGACGATGTCCCGCGGGGCGATCCGGCAGATCCATCCGGCGACCGTCGCCCGCCTGCTGCCCTTCGCGCTGCCGGGCGTCGGTGCGCAGCTGATCAAGCGGGCACACGGGAAGATGACGCCGCAACAGCTGTTCGACGACCTTGGCCACTACATCCACAGCGACCCGACGCGGGTATCGCCCGAGCTCGCGGCGGTCGGCCTCGAGAACGTCGAGTACGGCCGGACCCAGGATTGGCGACTGCCCGGCTTCACCGCCGCGGCGGAATCGACGGTCCGGACCCTGGCCAGCCGCCGCCGGGTCGAACAGGCCGTGCGGGACGTCCAGGCACCCACCCTGGTGGTGTGGGGCGATCAGGACCGGCTCGTCGGCCGTGCCATCATCGACCGGGTCCAGGATCTGCAACCGGACTGGAAGGTCGCGATCCTGAACGATGTCGGCCACGCCGCGATGATGGAGACGCCCGACACCTACCTCGCGACGGTCGAGCCCTGGTTGGACGCGGCCAGCGACCGGTCAACCGTCGATGAGGTCGCTCCCAGCTGACCCCGGACCCGCTCATCCCGG
>SLHP01000155.1 GCA_007136095.1 Nitriliruptoraceae bacterium
CGTCCCGACGGCAGGTTCCTGGCCACGCGTCCAGCGGTTCGCTAGGGTCTGCCCGGGGCCAGGGGTTGTCGACCGCGTCAGGGGACGTGTCGCGCTGGTTCCATACCCAGGGGTGGGGCCAGATGCGTGTCGTGTCCGATATTCGCCGTCCTTCCTTCGTGGGTGTGATCGCCTTCGTTGTCCTGCTGGCGCTGGTCGCCCCGCGTGCTGTCGCGATCGCCGACGATCAGGAGGGGGACGGCGATGGGGAAACCGACAGACCCCAGGGAGACCTTCCCGAAGGCGAATGGCTGGGCAGCTTCGACGCCTCCGGGAACTTCGTGGGTGACTTCGAGGGTTCGAGCGCCGATGTCGATGTGACCGTCCGCGGCTCCCTGGGTTTCGACGTCGCGGGCGGCGCCATCGATGGTGAGTGGTCCGCGTGGGCCCTACAGTTCATGCGGCTCACCACGCCGGCAGGGCCGGCGAACGCGTTCTTCGTGACCAACGCCGACGGCCCGGTCTCCGGGTCAGGGATGACCATCCGGATGACCGGTGATGGAACCACGACCGGACAGGTCTTCAGCGAGTTCGGGGCCCAGAACGTCGGCCCGAACGTCCACCCGTTCGGTCCGCTCGAGGTTCGTGTCCAGTTCGAGAGCTGCAACCTGGTCGTTGGTGACTGGGTCACCCCGCTGTCGAACCTGATGGACACCACCGGCCTGACCGGCTCACTCGATGGCTCGTTCGCCGCGTCCTACCAGGGAGAGCTCGACAGCGACCTCGTGGAGCGGTTCGAGCAGCTCCGCCTCGATCTCAACGACATGGAGCGTGACCTCCTCGAGACCGATGTGCCGGATACGGTGCGGATCTTCGATCTGCTCGACCGGGTCTACGACATGGAGTACGAGGTCCGTGGCGTCGGAGAAGCCTGCGAGTTCGGGCCGGATCTGGATCGCGACGACTTCACGCGGTTTCTGACCGCGGCCATGCGCGACCTCCTTTGGTTGGCGCTGACCCGCGGCACACCGACTGCCGAGAACCTGGACCAGGTCATCACCACGCTCCTCGACTTCGGGATCATCGGCAGCGGCTCGCAGAACCAGGGCACCGCTGCGGAGTTCGCCGGTGAGATCAGCAAGCAGGTCGATCGCATCCTCGCCGAAGAGATCGTCTTGCAGACGGAGGGCGAGGTCTCGAGCGGTGAGTCCTGCTCATCCGCTGTTCCGTGTCTGAGGTTCAACGCCGAAGCACGGCAGGCAATCCGTGCGGCGAGTCGCCTGGGATTGGATGTCGAGATCAACGGCGAGCAGTACCCCTCTCGTGATGCGCTGGACCGCATCGAGGTCCTCCAGGCCGAGGCGGAGGAAGGATCATGACGGCACCCAGGTTGGTCGCCCGGAAGCCACATCGCCGCTTCAATCGTGGTGCACGTGCCTTGGCTGCCTGCGCGTTCCTGGTGATACTCGCAGGCTGCTCGTCGCCGGATGAGTCTGCGGCCGAGGACGGGGCGGACGTCGTGGTAGAGGACGTTGAAGAGGTCGAGGCGGAGGTCTCGCCCGACGATGACGCGCCGGAGGATGAAACGCCAGAGCCGGAACCGGTCGTCGATGAGGATCCACCGCGTCCCGACCTCGGTCTGCCGGGGATGGTGTTGACGACGCCTGCGGAAGGTGGCGGTGAGTGGCCGGAGCTGGCCTGGGAGTCCGTGGCGGGTGCGGATGAGTACGCCGTCACGGTCTACGACCCCGATGATGTCGCCTACTGGGCCTGGCAGGGAACCGATGTGTCCGTGATCGCCGGGGGGTTCGACCCGGCACCGCCTGAGGGCTCCGGGGTGGCGCCGCGTATCCGTGCGGGCATGACGTGGGACGTCGTCGCTCTGGACGAGTCCGGTGGGCTGATCGCACAGAGTGGCGTGCGGTCGATCTCGCCGTAGCAGGCCTGCAGGGAGGCTCCGCCTCGTCGATCGTCAGCTGGCCTCGTAGCCCTGTACGCGGTCGAGGTCGGGGATGACCGACGGGGGAACGGGGCGCTGCAGGAAGTAGCCCTGTCCGACGTCGCAACCGAGCCGTCTCAGCTCGCGGAGTTGGGTCACCGTCTCGATGCCCTCGCCGACGACCGCGAGGTCGAACTCGTGGGCGAGCCCGATGATGGCGGCGACGACCCGGGCGTCACGGTCGTGCACGCCCAGCCCGGTCATGAACGACCGGTCGATCTTCAGGGTCGTGACGGGCAGCTCACGCAGGTACGCCAGCGACGAATGCCCCGTGCCGAAGTCATCGATCGCGAGGTGCACGCCGAGCTCACGGAGCTGACCCAGGACCGCCCGGCCGGCCTCGGGTTCCTGCATCAGTGCGCTCTCGGTGAGCTCGAGGCAGAGACGCTGGGGATGGATCCCGTGGAGGGCGAGCAGTTCACTGACGATGCCCGGGAGGTCGTCCTCGGTCAACTGGTGCACGGACAGGTTCACGCTCGCGGTCAGGCGCCGGAGCCTCGGGTGGTGCCCATCCCAGTGGCGCAGCTGCGCGAGGGTGGCGTCCAGCACGAAACGGCCGATCGGCACGATCAGGCCGTGTTCCTCGGCGATGGAGATGAACTCCGACGGCGGGATCCACCCGCGTCGGGGGTGGTGCCACCGCAGGAGCGCCTCGACACCCACCAGCGTGTCGTCGACGAGGTGGAACAGCGGCTGGTACGCCAGGCTGAGCTCGCCCCGTTCGATGCTGCCGTGGAGGTCCTGCGCGAGCTCGACGCGCAGCAGCAACGCGTCGCGGAGGGGAGCGTCCAAGCGTTGGATGCGTGCCCGACCGCTCTCCTTGGCCTGGTACATCGCCGCGTCCGCGTCGCGCAGAACGGCGTCCGGATCACCCTGTTCGGCGCCGACCACCACGCCGGCGCTGGCGGTCACCACGTGATCACGCTGCCCGATACGGAACGGCTCCTCGAAGACCTCCAGCAGTCGGTCGGACCCACGCAACGCTTCCGAGGCGTCCTCGACGTCGTCGAGCAGGATCACGAACTCGTCGCCGCCGAAGCGGGCGACGGTGTCGCACGACCGGACCTGTTCGGTCAGGCGACGGGACACCTCGATCAGCAGTTCGTCGCGCTGTGGCTCGATGCCCGCCGCGCACCATTCGTTGGTGTTGTCCATCAGTTCCATGTCCCGGTCGAACAGGAACATGTAGCTGCGGTCCACGTCGGCGAACCGTCCGATACGGCGCAGCGCGTCATCGATGCCGGCATCGAGGTCGGTGGGTGCCAGGTCGGCGAAGTCACGCAGGATGCCGGGGATCAACTCGAGGAGTCCGAGCAGCTCGTCCAGATCGTCCTTGTTGCGCACGACACCCCCTCGTCGGTGATGGCACGGCCGGGTCAGGTCCGGCCGGGCGCGGCCCGTACCCGGGATATCGGCAGCCGATGCGCGAACCTAAGAGGCCGCCGATCGTGTCAGGCCGGCATGCGCTCGAAGATGGCCGCCAGGCCCTGCCCGCCGCCGATGCACATCGTCTCCAGGCCGTAGCGGGCGTCGCGACGGTCGAGTTCGTAGAGCAGGGTGGCCAGGATGCGCGTGCCGGTGGCTCCCACGGGGTGACCGAGCGAGATGCCGGACCCGTTGACGTTGGTGCGGTCGTGGTCGGCTGCGTCGAAACGCCAGGTACGCATGACCGCCAGAGCCTGGGCCGCGAACGCCTCGTTCAGTTCGATCAGGTCCATCTGGGCGAGCGTCAGGCCAGCCCGGTCCAGCGCCCGCTGGGTCGCGGGAACCGGTCCGATGCCCATCCGCTCGGGCTCGACCCCGGCCACGGCCCAGGAGGCGAGCCGCGCCAGCGGACGCAACCCGAGTTCCTCCGCCCGGTCCCGGTGGGTCACGATGCAGATGGCCGCGCCGTCGTTCTGCCCGGAGGCGTTGCCCGCCGTGACGGTCGCGTGCGGATCGACCCGGCCACGGATCGGTCGGAGCCCGGACAGCGCCTCCAGGGTCGAATCGGCGCGCGGGTGCTCATCGGTGGTGATGACCTGCGGCTCGCCGCGTCGAGCCGGCACGGTGACCGGGACGATCTCCTGGTCGAACCGGCCTGCCTGCTGCGCGGCGACGGCCCGCTGGTGGGACTGCAGTGCCAGTTCGTCCTGCTCCTGGCGAGGGATGTCGAACTCCCGCCGGAGGTTCTCCGCGGTCTCGAGCATGCCGCCCTCGACCGGATGGTGGGTCCCGCCGGCGGTGACGCGTCCCCGGGCCAGGCGGTCCTGCAGGGTGACGTCGGACCGGGCGCCCCACCGCAGGCCGAGTGCGTAGTGCTCCACGCTGCTCATCGATTCGGCACCACCCGCCAGCACCACGTCGGCCACGCCCGTCTGGACCCGCATGGCCGCGTCGAGCACCGCCTGCAGGCCCGACCCGCACCGTCGATCGAGTTGGAGGCCGGGAACCTCGACCGGCAGCCCGGCATCGAGCGCGGCGACACGGCCGATCGCCGGCTCCTCACCGTTCGGGTAGGCCTGTCCGAGCACGACATCGTCGACCGCGTCGGCAGGCAGCCCGCTGCGCTCGAGCACGGCGGTGATCACCGTGGCGGCCAGCTGCGCTGCGCTGACCCCCTGCAGGACGCCGCCGAAGCGCCCGACGGGGGTTCGGACGGGGGAGCAGATGACGGCGTCACGCACGGGTTCCTCCGAGGACTTCGCGGGCGGGGGGCTGCCTGGTGTGGCAGCCTACTTCCCGGTCGGGCACCGGAGGTTTGCACGGTTTTCACCGTCACGGAAGAGTGTGGGTGTGTCGGACGTTCACACTCATCCGGGCGCGATATCGCCGCGAACGACCCTTACCGCCCGCCACGACGACGGCCATCTGCGCCGCACGCGCGCTCACCCCCGTTCCTGAGGAGCACCCCACCGTGGTCCAACCTGCCGTCACGCGTCGCGAACCCCTCACCAACGAGGAGATCGCCCGCTACAGCCGTCACCTGATCATCCCGGACGTCGCGATGGAGGGTCAGGAGCGGATGAAGGCCGCCCGGGTCCTGCTCGTCGGGACCGGCGGGCTCGGCTCCCCGCTGGCGCTCTACCTCGCCGCGGCCGGCGTGGGGACCATCGGCCTGGTCGACAACGATGTCGTCGACGCGTCCAACCTCCAGCGCCAGATCATTCACGGGACCTCGGACATCGGGGTCCACAAGCTCGATTCGGCCGCAGCCTCCATCAAGGAGATCAACCCCCACGTCGAGGTGGTCCAGCACCGGACCTTCCTGACCTCCGAGAACGCGCTGGACATCATCGCGGATTACGACGTGGTCATCGACGGGACTGACAACTTCCCGACGCGCTACCTCGTCAACGATGCGTGCGTGCTGCTCGGCAAGCCCAACGTCTACGGCTCGATCTTCCGCTTCGAAGGCCAGCTGAGCGTGTTCTGGGCGCAGGAGGGCCCCTGCTACCGCTGCATGTTCCCGGAACCGCCGCCGCCGGGCATGGTGCCCAACTGCGCCGAGGGCGGCGTGCTCGGGATCATGGCCGGTCACATCGGAACCGCCCAGGGCATCGAGGGGATCAAGGTCATCGCCGGGATCGGCGAGCCCATGATCGGACGGTTGGGCCTGTACGACGCACTCGAGCAGCACTGGATGTACGTCAAGGTCACCAAGGACCCCGACTGCCCGGTGTGCGGCGAGAACCCGACGGTCACCGAACTGATCGACTACGAGGCGTTCTGTGGCGTCCCCGCGCACGACCGCGTCACCGAGGTCGACCTGTCGTTGGCCGACCTCGAGATCCTGCCCACGGAGTACGCCGAGATCGCCGACAAGCCCGATGTCGTGTTGTTGGATGTCCGTGAGGACCATGAGTACGAGATCAACCGGATCCCGGGCTCGGTGCTGATCCCGAAGGACACGCTCGCCGGCAAGCTGAGTGAACTCGACCCGACCGCCGAGTACGTGGTGCACTGCCTGTCGGGGGTCCGGTCACTGGAGTCCACCGAGCTGCTGCGCAACGCCGGGTTCAAGGCGCGGTCGATGCGGGGCGGCATCAACGCCTACGCGAAGCAGGTCGACCCGAGCATCCCGACCTACTGATCGGTCGTGCCGGCCAGTCGGCCTGACCGGTCGGCGCCACCGTTGGCGGATTGGCCCTGGCGTCGGGGCGCCGTCCGTGCCACCATGGTGGCAGTCTGGAGGTGGCGACATGGGTGTCCCGGTATCTGTCCTGCTGGACCGCAAGGGTACGGTTCTGGAAGCGACCGGGCTCGACGCGACCCTGGCCGAGGCGGCTGAACGGATGACGGCCCGCAACATCGGGTCGGTGGTCGTGACCTACGACGACGGCACGCTGGCCGGGTTGTTGACCGAGCGGGACATCGTCCGAGAGATCGCATCATCCGGGCCGTCCGCCTTGGAGATGGCGGTCTCGGTCGCCATGCTGCGCGATCCGACGACCTGCGATCCGACGACCGGTACCGACCATCTGATGCGGGTGATGACCGAGCAACGCGTCCGTCACGTCCCCGTGGTCGACGGAACCTGGCACCTGGTCGGGGTCGTGTCGATCGGCGACGTCGTCAAGTGGCAGTTGGAGGAGCTCACCAACGAGGCCCAACAGCTGCAGGCCTACGTGCGGGGAAGCAGCTACTGAGGCGTTGTGTCCTGCAGCGGGTGGACCGCTGCGGTGGCCAGGGCGACCGTGACCTCATCCCCGGCCACCGGGCCACGGCCACGCCACACCGGCACGGCCAGTTCCACGTCGCGGTCGGTGCGCACCGCCACGCGCAGGTGATCGCCGGCGAACCGTCGGGCGATGACCCGGCCGCTGATCGCCACCTCGTCGGGCCGGACCGGCTGCAGGTCGTCGACCAGTCGCAGGGCGTGCAGCAGCAGCGCGATGCGGGTGGGCCCATCCGGCTGGTCGGGGAGCGGCAACCGACCGACGGCGGTCGTGGCGACGCCGTCGTGGACCGTGGCGTCGAGGATGGGGTCGAGTCCCAGGAACCGCGCGACGAACTCGGTCCGTGGCGCCTGCCAGAGTTCATCGGGTTCCCCCACCTGCGCGATCTGACCCGCCTGCATGACCGCGATGCGGTCCGCAAGGGCGAGGGCCTCGTCCTGATCGTGCGTCACGTACACGACCGTGGTGCCGAGCGAGCGGAGCAGCGGCGGGAGGTCGGTGAGCAGCCGATCCCGCAGCGCACGGTCCAGCGACCCGAGCGGTTCATCGAGCATCAGCAGGCCGGGTTGCGCCGCGATCGCCCGGGCCAGGGCGACACGCTGTTGCTCGCCACCGGAGAGCGAGGTCACATCCCGGACATCGGTCCCGGCCAGGTCCACAAGGGCGAGCGACTCTTCGACCCGCGCGGCGATGTCGGACCTGGACAACCCCTGCATGCGGGGACCGAACCCCACGTTGTCGGCGACCGTGCGGTGCGGGAACAGCGCATGGTCCTGGAACATCAGGCCGACCCGTCGCTGGTCCGGACGCAGCCCGTCGAGGGCCCGCCCGTCGAGGTGGATCTCACCCGCGGTGGGGTGCACCAGTCCCGCGACGGCGCGCAGCAGCGTCGACTTCCCGCAGCCACTGGGGCCGAGGATGCACAGCACCTCGCCATCCTCGGCCCGCAGGTGCACGTCGTCGACCGCCGTGTGGTCCCCGTAGCGGACGGTGAGGTGATCGATCTGCAGCATCAGAACCTCCCGACCTGGCCGACGCGCAGACGGTCGATCAGCAGGATGGCAGACGCGGTGACGAACATCAGGATGGTGGACATCGCCATCGCCTGTCCGAAGTTGGCGATACCCGGACGGCCGAGGAGTCGGAAGATCGCCACCGGCATGGTCGGGAACTGCGCCCGCGCGACGAAGACGGTGGCGCCGAACTCTCCGACGGCGATCGCGAAGGAGAAGCCGGCGGCAACCAGCAACGCCCGGCCGACGATCGGCAGGTCGACCTCCTGCCAGATACGTCGAGGTGTCGCCCCGAGGAC
>SLHP01000098.1 GCA_007136095.1 Nitriliruptoraceae bacterium
ACACAGGTCACCGGCTACGACATCCTGCGGATCGGGTCCGCGAAGGTCCTCGAGCGGGTCGACCTCGAGCTGCCGCCGATCGAGCTGCGGACGGTGGCGGTCTGGTACGCGATCCCGGACGGGTCGCTGGATGACGCGGGGATCGGTCCCCGTCGCGTCCCCGGTTCGCTGCATGCGGCGGAGCACGCCGCGATCGGGATGCTGCCGCTGCTCGCGCTGTGCGACCGATGGGACCTGGGTGGGCTGTCGACCGCTCGGCACCCCGATACCGATCGCCCGACGGTGTTCATCTACGACGGGTATCCCGGGGGCGCGGGTCTGGCGCAGCGCTCGTTCGAACGGCTACCCGACCACCTGCAGCTCACCCGTCGGACGATCGCGAGTTGCCGGTGCCGTGACGGGTGCCCGTCCTGCGTCCAGAGCCCGAAGTGCGGGAACGGCAACGACCCCCTCGACAAGCGGGGCGCCGTCGAGGTCCTCGATCTGCTGCTGGCCAGGGCACCGCAGATCCCCGCCGACCCACCAGGTCGCCGCGACGATCAGTGAGACGGGTCGCGATCCGCGGGCCGGTCGTCGAGCCAGGCTCGGGCGGCGCGGCGACCCCGGTCGACCAGATCGTGCCGGACGTGTGGGGCGAGCGAGAATTCCAGGGTCGAGATGTCACTCGTGTCGACGAAGACCGTCCGGTCGACGATGGTGGGATCGTCGAGGTGACGCTCGTCCCACGATGCGACCGCGGTGCTGAGGAGCGCGTTGAGGTAGCTCCAGGGACCGTGGACCGGGTGGCGGACCACGAACCCGTCGGATGTCGGTGTCGCACTCAGCTTGAGCCCGACGGTCGGCCAGCGGGACGGCGTGCGATCGGGCCGGTCGAACAGGTCGATCGGGAAGCGGGACAGCAGGCCACCGTCGACCAGGACGGCCTGCTGCCCGTCACGCGTGCGCAACCTGACCGGCTCGAAGGCCAGGGGCAGCGCCGCCGACGCGGCCACGGCGTCTGCCACCAGCATGTCACCCGGGCCGATGCCGTAGTCGGCGGCGTCCCAGGGCAGGCGAACGAACCGACCGCGCGTCACATCGGCCGCGGTGACCACCAGTCTGAAGCTGCGCTCCGGTCGCAACCCGCTGTCGGGATCGTCGATGCGGAGGTCATCGAACGTGCGGACGCCGTACCGGGCCAGCTGGTGGGTCAACCACCGCCGCAACGGTTGGTGATCGTGGACACCGAGCTCGAACAGGACCGCGAGCTTGCGCGGCCAACGGCCGGCGCGCGACCAACGGCTCGGGGGTGCGACATCGTTGAGGTCGAGCCGGCGGGCCGTGGCCTCGAGCTCAGCGGGTGGCATCCCGGCCGCGAGCAGCGCTCCGATGAGCGCCCCCACGGAGGTGCCTGCGACCCGCTGGAAACGGTAGCCAGCATCATCGAGTTCGGCGATCGCGCCGGCGAGGGCGACGCCCTTCGCGCCACCACCCTCCAGGACCAGGTCAGCTCGCACGCCGGGATGCTCCTCGGTCGCCTGCGCCCGACCGACGCTACTCGATGTCAGCCACCGTCCAGCGGGATCGGCCAGCGGGCGCGTTCCCGCGTCGGGCCGGGCGCGAGTTCGTCAGGAGGCGCGAGGACCGCGGCGGCATCCGCGGCGACGCGTGATGCGCCGAGCGTCGGGATGACCAGTCCCGGGACCGGGACGCTCACGGTCACCGTGGCCCGCTCCAGACCGGGCAGACACCGGCACTCGACGAGCTGACCGTCACCCGCCTGCGTGACCCGCTCCGCCTCGATGTACGGGATCTGGCCGGTACTCGTCGGCGCATCGGCGCTGACCGCGGCGAGCGCGGCCGCGTCGGCCAGTGACTGCGCCCGTGCGGCGGCCACCAGGTACGCACCGATGTCGATGATCACGATCGCGACCAGCGTCGCGACCCACAGCACCATCGGCAGGATCAGGCTGGCCGTCCCCTGTTCACCCTGCCCGCGGTCGGCGAACCACCTCACGGCATCACGTCCCGCCGGGTCGTGCCGACGGCCGGCTCCACCCGGGCGTGTGCCACCGCCTGCAGGCGGTGGTCAACCGGACCGATCGAGCGGGTGACCCGGACCTCGACGCGGACCAGGTCGCCGTCGCCGCGCACGGTCGGCGTGACCTGCACCTTGAGGTCCGGTAGTTCGGGAGCCGCGTCCGTCACGGCCGCGACCACGGGTCCCGTTCCCGAGGTGGTCGCTGCGGCCCGAGCACCGGACCGCGCCGCTTCGTGCAGCAGCAACACGTCGGCGACCAGCGCCGCGAGTTGGAGCAGGACGACCAGCAGGAGCGCCAGGATCGGCAGCACCATCACGGCTTCCAGGCTGAGCGAACCCTCCGAGGACCGGGTGCTGAGCCAGGGTCTGCGCCGACGGCCGAGACCCGAGCGGACGCAGCGGGCGTGGACGGGGTGGGCGGGAGGCCCGGTGTCGCACCGGACCTCCCGCGGGTGGTGGCTCATGCGCCGACGAGCGCGCGTGCCTGGCGCAGGAGCGCGTTGAACAGGGTGACCAACGCCCCGCCACTCGCCCACTGGATGATGACGCCCGCCACGGTGGCGGCGACCACCGCCAGCAGGCCGTACTCCGTGACGAGCGAGCCCTGCTCGTCGTCCCAACGGCCGGGGGACGTGGCACGGCCGTCGGGCGTGGCCCGACCGGTGGGCGTGGCCCGGCCGGCGGGACCGGTCACTCCGCGGGAACGGGCTCCAGCCGGGTGGGCGTCGAACGACCGCGTGGTGCTGTCCGCGCGTGCCGGTCGGTGCCGGGCGATCTGGTTGTCGATGGTTCCGTGCATGGGTTCCTCCTCAGGAGGTCAGGCGCCGGCTGCCATGAGTCCGGCCTGCACGATCGGGGCTCCGACGAGCAGGACGGTCGCGGGCAACAGGCACAATGCGGTGGGGAAGGTCAGTTGCGCGGGCAGCCGCTCAGCGGCGGCCAGGACCCGTGCGAGTTCGTCGGCCCGCAGATCGGCTGCGAGCCGGCGGAGCGACGGAGCGACGGGCGCTCCGACGTCGTGGGCGGCGACCAGCACGGTCGCCAACCGATCGAGGTCGGTCTGCCCCGACGGGCTGCCGGACCCGCCGGCCGCACCGACATCGAGGTCGAAGGCCAGCCGACGCAGCGGCAGGGCCAGGTGGGGAAGCTGGACGGCCGTGAGCCGCAGTGCCTCCGCCGAGGTCGTTCCGCCACCACGGGCGGTCGCGATCAGATCCGCGGCTTCATCCAACCCGGGGAGGGGCTCCGGCCCGCGGGTTCGAGCGACCATGTGCCACAGGATGACGGCGACGGGCACGGCGGCGACGAGCCCGCCGAGATGCCACGCGATCAGACAGCCCACCACGGCCGCGGCGAGGGCGGCGCCGGGCGGACCGGCGCTCGGAGGCCGCGACACCCGCCGGACCAGCCCCCAGACGATGGCCGCGCCCAGACCCAGCAACGCCGATCCGACCAGGAGGACGACGCCACCCATCGGGGACGTGTAAAAGCCGACCAGGTCCGCACCGACCAGACGTCCCAACCCGGGAACGAGCAGCAGGGGCGCGAGCAACAGGCCCCCGGCGACGACGCGCGTCTGCGCGCTGGCCACGGCAACCGCGCGGGCGGCCTCGCGGACGTCCTCTTCCGCGGCCAGACCGGCGTCGAGTGCCTCGAGCAGCGGGGCTCCGACCGTCCGGGCGATGGCGACGGCGCGGCGCGTCCTGGGCGGCAGATCGGCATCGTCCCCGGGGTCCAGCCCGGCCGCCACACGCAGCCGCACCAGCTCGGTCGCAGCCGACGAACCGGCCGCCGGCTCCGACGACCGGGAGCGTCCGGGGCCCGACCTCAGCGTTGCTCGCATGCCCACACCTCCGTGGAGATCGCCCCATCCGGCCCGAGGTCCACACGTGTGATCGCGGCGACCCGGCGGCGGCCCTGGCGATCGCGGTCCAGTGCCACCACCAGATCCAGTGCGGTCGCGACCTGTGCGCGGGCCGCGGCCAGCGGCACCCCGGCGAGCAACGCCATGCCCTCGAGGCGCACGATCGCCTCCGGGGCACCGTTGGCGTGCACCGTGGTCATCGACCCGTCGTGGCCGGTATTCATGGCCTGGAGGAGGTCGGCGACCTCCGGTCCACGGACCTCGCCCACGACCAGTCGATCGGGACGCATCCGCAGCGAGTTGCGCAGCAGTGCGGCGATGTCGACCTGCCCGATCCCCTCCGCACTGGCGGCACGGGTCCGCAGGTGCACCGTGTGCGGCGAGGGCTGTCGGAGTTCGGGCGCGTCCTCGATCACGACGACCCGGTCCTCACCGACCTCGCTCAGCAACCGCGCCAGGAGCGTGGTCTTGCCGACCCCGGCACGTCCACAGACGGCGAGGTTGCGACGGTCGCGCACCGCCGCCAGCAACAGCTCACGGCACGCCGGCGGCACGGAGCCGGCCGCTGCCAGGTCCTCCCAGCTGGGGACCACCGCGGGAACCCGGCGCAGCGTCACGGTCGGCCGATCGACCAGGGGTGGCAGGATCGCGTGTAACCGGATGCCGCCGGGCAGCACGGCATCGGCGAACGGATGCGACCGGTCGAGGCGGACGCCGAGCGGCCCGAGCGCCCGGGACAGCACCCGGACCACGTGTTCGTCGTCGTCGAAGGTCAGCGCCGTGCGGACGAGGACCCCATCCCGCTCCACGTGGACCTCATCATGGCCGTTGACCATCAGGTCCGTGACCGCGGGGTCCCGCAGCAGCGACTCCAGCGGCCCGAGCCCGCCCAGGTCGTCGACGAGGTCGCGGACCAGGCGGGCCCACACCTCCGGTGCCGCGACGACCCCTTCGGCGGCGAGAGCCCGTGCCACGGCGCGACGCAGGACCGTCCGGTCGGCGCGTCCCGAGGTGACCTCGACGTCGTCCCGGAGGCGACGGGCGACCGACGACCGGAGCTGACGGGCGTCCAGCGTCGAGGAGTTGCCCGGAGCAGGCGTCGCGGCATGGTCAGCGGTAGCGGCCGATGGGCGGGCCACAGTGTCTCCGTCCCCGCCCCGGGTCGGATCGGACATCGTCGCCGCGGGCGGGCCGGTCGAGCAGGGACCTGCACCGCGTGGCGTATCACGAGTCTCGCACCGGCGGTGCGGCGGGAGTGGGACCCCGTGAGGGTCGTCAGCCTACGGCCGACGGCACCGGACCAGCCGACGGATCCAGACACTGTGGACAGCCGCTGCGGACCCGGCCACCGGCCGGACACGGGTAGCCACAGCACATCCGGGGGGCATGCCCGTCCGGCGCACGCGATACGTGAGCGCGTCTGTCCGGCGCTAGCCGGGATAACCCTCGGAGTAGCGCCAACTGAAGCTCTCGGACCGAGACGTTCCGTCCGGATAGGTCACCGTCCGCCCGCAGGAGACGCTGAACGCACCCCCGACCCCGCCCACGACGTTCCTCGGTGGCCCCGTCCAGGAGGACACGGTCGCCCACGGCACGCTCACGAAGCTGACGGTGATCTGGCTCTGGGAGTACGACGTGCGGATGGTGACGTCATAGGGAGAATCGTTGGTGACCACGACATCCAGCACCGTGCCGCTGAGCGTTGCCTCCCGACACATCGGGTAGCGGGTGAAGTAGATCGAATGTTGACGGAACTGGTCGAGCTGGATCCCGGACTCCCAGGCGGCGTTCACGAACGTCGTGCCCATCTGGCTGACCCCCCCGCCGATGGCACTGATGAGCTCGCCCCCGGAGATGAAGCCGTTGGGCACGAACCCCCGGGCCGTGGTGCGAGGCCCGATACCGCGGCTGAGCGAGTAGGTGCCCCCCGGCGGGATCACATCCCCGTCGATGTAGTCGGCCGCGAGGTGGATGTTGGTGTTGCGGGGCTGTCCGGGGGTCAGTGGCGTCGTGAAGCTCGACACGATCTCCAGCGACGGGGGCGAGGGGAGCGGTTCATCGAACCCGCGGAAGACGTCGAGGACGACCCGGGTCGGGTCGGCGCCACGCTGGACGACGAACGGGGAGTACCCGTTGGTGCCCACGAAGAAGACGTGCTCACCGTCCATGGCCCGGTCGTTGACCACCTCGACGACGTCCCCACCATCCTGACCGGCCAGACGGGCCTGAATATATGGCGAGATGTCGTCGGGGAGCTCGTCCGGGTCGGCCACACCGGTGATGACGACACGGATGATCTGCTCGCCCCCAACCTCGAGGAGCCGGCCATCGGAGCGCTGACGTGCCTGTTCGACGTACTCGGCGCGGTACCCCGGCGTCCCCGTGCCCCCTAGTTCGAACACCACACGGTCGAACCACGGGTGGGCACTGCTGCGCACGCTGGTGACACCCATGACCCCAGGTGAGCCGGGTCGCGAATCTCCGTCGACGGACGGTATCCCGTCAACGACGCGCACGAGATCAGGGAACACACCACGCTCAGCAGCCACATCCAACGCGCGCGCCAGGAACGAGGACATCTGCGCCCGGTTGACGGGTTGCCGAGGCCCGAAGGTGCCGTCCGATCGACCGGCGACGACCCCGACAGCGGCCAATTTGCCGATGCTGGCTGCATGGGTCGGCCCGATGTCCTCGAAGACGGTCTCCTGCGGGAGTTGCTCACCGAGGACCACCTCGAGGGCCCGGGCGATGAAGGTGGCCATCTGCTCGCGGGTGACGACCTCGTCCGGTCGGAACGTGCCGTCGTCGAAACCACGGGCAACCTCGTATGTCGCGAGCTTGCGGATGTTGGTCTGGTGCTCCCCGGCGTCGTCCTCGTACCCGATCGTCAGGGGGATCTCCTCCTCGGTGAGGAACTCGATCGTCCGTGCGATGAACGACGACATCTGGCCCCGGGTCACCCCATCGGCCGCATCGAAGATCTGCTCGGATCCCTCGGTACGGCCTTCGGCGAGCCGGTAGTACGACAGGCAGCCGATGGCCCCGGCATGGGTCGCCGATGGCGCGTCGGCATAGGGTCGGAGTTCCTGGACAGAGATCGGGCACGCCCGGGTGATATCCCGCGGCGCGGGTGGGTCCTGTGCCTCGGCCGGCGGGGTTACCGTCGGTACCAGCACCGCGATGAGGGCCAGCACGGCCGCCAGCACCCAGCTCCGTCGACCGACCAACGACCTGCGGTCGACCATGATCTCTCCGACCATCGGCAATCCTTCGTCTCGCGGTCCACCGGCGGCCCAGCAGAGTCGAAGGTGCTCACAGGGCGTACAGCGCAGCATAGGGACGTCGCGTCCGGACTGCGCCAGCCGGGACCGGGCAGGGCTCAGGACGGTGGACGCGGCGAGGCGGGTCCGGGCACGAGCGGCTGCAGGCGCCGCAACCAGGACCCGGGCAACCCGGCGGGGACCCGGCGGTAGCGACCGGCCCGCTCCACGCGTGCGGACCAGGGCAGGTGGATCCCGCGCCGCCCTCCCGCGACTCGTGCGAGGGCACGCGGCGACACGGGCCCGGTCCCGACGAGCACGACCACCGCGGCCGTCGTGGAATCGAGCCCCTCCAATGCCGCGGCGTCGGGTCGACAGACCACCACGTCGACATCCACGTCCACGCCGTGGTCGAGCACCGACAGGCCGATCGCCGGATCCGTCGGGGTCGCGATCGGTGAGGGGTCGGCGAGACGCACGGCACGCAACCCCTGCGTTCCCGGCGGCTCAGGCAGACGGCTCCACAGGTCGGGATCAGCGATCGCCGCCGCCGGGACGATCGGGAGGCCCGCCACGGGAGCGTCACCCCGCAGCGCCGCCAGCGAGGCCGTGCCGTTCCACCCAGCCAGGCCGGCCAGTGCCAGGACCACCGTGGTGGTCCCGACCCCGCCACTGACGCCACCGACGCGCAGCACCCGCCGATCGTCCGACAATGCGGGCGGCCGGTCCACCACGCCGGCGACGACCTGCGCCAGTCGGTCACGATCGTCCGGCCAGACGAGGACCACCGCCGCCCGTGTGCGGATGGCGGCCGCGGCCGCATCCGCCGCCGCAAGGTCCGTCGGCAGCAGCAGGACCCTGGGGACCGCATCGTCCAACGGCACCGTGTCCGGCCCGATCAGCCGCACCGTCGGTGGAACCAACCGTGCGGTCGTCGCATCTACCGGCTGCCACCCGAGCACCCCTTCCACCCATCCCCGGACGGCATCAGCGCCGGGCCGTGGCAGGTCGATGGCGATCGGCCGAGGGAGCCCGTCGGAGGTCGACGCGGGCCCACCGGGTATCGCGACGTCCGGATCGGACATGGGAACCTCGAGGTGGTGACGGCCAGGGTGTCTCCGGCGACGAACCTACGACGACCGCACCACGTGGCCGCACTGGATGTCGGCGGCCTGTGGATGACCGGGGTCCATACCCTGCTGCCATCGACCCGGTGAGGCACCGTGGGCCAGCGATCGAGACACCGACAGACGTCGTGTCGCGCCTGCGATGCCCGGTGGGACGAGCCGACCGCCAGGTTCTGCGGGTCCTGTGGTGATCCGCTGGTCGCGACGTCGTCGATGCGGCCACGGACACGCTCCGGGACCCGCCAGATCGGTGCAACGAGGCGACGTTCGCCCTCACGACGGCGAGCCATCGTCGGCGCGACGATCACCGTGCTCGTGCTCGGGGCGGTCACCGCCGCTGCGGCCGGGGGAAGCGGCGACGACCTCCCGGCCCAGGACCCTGATCCCGAGGTCGCCCTCCCCTCGTCGCCCGGCAGCATCGGCGGACAGCTCAGCGCCGAGCAGCAGGCCGCGATCGACGGTTTCGACCCTGACCGGCTGCGCTGTCAACCCCGCGGCTGCGAGGGGTGGCACCTCCTGCTGGAGGAGGAGGCGGGACCGGTCGCCGTCAACGAGGGGTGGTTGGCGGTCCTGGACGGCTCGACGCTCCGAGTCCGGCCCGTCGACAATGGCGGCGAGAGCGACGGCGGCGAGAGCGGCAGCGTCGGCGGCACCGTCGACCATGACATCGGCTGGCTGCAGACCCGTCCCATCGACGGCGAACCGGCCGGCCCACCGAGCCGGATCACGGTCACCGGGGACGGCACGGCACTGCTCCTCTGGCCCGACCTGCTGGTCGCGATCGCCCGCGACGGCCGCGAACGCCTGTCGATCCCGAGCAGCGACAGCAGAGCCTGGTACCTCGAGGCACGAGACGACCACGTCGTGGTGGTCGGCGACCTGCCACCGGGCGCGGCACCGGAAGGCACCGATCGACTCCGGGTCTCCGGCATCGATCTGGCGACCGGGCAGTCGCGATGGCAACGGGACGATGTCGTGCCGCGCGACTTCATCGACGCAGGCCTGGCCGCCACGGCCGCTGGGGGTTCGGTCGTCTTGATCGACACCCGCGACGGCTCCACGCTGTGGACCCACGACACCGAGCCGGACGGCAGCGTGCAGGTCACCACCGGCCCCTGGGTGATCGACGGCGGCACGGAGCGGCAGGATCGCGCGCAGCTCGTGGACGCCGCATCGGGGCAGGTGGTCGCCACCCGCCCAGAGAACAGCCTGCTGACCGCGGTCCAGCCGCTCGGCGACCTCTGGGTCGCGAGTTGGGTCGACAACCGGATGCCCAACGACAGCAGCCCCCGGGTCACCCTCGTGGCCCTGGATGACGCCGGTCAGGAACGCTGGCAGGTCCCCCTCGACTCACCCCCGCGCGGTGCCTGCTGTCCGGCGGCGCTCCCGTGGCATGACGGCACGGTCGCGATCTTCGATCCCGGATCGTCGAACGGCGGGTGGCTCGTCGTCGATGCCCGGACCGGTGCGCATCGTGACCTCCCGGAGCAGGACATGCCGGAACTACCGGGAGGTGCGAACACGGGTCGTGCGTACATCCCAACCGGCGCCCCGGACCGGCTCCTGCAGACCTCCTTCGGCCGGGTCGCGGTGCTCACCGCCGACGGCGCCGGTTCGATCGTCAGCGACGACAGCATCGAGGTGGTGTCCACCGATCCGCTGATCGTGCAGCAGGGTCGGCACCTCCTGCGCGTCGATCCGGTGCCGGCACCGTGATGCGATCCCGGTCGTGTCCTGTGTGCGCGGAGGTTCCGAAGGCGACCACCGCACGGTTCTGTGGACGGTGTGGTGCCGTCATCGACCGGACCCTCGTGACGCCTGGCACCACCACGCCCGGTGGCGGTGGGACGGCCCATCGGAACGGCGGACGACGACTCCTGCCCCGCGGCCGTGTCACGGTCGCGGCCGGTCTCGGCATCATCGGGATCGTGGTCGTGGCCGTCACCGCCGTCGGCACCGGAGGGATGCTGACCGCGGACACCACGGATGCCGCTGGTGACCTGGCCGTCCAACTTCCCGGATCGGGAGTGGTGCCTCAGGCATCAGACGAGACCGGCCGGGACGGTGACGACGCCGCGACCGCGGACCGCCTCGACGGGGACATCACCAGGGACCCACAGGCCAGTGATCAGGTCCGAAGTCTGGTCTGCGAACCCCGCGGGTGTGAGCAGTGGCGTGTCCGCCTGTCCGGCGAGTTGCAGCAGGTCGCGGTGACCGACCGCTGGCTCGCGGTCGTCGACAGCACCCGGCTCCGGGTCCGGGGTACGGACCCCGCCAACCCCGGCGGCAACGCCTCGGCCATCGATCTGCGGGCGATCCGGACCTCCGATGGCGAACCGATCCTGGCCGAAACACCTGACGGGCGGGTGCCCGTGGTCGAACTGGCCATCGCTGACGACGGCACGATCGTGATCGGACAGCGTGACCGCGTCCTCGCGCTCGAGCCCGACGGGGACCTGCGCTGGGCGGCCGGCGCGAACCAGTTGCGGGCGGTGGAGGTCCACGACGACCGGGTCGTGGTCTTCTCCGCGCCGGACGGGCGACCCGACTCATCCCTCGAACGCGCCACCTCGCGATCCCTGGAAGACGGAGCCGTCGCCTGGACGAGCCACACGGGGCGCCCACTCGACGGCGCGCCGTTCGGCCTGCTGACGCTCGGGCCGAGTGACCGCCTGGAACTGATCGATCCCGGGACGGGCGCGGTGCGCTGGGGCGTCGACCTCGAGGCGCCCCGGTGGGCTCGGGTGGAGGGGCCCTGGGTCGTGGCCAATCGTGGGCGCTCGGATGAGACCCTGCTCCTGGACGGCGCCACCGGCGAGGTCCTGCAGGTCTACGCCGACCTGGTGCCGCTGAGCGGCATCCAGTGGAGCGATGGGGTTGCGGTCGGGACGTGGCTCCGGGCTGACGACACCGACCGCACCGTCGGGCAGGTGGTCGTCATCGCCTGGGACGGGAACGCCTCCGAGCTCTGGCGGCGCGAGATCCCCGTGGAACTGGACGGCCCGTGCTGCGCGATCGCGTTGCCCTGGGCGCAGGGCACCGTCGCCATCGGCCGACCGGCGGCACCGGAGGACGGGTGGGAGTTCCTGGACGCGGCGACCGGACAGCCTCGCGATCCCGACGGGATCGACCCGCCGCTCCTGCCTCTGCACGCCAGCGACCGGTCGGACCAGGCGCCCCCACGGGTGAGCACCATGTTCGCAGCGACGGACGGCGACACCCTGTGGTTGGCGGCCGGCGCCGGGACCGCAACGGTGCAGGGTGCCGCGGGCAGTTCCCTGGTGTCGGTCGACCCGCCGGTCCTCGTCCGACCGGGCGAGTTGATCGGCCTCCGGCTCATCCCCGCCGGATAGTCTGACGGGTCCGCCGGGGATGAGCGACGGCACCGCGTCAGCTTGCAACCGGCCCGCACACCACCGCACGCCGCGTGGGTCGGCGCACACCGGGGGCCAAGGAGGCGCACGTGAGCGACGAGCACACCGACGAGTTGCTGGTCGCGGCCACGCAGGCCGCCACCGAGCGTCAGACCGCGGGGTCGGAGACGGAGCAGCGCTACGCGCGCCCGGATGCCGACCGTCTGTCCGACGCGATGCTCGAGGAGATCCGACGGCGGTCGACCGGCGCGACCGAGGCGGCCTTCTTCGACCTGGACAAGACCATCATCGCGCGGTCATCGACCCTGGTCATGGGCCGCACCTTCTTCCGCGACGGGCTGCTGTCCTCCTCGACGGTGCTCAAGACCCTCTACGCCCAGGCGGTCTATCAGTTGGTCGGCGCCGACCACGAGCGCATGGAACAAGCCCGACATGCCGCCCTCGAGATGACGAAGGGCTGGGAAGCGGACCGGATCCGGCGCCTCGTGCGCGAGACGATGGAGGAGGTGATCGCGCCGCTCGCCTACCGCGAGGCACTCGACCTCATCGCCGAGCATCGCCGCGCGGGCCGGGACGTGTGGATCGTGTCCTCCTCCGGGGAGGAGATCGTCGAGCCGTTCGGTGAGTACCTCGGCATCCGCAACGTCATCGCGACCCGGTCCGGACTCGACGATGACGGTCGCTACGACGGGACCCTGGAGTTCTACGCGTACGCCGGCGCCAAGGCGACGGCGATGCGCCAGGTCGCCGAGGTGCGTGGCTACGACCTGACGAACTGCTACGCGTACAGCGACTCGATCACCGATCTGCCGATGCTGTCGGCCGTCGGGCACCCCGTCGCCGCCAACCCGGACCGGGAACTGCGCGCCGCCGCCATCGCGATGGATTGGGAGGTGAGGGACTTCCACGCTCCGGTCCGTCTGCGCGACCGGCTCCCGGACACGCCCGGTCCCCAGGGACAACTCATCGCCGGACTGGTCGGCGCAGGACTCGTCGGGATGCTGGTGTGGCGCCTGGCGACCAAGGACTGATCCGGCGGGTGCCGCACCGGGACCGCATCCGCCGTTGGCTGGTTCTCGACGTGTGCCCGTCGTCACCCGGAGCAGGTGCTGAGCGGTGCGGCAGCGCGGCTGCCAGCACCCGTATCGTGGCTCAGGTGTAGTCGCGGTGGTACTCGACGCGCCCGTCGGCGCTGAAGCCGAAGAAGCTGGCACGTGGCAGGTCGCTCCAGCGGCGCCCGGCGGCCGTGTACGAGATCGTCCACTCCACGGCGAGCGAGCGCTCATCATCGGACTCGATGAGCCGCAGGACCTCGATCGCGACCTCTTCCTTCCCGCCGAGCCAATCCTTCAGGTAGGCCTGGATCAGCAGGTTGCCCCGATGTGGCGGGTTGTAGGGCTCCAGGTAGAGGGCATCCGCCTCGTAGAGCTTCGGGAGCTGCGACATGTCACCTTCGGTGAGCATGCCGGACAGCTTCTCCCATGCCTCCGCCGCTTGTCCCAAGGTGCTTCGCCTCCGCGTCCTGTTGCGTTCGGCGCAGGATAGTCCCCCGGAGGCCGAAGCCGGGAACGTGCCGACGGAGACGCTCGTCGACCGGCCGGCGACGCCGTGGACCCCGGCTGGCCGCACATCGGGCAGACTGTCGCGGCAACCACCGACTGGAGCCCGACCATCGTGTCCGAGACCACCGCCCTACCGAGCTCGACCCACGTGCCCGACGGGCTCGAGGATGTCGCGGACCAGGTGGCCGCCCAGCTGCCCGACACCCGTGCCTGGTTGGAGGATCTGGTCCGCATCCCCTCCATCAGCGTGTCCCCGGATCACGTCGACCAGGTCCGTGCCTCGGCAGAGCGAACCGCCGAGCGGCTGCGCGACGCGGGACTCGAGGACGTCCAGCTCCTGGAGCTCGAGGGCGCGCATCCCTACGTCACCGGCTCCTGGCTCCACGCCGGTCCCGACGCGCCGACCGTGCTGCTCTACGCCCATCACGACGTGCAACCGGTCGGGACACCGGATCGCTGGGGTTCCGAGCCCTTCACCCCGACCGAGCGCGACGGGCGCCTGTTCGGGCGCGGCGCTGCCGACGACAAGGCGGGGATCATGGCGCACGTCGCCGCGATCCGGGCCTGGCTGACCGCACGTGGGACGTTGCCGGTCAACGTCAAGGTCATCATCGAAGGCGAGGAGGAGATCGGTTCACCGCACCTCGGGGCCTTCCTCGAGCGCTACGCCGAACTGCTGCAGGCGGACGTCATCGTGCTGACCGACCTCGTGAACTGGAAGCTCGGCTGGCCGGGCCTCACCACGACGCTGCGCGGGATGGCCGACGCGACCATCACGGTCCGGTCGCTGGAACAGCCCGTCCACTCCGGCATGTGGGGTGGCGCCGTCCCCGACGCCCTGACCGCGACCACGCGACTGCTGGCCTCGCTCCACCACGACGACGGCTCGATCGCGGTGGCGGGCTTCGCCGACGACGTCCGACCGATGTCGGACGATGAGCGGGCGCAGGTGGCCGCCCTGGGCGAGGACCCGGACGAGATCCGCCACGAGGTCCGGATGCTCGACGGCGTGCGCTTCGTCGGTGACCCCGACCGCACGCTGCTGGAGCGGATGTGGGCGCAGCCCACGATCACGCCGACCGGCATGGACGTGCCATCCGTCAGCGATGCCTCGAACACCCTGCTGGCGCGGGTGGACACGAAGCTGTCCTGCCGGCTCGCACCCGGCCAGGACCCGGACCGGGCCATGGAGGCCCTCGCCCAGCACCTGCGCGACCACACGCCCTGGGGGGTGCACGTCGAGGTGGCCCTCGGTGAACGCAACCCCGCCTGGGTCATGGAGCCGGGTGGAGCCGCCTGGGACGCGGCGATCGACGCCATGGCGGCCGCCTACGGCCGGGACCCGGCGATCCTCGGCTGCGGCGGCTCCATCCCGTTCGTCGGTCCGTTCAGTGACGCGTTCGGGGGCGCGCCGTGCCTGCTCGTCGGCATCGAGGATCCCGCGTCCAACGCGCACGGCGAGGACGAGTCCCTGCACCTCGAGGACTTCGTGAAGGCCTGCCTGACGGAGGCGTTCCTGCTGGGTGGGCTGGCCGGGTCAGCCGCGACCGGTGGCGAAGGCTGACGACGCCGTCGCGCCGTTCACGAGGCGGCGCGTCGTCTGGTCCGAACGGGAGCCGTTCCTGGAGCCCGCGCGGCGTTCGGGATCGCTCTTCGCGCGACCCTCCGGCGCGCTCTTCGCGCGACGTGCCCGGTAGAGCTCGGCAGCCTGCTGGGAGCGGTTCATGCGGTCAGCGGCCTGGGCGGCCTGCAACATCATCGTCGTCATGGTGACGGCCTCCTGGTCGTCGCGGCTCACGTGGGACGATCTGCGTCCGGTCCGCGCTTCATTCGATATCTATCGTACCGTATTATTCGATGTTTGTCGAACCTCTTGATGTCATACTTTCGGCGGATATCGCACGATCTGCCGTGGGCGTGTCTGCCCGTCGACGAACGGGAACGTGCCGTGTACGGTGCACCGGTCCGACATCGGTCGAAACTGCGATCGGGAGCCCGAACGTGCGTCTCGTTGACCTGCGGAGCAGTTCCACCGCATCAGCGCTGGAGGTCAGCGTCCAGGCGTCCGGGGCCGCCGAGCTGCTTCGCCTGATGGGCGTCATCGGCGTCACGGGCGGCCCGACCGACTACGACGTCGGCCGGGAACGCATCGCGGCCCTCCGTGCACGGGTGCCCGACGATCTGCTCAACGACATCGCCGACCTCGATCGTGCCTCCGGCGGGACCGCGTTCCTCGTGCTGTCGTTGCTGGCGGCCGACCTCCCCGAACCCGGTGGCGTGTCTGAACTCGTCGACGTGCTCAAGGAGGACCCCGCGACGGGTTGGCGGCTGTTGCTGTCGCACGAGGCCCAGGAGCTGGTCGCCGGCGACGACGACCTGCCGACACGCGTCCTGGCGGGCGAGGCCGACGCGATGACGTTCCTGCGTGACTGTGCGGCCGACACCGGCTGCCCCGACAGCATCGCGCGGTTGATGGCGGCGGACCCGGTCGCGTACGGACAACGGATCACCGGGGTGGTGGAGCGGTTCGACGCGGCGATCTGGCAGGACCTGCGGCGCGAGTCGTTGGAGCCGATCCACCGCGACGTGGCCTACCACCGTGATCGACTGGCCGCCGGCGTGGACCCGACGGAGGTCATCCTCGATGCCACCAACGGCTACGAACTCTCGGATGACTCCAAGATCAAGCGTGTGGTCCTGCTCCCGAGCTACTGGATGCGGCCGTGGCTGGTCGTCGGACGGCTCCGGCAGGACACCGAGGTCATCTCCACCGTCGTGGCCGACGAGTTCCTCGCGCTACCGCCCGAGGTCCCTCCCCCCGCGCTGATCAAGCTCTTCAAGGCCCTGTCCGACGAGAGTCGCCTCAAGCTGCTGCGACGGATGTCGTCCGGGCCGATCAGCCTGACGGAGGCGACCGACGCCCTGGACGTGGCCAAGGCCACGGCGCACCACCACCTGTCGATCCTGCGGCAGTCCGGCCTGGTGGCCATGCGGGGATCTGGCCGTTCCACGCGTTACGCACTCCGCGAGGACCCGGCGACCGCGGCACGGGACGCACTCTCCTCCTACGTCCCGTCCCGTCTGTGATCGGTCCAACGCCCCGACCCGGCGGCGGAACCACCGATGGCTGATCCGCGCGACACCGGCTACACGGACGAGGATCTCGCCCGTGAACCGGGTGTGGATGACCCGGCCGACTACCGCCATCCGTTCGCCCGCGACTACGACCGCCTCATCCACACCAACGCGTTCCGCAAGCTCCAGGGCAAGACGGGGGTGGTCGCGCCCGGGGAGGCGGACTTCTTCCGCACCCGCCTGACCCACACCATCGAGGTGGCACAACTGTCCCGACGGCTCGGGTGGAAGCTCGGCGCCCATCCGGACCTGGTCGAAGCCGCGGCGATCATGCACGACTTCGGCCATGCGCCGTTCGGACACGTCGGTGAGGAGGCGCTGTCGGGGGCCGTCGACGCCGCCGCCATCCGGTGGGGCGTCGAGCCGACGGAGGTCGGCGGCTACGAGGGCAACGCGCAGACCTTCCGCCTGGTCACCAGCCGCCTGACCGGCTCGACCGCCGCGCAGGGCCTGCACCTCACCCGGGCGACCCTGGATGCCGCCGTCAAGTACCCATGGGAGCGCGGCGAGGTCAGCGACCACAAGTGGTGCTTCTACCCGACGGAGCGGGACGTGGCCGCCTGGGTCCGCGACCCCGTGCCGCCGGAGCGCCGGCACACCCAGAGCTTCGAGGCCCAGGTCATGGAGTGGGCCGACGACGTGTCGTACGCGGTCCACGACCTCGAGGACTTCTTCCTCGCCGGTTCGATCCCGCTGGCGCTGCTCACCCAGTCCGCCTCCGCCCGGGAGCAGCTCGCGGGCCAGATCGTCGATCGTCGGGAACGGCGCGGCAAGCTGGCCGAGCAGCCGACCGACGACCCCGAACAGCACACCGCGCAGGAACTCAGCACGACCCTGGAGGCCCTCTTCACCCAGCCGGACGGACCGTTCGAGGGGTTCCGACGCCTGTCCGGCGAGTTCGATGGATCGACCGAATCCCGGCAGGCGCTGCGTCTGATGCGCAAGCGGCTGATCAACCGGCTCATGCACTCGGTCACACCCCGCGACCCGCACGCCCCGCCGCGTCGGCACCACAACGACCTGGCGATCCCGACCGACGCCCGCCTGGTGGACGATGTGCTGCGCGACCTGCTGTGGGTGTTCGTGATCGAGCACCCCCGCATGGCGACCTACCAGCATGGACAGCGCCGGGTCGTGGTCGAACTCTTCGAACTGCACGCCGCGGCGGTCCAGGGCGGGCAGGCGGATGTCGCCATCTTCCCGCGCGACCTGCAGCCGGAGCTCGCGGGACTGCTGGAGGCCGGGCACCGGGACGGCTCACGCGTGCAGGTCCTGCGGGTGGTTGCGGACCACATCGGACAGCTGACCGACGACGCGGCAGCGCGTCTGCACCGTCGCTTGACCGGCCACGTCGACCGGGGCTTCACCGACTTCGTGTGATCGCGGACCAGGACCACGGCACTCGCCGACGCCCACGCCTGCGTCAGGGCACGGACGCGCGCAGGAAGGCGTCGACCTCGTCGAGGTAGCGATCTCCGGTGAACAACGCCGCGTCGTTGTGGCCGGCCCCCTCGATCTCGATGAGCTCGGCGTCCACCGCATCCGCGACCTGGCGCGACAGGCGCGTCGGCACGATCCGGTCGGCATCTCCGGCGACGACCAGGACGGGCGCGTCGTTGGTCGCGAGGTCCTCGACCACCGGGTAGCGGTCCCGGAGCAGGGTGCGGATCGGCAGGAACGGATACACCGACCGACCGACGTCAGCCAGCTCGGGGAACGGTGAGCGCAGCACGAGCGCCGCCGGTTGCGCCCGGGCCGCCAGCCCGGCAGCGACCCCCGCACCGATCGACTCACCCAGGTAGGCGATCGACGCCTCCTCGACGTCGCTGCGGGTCGCGAGGTGGTCGCGCGCGGCCACGGCGTCTCGGAGCAGGCCGTCCTCCGACGGCGAGCCGGGGTTGCCCCCGTACCCGCGATAGTCCACGAGCAGCACGGCGTGGCCACGTGACGTCAGACCTCGGGCCATCGGCAGGCGCTGTTCCCGGTTCCCGGCGTTGCCGGGGAACACGATGACGGTGCTGACGGGATCATCGACCGGCAGGAACCAGGCCGCCAGCTGCAGTCCGTCGTCGGTCGTGAAGGCGACCTCCTCCACGTCCGACGGCGGGGTCGGGGACGCGACGCTCGGCAGGTAGATGAGCTGACGCTGGAACACCGCGGCCAACACCACCAGGGCCAGCCACACGGCGACGGCCACCACAGCGATCCCAGCCACTCGACGCACCACCCTCATGACCGCACAATTCCGTTCGACCACATCGGTTCAGACGCCCAGGTCGCGGCGATCGAAGGTCGTCACGGCAACGCCCAGCGACACGACCGCGACCAGCGCGAGCGCACCGAAGCCGACCACATCGATCCCTTCGACCAGGGGGTCACCATCGAGGTACCAGGCGAACGGGCTGATCGCCTCCAGCCAGCGGCCATCGTCCAGCAACGGCGCCAGTGCGTTCGCGACGTACCCGACCACCGCGACGCCCGCACCGACCACCAACCCGATGACCCGCCGCCCGGTCGCGGCACCGGCCGCGAACGTCAGGCTCGACAGGGCCAGGACCAGCAGGAACAACCCCAGACCACCGGCGAACAGCCCGGAGAGCGCCACGTCCATGTCGATCGCGACGACCAGGGCCACGACGACGATGCTGAGCGCGGCGACCACCACGACGAGTTGCACCACGAGGACCGCGTAACGCTCCAGCACCACCCGGCGCCGGCTGACCGCCGACGTCAGCTCGAGCTCGAGCGAGCCGTCCTCCTCACCACCGGCCAGGGTCCGGGCCGCGAAGGTGATCCCGAAGACCAGCAGCAGGATCGGACCCAACAGTCCGTAGACGGTCGACTCGAGGAACCCCGCCGCCGACCCGAGCTGGTCGTACCCGAGCGCCGCGACCAGCCCCTCGGGCATCGAGCCGATCAGGGCATCCATCTCGCTCGGGTCCATCACGTCGAAGAAGCTCGCGTAGATGCCGCTGACGACCGCCACCGCGAGCGACCACAGCAGCAGGGACCGGCGTTGTTCGCGCAACGCCCAGCGCAGCACGCTGCCGGGCGGCGCGACCCCGGGCGCCGGCGCCACGTGCGCAGGACCCGTCTCCGGCTGCTGCCGGTCGGTGTCAGTGGCCATCGCCGGACACCTCCTCGTCAGCCCGCAGCTCGGCGGCGGGAACCCGGTAGTGATCGAGGAACAGGTCCTCCAGTTCCCGGTCGTGCGCGGACCAGCGCAGCGCCCGGTTCGGTGCGGCAGCCTTCAACAGCGCATCCGGCTCGCCACGGAGCACGCACGTGAGCGTCGTGGTGCCGTCCGCAACCTCGACCTCGAGGTCCTCGACCCCAGCCAGAGCGCGGAAGACCCCGGCGTCGACGTGGCCCTCGAAGGTGAACGACACGTGCTGCCCGGCGTGCCGGCGCAGCGTCTGCACGTCGTCCAGGTCCACGATCCGTCCCTGGCGGATGATCGCCACCCGCTCGGCGACGATCTCCACCTCGGAGAGCACATGCGACGACATGAACACCGTGGCGCCGTCGGCCTGCGCCTCACGGACCAGCGTCAGGAACTCGCGCTGCAGCAACGGATCGAGCCCGCTGGTCGGCTCGTCGAGGATCAGCAGCTCCGGACGGTGCATGAACGCCTGGATCACGCCGACCTTCTGCCGGTTGCCCTTCGACAGGGTCCGGATGCTGCGCGAGGTGTCCAGGCCGAACCGCTCCGCCAGCTCGGGAAGGCGCGCGAGCCCCGCCCCACCCCGGAGGCGCACCAGATGCTCGAGCAACTGCTGCGAGGTGGCACGTCCGTCCATCGCGAGTTCACCCGGGAGGTAGCCGATCCGTGCCCGCAGCGCGGGACCGCCAGCGGCCGGCACGTGACCCAGCACCTCGGCACGCCCGGCGGTGGGACGCAACTGATCCAGCAGGATCCGGATGGTCGTGGACTTGCCCGAACCGTTGGGGCCCAGGAACCCGAACACCTCTCCCCGACGGATCGTCAGGTCCAGGCCGTCGAGGGCCCGGGTGTCGCCGTAGTCCTTCACCAGCCCCTCGGCGCGGATCACGACCCCAGCGTCAGCGGCGGTCGTCATCGCTCGATCACCTCCTGCTGCGGCTGCGCCTCTCCCTGCATCCCGATTTCGAAGGCGTCGCGGACCCGCTCGTACAGTTCGACGGGAAGCACCCCCTTCGCCAGGATCTCGGTCGCCGGGACCGCCCACCCGCCGAGCTCAGCCGGGTCTCCGGTCAGGTCGGTCCCGAGGATCCGGTTGACGTGGTCGTGGAGCACGAGCGAGCCCAGGGACCACAGGGTCAGCACCACGGCCCGGCCCCGTGGGTCGTCGCCAGGCGTGATGAGGCCGGTGGCGACCCCCTCCTCGAGGTAGCCGACGGCATCCTCGACCAACTCGTCGACGAGTTCGGCCACATGGGGTGAGCCGTCCACGAGCGTCCGGGCGAGGTAGCGCAACAGCGGCGGGCCGTCACCGGCATCGCGCAGTGCCGCCACCGGATCCAGTCCCGCCCCCGCTGCGGCGGCGCGCTGCTTGCGGTCGCGGATGACGGCAGCCACGTACTGGTCGCAGGCCACCCGCAGGGCGTCCTTGGATCCGAAGTGGTGGATCACCAGGCCCGCCGACACGCCCGCCTCGGCGGCGATGGCGCGGATGGACGTCGCGGCGACGCCCACAGCGGCGAACCGTGCGATCGCCGCATCGCGGATCCGCGCCCGGGCCGTGAGGTCGGGCATCTCTCCGCGCGACGAGGGGACGGTTGAACTCATGTTCAGCATACTAAACGTCCGTTCAATGTCTTGTCAAGACCCGTCCACGGCCCGGTCGAACTATCTTGGTCGTGACGCACATGGTCCCGCCCTCGGACGAACCTCGAGGGACCTGCCGGACCCGCATCTCGACAAGTGAGCGCCACCGTGACCGACCAACCCCGCCGACCGACCAGCCTCGCCGTGCTAACCAGCGGTGGCGACGCCCCGGGCATGAACGCCGCCGTACGCGCGGCCGTACGGACCGCGATCCATCGCGACGTGCCGATCCACGCGATCCGCGAGGGTTACCAGGGACTGGTCGAGGGCGGCGACTACATCCAGCCGTTCCGCTCCGTCGACGTCGGCGGCATCCTCCACCTCGGTGGGACCGTCATCGGGACCGCCCGCAGCGACGACTTCCGGACGCCGGAAGGTCGTCAGCGAGCGGCGCACAACCTGCTCGACCGTGGGATCGACTCCCTGGTGGTCATCGGGGGTGATGGGACCCTGACGGGGGCCGACACCTTCCGCAGGGAATGGCCGGACCTGCTGGCCGCCCTGGTCGCCGACGGCCGCATCGAACAGGCGGTCGCGGACGCGCATCCGACGCTGTTCCTCGTCGGGCTCGTCGGCTCGATCGACAACGACATGTTCGGCACCGACATGACGATCGGCGCCGACACGGCGCTGCACCGGATCACCGAAGCGATGGACGCGCTGCACAGCACGGCGGCGAGCCACCAGCGCAGCTTCGTCGTCGAGGTCATGGGCCGTCACTGCGGCTACCTCGCCTTGATGAGCGGACTCGCGGCCGGAGCGAACTGGACCTTCATCCCCGAGCGTCCCGCCGACGCAGCCACGTGGGAACAGGAGATGGCCGAGTCCCTGCGTGCGGGGCGGGAACAGGGCCGCCGCCAGAACATGGTGGTCGTCGCCGAGGGTGCCCACGACACCGACGGGAACCCGATCACCGCCAAGCGCGTCCAGCAGGTGCTGGAGGAACGGCTCGGCGAGGACACGCGCGTCACGATCCTGGGGCACGTCCAGCGGGGTGGGGCTCCCAGCGCGTTCGACCGCAACCTCGGAACCCTCTGCGGGCACGCAGCCGTCGAACTGCTGCTGCAGGCGGACCCCGACGACGAACCGCAACTGATCGGGATCCGGGAGAACCGGATCGTCCCATCGCCGCTGATGAGCAACGTCGAACAGACCAGGCAGGTCGCGGGCACCATCGCCGACGGCGACTACGACCGGGCCATGCAACTACGCGGTGGCAGCTTCACCGAATCCTGGGACGCGTTCCACACGATCGTGCGGGCAGAACCCAGGGAGCCCGCACCGAACGCCCGCAAGCTGCGCCTCGCGATCCTCCACGGGGGTGGTCCCGCGCCCGGGATGAACGCCGCGGTGCGTGCAGCCGTCCGGCTGGGTATCGACGCGGGCCACACGATGCTCGGCGTCAAGCGTGGCTTCGAAGGACTGGCCGCGGGAGAGGTCGAGGAGCTCGGCTGGATGGCCATCACGGGCTGGACCGCCCGAGGCGGTGCCGAGCTCGCGACCAGCCGCATCAAGCCCCACCAGGCACCGCTCGGCACGATCGCCAGGCAACTGCACAAGCACGACATCGACGGGCTGTTGATGATCGGGGGCTGGGCGGGCTACGAGGTCGCCCACGCCCTGCATACCGGGCGGGACCGCTCCGGATTGGACCTGCCGATCGTGTGTCTCCCGGCGTCGATCAACAACGACCTGCCGGGCTCGGAACTCAGCATCGGGACGGACACGGCCCTCAACAGCATCATCACCAACCTCGACAAGATCAAGGAGTCCGCGGTCTCGACCCACCGCTGCTTCGTGGTGGAGACGATGGGGCGCGAGTGCGGCTACCTCGCGTTGATGAGTGGACTGGCCTCCGGGGCGGAGCGCCTCTACCTGCCGGAGGAGGGCATCTCACTGGCGGATCTGGCGACGGACGTCGACTGGCTACGGAAGGGCTTCGCGGCGGGCAAGCGCCTGGGCCTGGTGATCCGCGGCGAAGGTGCGGATCCGATCTACACGACATCCTTCATCCACTCGTTGTTCGAACGCGAGTCCCAGGGCCTGTTCGACGTCCGTGAATCCATCCTCGGGCATATCCAACAAGGTGGTTCACCGAGCCCGTTCGACCGCATCCAGGCGACGCGGCTGGCGCAACGCTGCGTCGATCACCTGATCGAACACGCGGAAGACGGCGGTGCCGGCAGCGCGATGTCCGGGCTGCAGGGCGGACGCACCACCTTCACGGACCTCGGCGACTTCACCGAGTTGCGCCACGAGACCGCCGAACGCCCCAAGCACCAGACGTGGATGGACATGCGTCCCATCGCGCACGTCATGGCCCGCCCCGAGCTCCGCTGACCACGGTGCCGTCTGGCAGGACCCGGGACAGCGAACCGCCGGCCAGATGCTGTTCGCCGTCCTGCTGCTCGCCGGGGCCGGCCAGCCGGGGTGGATGGGAGCCCTCGCGTTCCCGGGCGGGTACGCGGTCGGGGTCCTCGTCAGTCAGGGTGGGTGGCGAGCCGTCGGGCGATCTCCTCGACATCGAGGTGCCCCTCGGCGGCGGCCATGACCAGCTCGAAGGCTGCGTCGTCGTCCAGGTCCACGGTGTTGCCGGTGAGGTCGAGGAAGACGACGGTCGCGAGCCAGGCGAGTCGCTCGTTGCCGTCCGCGAGGGCATGGTTGCGCACCAGGGAGTGCAGCAGTGCGGCGGCCTTGAGCTCCAGGGTCGGATACGCCTCGTCGCCGAGCACGCTCGCCCGTGGCCGCGCACACGCCGCCTCCAGCAGCCCGACGTCGCGGACCGGCCCCGCCTCGAGCAGCCTCGTCAGTCGGAGCAGGTCTTCGATGTCGAGGTGGTCGAGGTGGTTCACACCGACCCGAGCCGATCAAGGACATCGCCCCAGCGCTCCGCCATCCGCTGCGCGCTCTCGTCGACGCGAGCCTGATGGCCGGCACGCTCGTAGCGCTCGAGGACCGCGCGGCGGATGATCTCCTGGCGTGACGAACCCTCACGCTCCGCCAGGGCAGTGAGCGCGCGTTCGAGTTCGTCGTCGGTCCGCAGGGTCAGCGCCATACGAAAACGATACCAGAGTGATACCGCTTTGGACCGTGCTCCTCAGTCCCCCCGGGCCAGGGCGATGATCAGTGCCTGGACGGTGGCGGGGTCATCGATGCGGTCGCCGTACAGATCGCGGACCTGGTTCATCCGGTAGCGCACGGTCTGCGGGTGGACGTGCAGTGCGTCGGCGACCTCGCTGCGGCGCCCGAGGTGGAGCAACCAGGCACGTAGCGTCTCGCGCAGCCGGTCCGCCGCGCCGGGCGACAGGTCCCGGAGCGGGGACAGCACCTCGTCCCGCAGATCCTGGAGCGACGCAGGATCAGCGCCGACGACCAGCTCGGCGAGGTGGTCGGTGACATCCAGCACCTCGCCGCCGTCGTGGCCGAGCAACCGCTGCGCGCGGACCGCGACCTGGAGCGACTCGCCGGCCCGGGTCCAGGGGCGCACCGGACCGATCACGGCCCCGCGCCCGTCGAGGACGCGGCGGAGGTAGGCGCGGGTGCGGACCACGTCCGCCACCAGCAGCACGCTGGTCGCCTCGAGCCCCTCCCCCGTGCCGGCACGTTCCTCGCTGCCTGCCTCGGTCGCGTCCACACCGGCGGCATCCGCCGGTACGTGAAGGGTCGTGGCCTCCAGATGCGGGAGGGTGTCGTGCACCCGCGCCGCGGGGAGCAGCACGGCGGTAAGCGTGTCCGGCAGCGGCCAAGCGGCCTGATCGGCGAG
>SLHP01000261.1 GCA_007136095.1 Nitriliruptoraceae bacterium
GCCGGATCGTCGCGTTGTCGTCGTCGCGTGGGTTCGTCGGCCGTGACGCGCTGGTGGCGGTGAAGGAGGCCGGTCCGGCACAGCAACTGGTCGGACTGACCACCGAGGGCCGCCGGGCCCCGCGGACGGGCTACCCGGTGCTGGCTCCCGACGGGTCGGCCGTGGGCGAGGTCACCAGCGGTGCGCTGTCGCCGACGCTCGGCATCCCGATCGCCATGGCCTACGTCGATGTGGGGCACGCCGAGGTCGGTACCTCCCTGCAGGTCGACGTGCGTGGGGTCTCGCTACCCGCCGTCGTGGTGGACTTGCCGTTCTACCGCCGTCCCCGCTGACCGGTCAGTGGCTGGCCGAGGCGGCAGCAGGTGTCGCCGGACGGGGCGGGGGAAGCAGGACCCGCGAGGGTGAGAGCGCCCGGGTGCTGCCCGGCGGTGACCAGTCGAGGAAGTCCTCGAAGGCGGGGTCAGCGATCTCATCACGACCGCGCGAGTCATGCCAGCGGTACGCGGCGTATCGGCGTCCGGCGTGCACGTACCCGCGTTGTTCGTTGCTCAGCAGCACCAGCGCCGGGTCCTCAGCGAGCGGAACGGCGGCCAGCAGGTCGTCGTACAGGCGTTCCCGTTCGCTGCCGGTGACGAACCGGGCCTCACCGATACGCACGTCGCGATGCGTGCGGGGTGCGAGGTACTCGACCAGCGGCATGTCGTCGGTGTTGATCGGCGCGGCGGCGAACCGGCCGCTGCGCGTGACGTTGCCCGCGTACATCCGCAGGAGCATCGCCTCGTAGAAGTCGTCGCCCCGTTCCGGATCGTCCAGCAGGGCCCGCCCCGCCGGTGCCAGGATGCCCGGATCGACGATCGCCGGGCCCTGGTGGCCGACCAGCGCCACGATCGACCGTGAGGCGAACAGGTCGCCGCGCCACAGCAGGACCTCGTCGAACGCCTGGTCCATGGTGTTGGCGATGATCGCCAACTCGCGCTCGGACACCTGGTAGAGGGGGATCCACTGCACGTAGGTGCCGCCCTCGTGCAGCCGCTCACGGGAGGCTTCGTAGTGCTCGAGGGTGTAGAGGTTGCCGGTCCCGGCCTTCCATGGTGTGAACAGGTCGCTGATGATGACGTCGTAGCGATCGGGGCTGCGGCGCAGACAGGTGCGGCCGTCCTCGGCGATGATGGTGGCCCGATCGTCGTCGAACAGCCCGCCGGTCCAGCGGTCGAAGTGGGCCTCGGCGACGCTGACGACGTCACCGATCAACTCGCAGACCTCGACCCGCTCGATGTCGTCGAACGCCATCGACGCGCCGGCGGTGATGCCGGTTCCCATGCCGAGGTAGAAGATCTCCCGCGGGTCGGGGTGTGTCAGCAGCGGGATGACGGACTGGTCCCGTTCGGCGTGCATCGCTCCGGTCCCGCCGAGCGTGTAGAAGTTGTTGACCCGGATCCGTCGGTTGTTGTCCCGTTCGGTCACCGCCACGTTGGCCTGTGGCCCCTCGCGCATCTCCAGGACCTGCTCGACCGCGGGCAGGCCGGTACGCACCGTGACGAGTCCCTGCGGATCGACCGCGATGAGCGCGACACCGGCGGCTGCCGCCAGGCCGGCCGCCGGCAACGATCGCGGGGCACGTGACAGGGCGATGCCGACCAGCAACGCGGGGTAGATGGCCGCCAGCAGCAGCAGGCCGCGCCCGGCCCCGACCAGCGGCAGGAGCACGAACCCGGCCGCCAACGACCCGAGGATCGCTCCGGAGGTGTTGGCGGCGATCAACCGTCCCATCGCCTCACCCGGCGCCCGCTCGTCGGCCTGGAGCGTCCGCAGCAGGAACGGCAGGACGGCGCCCAGCGCGGTCCCGGGGATGAGCATGACGATCAGCGCCACGCCTCCGACCGCCAGGATGTAGCTGTTCCAGCCGAGGTCCGAGCCCACGTAGGCGAGCCCATCGGTGACGAGGTGGAAGAGCCATGGCGAGGTGGCGGCGGCGATCGCCGACAGCACCAACAGGACCGCCAGCACGGTCTCCGGCGTGACCCGACGGACACGACACAACAGGTTGGCGACGGCGGCGCCCAGCGAGAGCGCGATCAGAAAGGTCGTGAGCACCAGGGCGTAGGTATAGACCGAGTTCTGGAGGACCTGTGCGAACAGCCGGGTCCAGATGACCTCGACGCCCAGGGTCGCGAACCCGGAGGCGAACGCCACGACCCAGATGGTCGAACTCGGCAGGTCGGCGACCGCGATCCGCGGGTCGGGGGTGGCGCGCTGCGGTGTCGGTGGGACCTCTGCTGCCGCGGCGGCGGGCTCACGCCGCGCCAGGGCGATCGCCGCCAGCCCGACCCCGGCATCCAGCACGACCGCCAGCAGGTAGGCGTTCTGGAAACCCAGTGCCAACGGCAGGACGAACCCGGCGGCCAACGCGCCGGTGGCCGACCCTGCCGTGTTGATCGCGTACAGCCGTGTGCCGGTGGTGCCGAGACGATCCCGGGTCCGGATCAGGTGCTGGCCCATCAGCGGGAGCGTGCCGCCCATCAGGAACGACGACGGCAGCAGGACCGTGGCGGCGATCACCGCCTTGGTCAGCGTGTCCAGCGCCGGGGAGGCACCGACGACCCCGAAGATGGCGGGGTAGACGGCGTGGTAGACGTCGATCAGGACGAAGTGGCCGAGTGCCGTGCCGGCGACACCGAGCTCGACCAGCCCGAACGTGCGCAGGCTGTTCGGTCGTTGTCCCGCACGCCGCCCCCAGAACCACCCGCCCGAGGCGATCCCCGTGAAGAAGATCGCGATCGTCAGGGCAGCGGCCTGCGCGGTGCTGCCGAACAGCAGACCGAGCTCCCGGACCCACAGCACCTGGTAGACCAGCGCGGCGAACCCGGACACGAAGAACAGCACCGACAACGTGCGCAGGTGGCCTCGGGCGGGGGCCGCGGTCGCGGTGGATGCGGTCACGGGGGGCGCGGTCACGGAGCCTCGGACGGGAGCAGGCGATCGTGATACTCGGAACCGTTCTCAGGGTAGCCGGGCCGTGGCCGCCGAGATGTCACGCCCCGAGGAGGGTGCGTTCACCCTGTTGCGACGGCCAGGTCCTCGACGAACTCCGCACCGATCGTCGTGAAGGCGGCGGGGTCGACGAGCAGCTTGATCGAGCGGCTTCCCCCACCGACGATGACGCGATCGAGGTCGCGGATCCGTGCGTCGATCCAGATCGGCAGATCGTCGGGGAGCCCGAACGGGGTCACCCCACCGATCTGCATCCCGGTCGTCTGCTGCGTGAGTTCGGCGGGTGCGAAGGAGCACTTGCGCACCCCGAGCAGTTTACGGACGCGCTTGTTGACATCGAGCTTGGTGGTCGCGAGCGCCAGGCAGGCCGCCATCGTCGGCGGGTCGTCCCGGGACGCCACGAGGATGCAGTTCCCGGATGTCTCGGGTGGGTAGCCGTAGTGCTCACAGAACGCGGCGGTGTCGGCCAGGTCGGGATCGACCTCGATCACCTCGGCGTCCGCGCCGGAGGCGATGACCGCGTCGAGCACCACACGTTCAATCTCGGCGGGTTCGGTGCGCAGCCGGTCGGCGGGGGACATCAGTAGCCGAGGTCGACGTGGACGGGGCCGAGCAGCTCGCGGCCCTCGGCGTACCGCTGCACGTTGTCGCGGATGCGTGCTGCGAGCAGCTTGATGCCCATCTCGGGGGTGTTGCCGACGTGCGGGGTGATGAGCGCGTTGGGCAGGGTCCACAGCGGGTGGCCGTCGGGGAGCGGCTCGGGGTCGGTGACATCGAGTGCGGCTCCACCGATGGACCCACGTTGCAGGGCGTCGACGAGCGCGTCGGTGTCCACGTGCCGGCCCCGTGCGACGTTGACGAGCCAGGCGTGTTCGTGCATGGCCTCCAGCGCTGCCGCGTCGATGATCTGCTCGGTCTCCGGGGTGAGCGCGAGCGCGACGACGACCAGGTCGGCCTCGGCGAGCGGCTCGTGCAACCGGGATGCCGGCAACACCTGGGCGACGCCGGGGATCGGCTCCGGGCGGTTGCGAATGACCGTCAGGTGGACCCCGAACGGGCGCAGCAGGCGGACCAGCGAGCGGGTGATCTCACCACCGCCCAGGATGGTGACGCGCGCTCCGAGCAGGTTGTGGCCGTACGGGTCGGACCAGGTGGTCTCCCGGGCGTAGCGCAACCCTCCCCGCATGCCTGCGAGCGCCAGCATCAGCGCATGCTCGGCGACGGGTTCGGCGTAGACGCCCTTGCCGCAGGTCCAGATCCGGTCCCCGTCGAGGTGGGGCACGAACGGTTCGATGCCAGCGAACGGCAGCTGGACCCAGTTGATGGACGGATGCGCATCCAACGTCTCACGGAGGGTCGCGGCCTCGCTCGGGTCGGTCCAGATGACCGCTTCGGCGTCCGCGACGGGTACCACGGTCCCGCCGGCATCGCGCACGGCGTCCTCGAGTTGCGGTCGCGAACCTTCCGGTAGGACCGCACAGCGGGGACCCGACACATCGACCTCCATCTTCCGGGCGGACCACTCACGGTAGTGAAGCCACCGGCCGGACAGCCAGTCGGGTATCGATGCCGTCCCTGCCGGTCGCAGTAGCGTGGCATGGATCCGCTCGCGCGACCGGCGGCGTCCGGGTCCGGGCGACCTACCGCACACACAGGAGGCACGGACAGGTGCGAGACGCTCCGATCGGGGTGTTCGACAGCGGTCTCGGCGGCCTGACCGTCCTGCAGTCGCTCACCGACCTCCTCCCCGGCGAGGATCTGATCTACGTCGGTGACACCGCGCGCTATCCCTACGGCGACCGCACGACCGAGCAACTCCAGCGCTGCGCGCTCGCGATCGCGACGGACCTGCAGGCCGCCGGCGCCAAACTCATCGTGATCGCCTGCAACAGCGCGACCGCAGCCGCCCTCGACCTGGTCCGCGAGCGCATCCGCGTGCCCGTCATCGGCGTGGTCGCCCCCGGGCTGCGGGCCGCGGCGGCCACCAGCCGGACCGGGCGTGCCCTGGTCATCGGGACCCGCATGACCGTCGAGAGCGGGATCTACGCCCACACGGTCGCGGACCTGCAGCTCGACCTCGAGGTGGCGACGCTGGCCTGCCCGGGCTTCGTGGAGATGGTCGAGGCGGGTCGGACCGAGGGGCCGTCGGTGGTGCGCACGGTCCGGGAGCGATTGGCGCCGATGCTGACCTCGCGGGTGGACACCCTGGTGCTCGGCTGCACGCACTTCCCGCTGCTGGCGCGTCCGATCTCGGAGGTGGTCGGACGTGGCGTCACCCTGGTCTCTAGCGCGGACGAGACCGCCTTCGAGGTCCGCGATCTGCTCGAACGCACCGGGTGGCTCCGCGACCGGTCCACGCAGGGCGCGATCCGGGTCCTCACCTCCGGGTCACCCGCACGCTTCCGCACGTTGGGGGAGCGCTTCCTCGGTGTTCCCCTCACGGACGTGCAGGCTCACGCGTTCCCGGAACTCGACGACCTGGTGTCCGCCGACCGGTAGGGGGTCTGCTGGAGCCGCGTGAGGACATCGAGGTTCTCCGTGATGCCGACGACGGTCCGCGCCATGCCGAGGGCTCCGTCGCGGACTGCGCGGTCGGCCGAGGCGTTGATGCACGCCGCGGTGAACTCGGGCTGGTGGTTGGCGGCACCGCCGCTGTCGATGTGCAGCATCGGATGGATCGCCGGCATGGCGAGCGACACGTTGGCCATGTCGGTCGATCCGGCCATCTCCGCGGGGATCCCCTCCACGGGAAGGTCGCGACCGATGCCGCGGGCCGCGTGTTCATAGAGCGCGACGAGGTCGGGGTCGTGGAGGAACTCGGAGTAGGCCGGGCCGGTCGGGGCGAAGTGCAGGGATGCGCCCGTGGCGATGGCGCCCGCCTCGAAGCAGCGCTCGACCTTCGGACGGAGCTCGTCGAGCTCCGCGAGGTTCTTGGCCCGGACGTACCAGGTCCCGCCGGCCCGCTCCGGGATGATGTTGGGAGCGTCGCCACCGTCGGTGACGATGCCGTGGATGCGGTCCGTCGGACGGATGTGTTGCCGCAGCACGCCGATGGCGACCTGCGCCACGGTCAACGCGTCCGCCGCGTTGATCCCCATCTGGGGGTAGGCCGACGCGTGGGCCGACTTGCCGGTGTAACGGACGTCGAGGTGGCTGACCGCCAGGCAGGGGATCGTGGAGGACTCGATCGGTGCCGGGTGGACCATCATCGCGGCGTGCAGGCCGTCGAACGCGCCGCGTTCCAGCATCAGCACCTTGCCGCCACCGCCCTCCTCGGCCGGGGTACCCAGCACCGTCACGGTCACGCCGAGCTCGTCGGCGACCTCGGCCAGCGCCAGCCCGGCGCCGACGGCCGCCCCTGCGATGATGTTGTGGCCGCAGGCGTGCCCGATCCCCGGCAGCGCGTCGTACTCGGCGCAGATCCCGATGTGCAGGGGCCCGGAGCCAGCGGTCGCGACGAACGCGGTGTCCAGGTCGTAGACCCCGTGATCGACCGTGAACCCGCCAGCGGCGAGTGCCGCGGCGACCCGGGCCGACGAGGCGTGTTCCTCGAAGCCGACCTCGGCGTCGGCGTGGACCGCACGTGACAGGGCGACGAGCGCGTCCTGGCGCCCATCGACCGCACGTTCCAGCTGTTCCCGGACGTCCATCCGCTGCTCCGATCGACCGACGGCGTCGTGCGCGCCGCTACCGTCCCGAACGCTACCCACCCATCCGACAGGCGAGGCGACGACGTGCGCAGCCGGTGCACACCGTGATCCGTGCGATCGCGTTCGACGTGATGGACACGTTGTTGCGTGATCCGTTCCGTGAGGCTTTGGAGGCCGCGACGGGTCGACCGCTGGAGGAGTTCATCGCCAGCCGGGACCCGTCCGCCTATCCCGCGTTCGAACGCGGCGAGTTGGACGAGGCTGCCTACTGGGCCGTGTACACCCGGGCCGGTATCGACGTGGATCCGGCGGCGTTCCACCGCGTCCGCCGCGCGGGGACCCACTGGCTCCCGGGCATGCGCGAACTGATCACCGAACTCGACGGGATCGTGGTGCGTGCGACGGCGTCCAACTACCCCCACTGGATCGACGAGCTGGCACGGACCCACCTCAACGGGGGCTTCGAACACATCGTCGCCTCGTGCCACCTCGGCGTCCGCAAACCCGATCCGGCGTTCTTCGAACGTCTGCTCGAGCAGATCGGCCACGGCCCGGACCACGTGCTGTTCCTGGACGACCGACCCAGCAACGTCGAGGCAGCCGCATCGTTCGGTCTGCGCGCTCACCGGTTCTCGGATGCGCGTTCCGCACGGGCGTGGATCGCCGCACAGGGGGTGGCGGTGTCGAGCGTCGGTGATGGCTCCGGCACCGCGGAACCCCCACGTTGATCGTCGGTCGCGGCTCACGTCCTGGCCGCACCGGCTCGGCTCACCGACCGATACCGATGGCGGCCCGAACCGCGTCCGACCACGGGTGGTCCTCGGTCACCGCCATGGTTCTCGCGTCCCACCGCAGTTCGCCGGTCGCCACCCACCACAACACCACGGCGTCCTCCCACCGGTCCGGCAGCGCGTCGGCCCACCGGCGCGCCGCCATCCCGTCGTTGCGATGGCCGTCGCACCACGCATCGTCGCCCAGCGCGGCCGCGCAGTCCCGGCAGAGCGCCTCCGGTGCTCCTGGTCCACAGGTCGGCAACAACCGGGGCCGCTCACCGCAGCGATCACAGGTGCCCGCATCCACGGCGCGCGGGCCGACGTCGGTCGCGTCGAGCCACGGAGCGGCGTCCAGCAGCGCGGCCCGCAGCGCGGGACGGTCCAGATCCACGGTCTCCCCGCCTTCGGACGTTGGTGTGTCGGCCACGGGTCGGTCGCCGTCCGTCGGGAGGGGTTCTGGGTCCGATGGTTCGCCACGCGCTGCTATCGCATCAAGACCTTCCTGAC
>SLHP01000042.1 GCA_007136095.1 Nitriliruptoraceae bacterium
AGCGGATCTCGTCATCGTCGGTCATCCCGGCGGGCTCGAAGCGCATGTTCATGAACTTGCTGACGTAGGCCTCGAGCGGCACGCCGTACTGCAGCCCGATCGACATGCTGATCGCGAACGCATCCAGCAGCCCCGACAGCGTCGATCCTTGCTTGCCGAGCTTGACGAACAGCTCGCCGATACCGTCCCCGGGGTACTCCCCCGCGGTGATGTAGCCCTTCGCATCGCCGACCTGGAACGAGATGGTCTGCGACGGACGGGTCTTGGGCAGCTTGCGACGCTGCGGCACGTAGGCGATCGGTGCGTCAGTGGCCCCTGCCTCGGCCTCGGCCTTCTTGGAGACCGACAGCGGCTGGGCCACCTTGCAGTTGTCACGGTAGATCGCGACCGCCTTGATCCCCATCTTCCAGGCATCGAGGTGCAGCTGCTCGACGTCCTCGATCGTCGCCTCTTCGGGAAGGTTGACGGTCTTGGAGATCGCGCCGGAGATGAATGGCTGCGCGGCCGCCATCATGCCGACGTGTCCCATGTAGTGGATCGCGTCGTCACCCATCGCGCACTGGAACACCTTGGTGTGCTCGGCCTTCAGCGCCGGGGCACCGTGGATGTTCTTGTTGTCGGCGATGTAGGCGATGATCGCCTCGACCTGCTCATCCTCGTAGCCGAGGTGGGTCAGCGCCGCGGGCACGGACTGGTTCACGATCTCGATCGAGGCGCCACCGACCATCTTCTTCATCTTGACCAGGCCCAGGTCGGGCTCGATCCCGGTCGTGTCGCAGTCCATCATCAGCCCGATGGTCCCGGTCGGTGCAAGCACGGTGGCCTGCGCGTTGCGGAAGCCGTGCTCGGTTCCGATCGCAAGGGCGTCGTCCCACGACTGACGGGCGGCGTCCAACAGGTCATCGGCGACGGGCCGCGGGTCGATCTCATCGACAGCCGCACGGTGCTTGCCGATCACGCGCAGCATCGGCTGGGCGTTCTTGGCGTACCCGTTGTGCGCACCCTTGACCTTCGCGATCTCCGCAGAGGTGCGGTACGCGTGACCGGTCATCAGCGCGGTCAGAGCGCCGCACCACGCACGGCCCTCCTCGGAGTCGTAGGGCAGCCCGATGGACATGAGCAGCCCACCGAGGTTCGCGTAGCCGAGCCCCAACTCCCGGAAGTCCTTGGCGTTCTGTTCGATCGCGGGGGTCGGGTACGACGAGTAGCCGACGATGATCTCCTGTGCGGTGAACACGATCTCCACGGCGCGCTTGTAGGCCTCGACATCGAACCGGTGCGCGTCGTAGTCGTAGAACTTCTTGAGGTTCAACGAAGCGAGGTTGCACGCCGAGTTGTCGAGGTGCATGTACTCGCTGCACGGGTTGGAGCCGTTGATCCGACCCGATTCCGGCGAGGTGTGCCAGTCGTTGATGGTGGTGTCGTACTGCATCCCGGGGTCCGCGCACTCCCAGGCGGCCTGGGAGATCTGGCGCATGACATCACGGGCGTCCTTCTCCTCGATGACCTCGCCGGTGGTCACCGCTCGCACCGGGTAGGAGGTGCCGGCCTCGTAGGCCCGCATGAACTCGTCGGTGACCCGCACGGAGTTGTTGGCGTTCTGGTACTGGATCGAGGCGTAGTCCTCACCATCGAGGTCCATGTCGAACCCGGCCTCGCGCAGGACGCGGATCTTCTTCTCTTCCTTGGCCTTGGTCCAGAGGAACTCCTCGATGTCGGGGTGATCGACGTTGAGGATGACCATCTTGGCCGCCCGACGGGTCTTGCCGCCGGACTTGATGGTGCCAGCGGATGCGTCGGCACCGCGCATGAAGCTGACCGGCCCGGAGGCCTCGCCACCGCCCTTGAGGATCTCCTTGGAGGAGCGGATCGTGGACAGGTTGATCCCTGCGCCCGAGCCGCCCTTGAAGATCGTGCCCTCTTCGACGTACCAGTTCAGGATCGACGACATGGTGTCCTCGACCGCGAGGATGAAGCATGCGGAACACTGCGGGGTCTCCTCGACCCCGACGTTGAACCACACCGGCGAGTTGAACGCGGCCTTCTGGTTGACCAACAGGTGCTTGAGTTCGGCGTTGAAGACCTCGGCGGAGCCCTCGTCGGCGAAGTAACCGCCATCGATACCCCACCCGGTGATCGTGTCGGCGACGCGGTCGATCATGTGCTTGACCGACGACTCGCGTTCCGGGGTCCCGAGCGTGCCGCGGAAGTACTTCTGCGACACGATCTGGGTCGCCATCATCGACCAGCTCTTGGGGAACTCCACACCGCGCTGCTCGAACGAGGTCGTGCCATCGCGCCAGTTGGTCAGGATCGCGTCACGCAGTTCCCACTCCAGCTCGTCGTAGGGGTGGGTACCGGCCGTGGTGAAGAACCGCCCGAGCTTGACACCCGTCCGGTCGCCGGCATCGACGACGTGCAGGGGGTCGGTCGCGGCCACCGCCGCGTCTTCGTGAAGATCGGTCGTGACGACCAGGTCGTCCTCTGCGTGCGTCTTGGCCATGGATCGTTCCTTCATCTCGTCTGGTCGTGTCGTCCGGTCGTGTCGTCGGTGCCGCCCCGTCGACGTTGCATCACGTCCGGCACAGCGCCTGGTTCAGGTGGGTCAGGTTCGCGGGTCTGGCTGCGTCAGTTCCGGGCCGCTTCCGGGTCGTTTCCGGGGCCACATCGGGGGACGTGAGCCCGCCGCTCCGGGACTGACCGACACCACCGCGGTAACTACACCGGTGGAAGTCGTCGTCTTACTGAACCTCGCGGGGGCGGTGGAAGCAAGCACCTTCTCACGCCGGACCGATCAGCGAGACACAACCTGTTGGGCACACACCCGACGGTATACCACTACATGTTGTGTTTCCACCGGCTGTCCGACCGCAAACCCCCATCTCATCCCCAGGAACCGACCCGCTTTTCCACAGGCCTATCCACCGCTCGCTGGTGGAAAGCAGCGCGCAGGGCGCGCGAGGAGTCAGTGGGGGCGGACGCCCTGCGCCCGACGGGGTCGCGGAGTCGCCCCGGGGTCGGGCGAGCGTCGTCTAGCCTCTGTTCAGGCCGCCTCACCGGGCCACCAACCGCGGAGCGAGCGCTGGAACGCAGGAGGTCACCGATGGGCAGTTCGGTCGAGGAGCGAGCCGGATCGGGCATCGCTCGCGTTCCGTCCTGGCTGGCGACCGGAGCGGCGTGGACGTGGCGCGTCTTGTTGCTGTTGCTCGGCGCCACCGTCATCCTGACCGTGATGGTGCGGCTGTACCTGGTGACCCTGCCCGTCATCATCGCCCTGATCCTGGCCACCCTGTGCGTTCCACCGGCCCGGTGGCTCGAGCGGGTCGGGTTCCCCCGTGTCATCGCTGCGCTGGTGGTCGTGCTCGGTGGCCTCGGGTTGGTCGGCGGGGTCTTCGCGGCGCTGGCGCCGCAGTTCGTGGCGGAGGCCCGGGAGCTCGGTCCCACGATCGAGGATGCGGTCGAGACCCTCTTCGGCTGGCTCGAGACCAACTTCGGCTGGGACCGTGAGGAGATCATGGCCCAACTCGAGGAGGGTCTGGCCCTACTCGTTGAGCAATCCGGACAGATCGCCCAACAGGTGGCCACCGGTGCCGCCGTGGCTGTGCAGGGCATCGCGGCACTCGCCCTGGCGATCATCCTGCTGTTCTTCTTCGTCAAGGACGGTCCCCAGATCGTCGATTGGATCATCGCGCGCTCCCCACGCCAGCACGAGGAGACCGTGCGTGCGGTCGGGCGACGGGCCTGGACCGCGCTGTCGGGCTTCATCCGTGGCACGGCCGCGATCGCCCTGATCGACGCCATCGGCATCGGGATCGGCCTCGCGATCGTGGGCGTCCCCCTGGTCCTTCCGCTGGCGGTGCTGGTGTTCCTCGGTGGCTTCATCCCGGTGATCGGCGCGTCGATCACCGGCCTGCTCGCCGTGCTCGTCGCCCTGGCGACCGCCGAACCGGACGCGGCCTTCCAAACCGCCCTGATCGTGCTCGCGATCGTTGTCGGGGTCCAGCAGATCGAATCCAACGTGCTCCAGCCGGTCATCATGCGTCGGGCCGTGTCGCTGCATCCGGTCGTCGTGCTCGGCGCGTTGACCGCTGGTGCCGCGCTGATCGGCGTCATCGGAGCATTCCTCGCCGTGCCCGTCGCCGCGGTCCTCTCCGCGGTCGCCAACGAACTCCGCCTGCGTCATGAGGCCAGCCAGCAGGATGCCGCACCACCCGACGACGGCCCTCCGGATGGGGGAAGCGGCGATGTGGGCGGTTCCGCAGCCAGCGGAGACGACGGTGGCGGGAGCGATGCCAGCGACGGAGATGGGGGCGACGACGGCAGAGACGATGTACCGGACGCTCGTGATGGTTCCGGAGACGACGACACCGGCTCTGAGCCCCACGCGGCCGAGCATCCGGACGCGCAGAAGGATCGACCAGCAGAGCCCGGGCCCGAACCGGTGGACCCCCGCGAAGACCCGGTCCCCGGCGATCAACCCTGATGCGCGACCGGCGGGCAGCCGGAGCGAGGCTTGGTCACCGCTTCCCCAACAGCAGCATCGTTCAGGTGGCCTCGGGGACGTTCCAGCCGGGTGCGTGACGGGTCCACGGCACGGTCGATTCCAGCAACGCCGCGACCGACAGGACCAGGTCCTCCTGCCCTCGTTGCGCAACGATCTGGACCGCCAGCGGCCTTCCGCTGTCCTCCCAGAGTGGGACGACGGCGGCTGGCAGATCAGCCAGGTTCCAGGCGCCGAAGAACGGGTAGGCCGACATGTTCGCGGCGACGTTGGCGACCCACGTCTTGTCCCGCCAGGCGCTCGCTGCCAGTTGCGGACGCGCAAAGGCTGGCGTGATCAACACGTCGTGCTCGCGGAAGAACGGCGCGAGCCGGGTCCGCCAGGCATCGGCATCATCGGCGTCGACGGGCCGCACCCGTGCGAGCTGCTCCCCCCGGTTGAGGTGGGAACGTGTCCGGGATTGCAACTCGTCACGGTCGAGGTCGAGCAGTTCCACATCCCGGACGGCGCCCTGCGTCCACCGGGCGATCGTGGCCTGCACGCTCGACGGGTCGTAGGGGGGATCGTCCCTCGCCACATCGTGACCCAGATGGTTGAGCAGGCGTCCGGCTTCCGTCGCCGCCTCCCGCCATGCGGAGGAGACGACGACCCCGGGGGCTGGAGGGCGGTAGGACACGGCGACCCGCAACGGCGCTGGTGCCTGGATCAGATCGCGGAGATGCGTCGTGCCGGCGATCACGTCCAGCGCCAGCGCGCCATCGGCGACCGTCGTCGCGATCGGACCGATCCGTGACATCCCGAACCAATGATGCTCGCCGTGCAACATGACCGGTGCCAGGTCCGCCCCCGGCTTGATGCCGAACGCACCGCACGCGGCGGCAGGGACACGGACGGACCCCAGCCCATCGGTCGCGAGCGCGATCGGTACGACCCCGGCGCTGACCGCGGCACCGGATCCGCCTGATGAGCCACCAGCCGTACGCGTCGGGTCCCACGGACTGACGGTCGTCCCGGCCTGGTCGTCCGAGGTGCCCCACAGTGACAGCTCCGGGCAGCGGGTCTTGCCGATGATGATCGCACCTGCCTCCCGTAACCTCGTGACGACCGGGTCATCCTCGCTGGCGGGCGTCGTCGAGGTCGCCGCGGAACCGAACCTCGTCGGTTCACCGGCCACGTCCATCACATCCTTGATGGCGACGGGAACACCCGCCAGCGGCAGCGAGTCGCGGTCATCGCGGGCATCGACGGCCTCTGCATCCTCGAGCGCCGACCGGCGCCGCACGGAGACGAACGCCTCGAGGCGATGTTCCACCTCCGCGAGATGGTCGAGGTGCTCGCGCACCACGTCGACAGCGGTCACCTCACCCGTCCGCACGGCGTGTGCCAGTTCTGTCGCCGGACGTCCCACGAGTTGCATGCAGGCTCTCCTTGCCGGTTCACGACCGGATCTGATCTGCGTGCGGCCAACGTGGCCGCTCTCCCACCCACCACCGTAGTCCGCCGGACACCGCACCCTTCGTCCGGGTGGCCACCCCACCGGTCGCCGCCGTCTGGCATCCTGGGGCGGAGGGATCAGCGACCTGTGACCTCATCACCGTCATCAGTCCAGGAGTATGTGTGACCATCCGACATCCCCGCCCCGAGGTCCACCTGCGCGTGCTGGTGGCCGATGACGCCGACTGGGTGGTCGCCACCGACCAGGCAGCGGCGACCGCCCTCGCGCGGCCCCGCGGGTGGGAGACCGGCAAGTTGGCCGCAGAACTCGATGAAGGTGTCTGGGCGTCGGATGACCGGTGGGGTTGGGCGATCATCGTGGGGAGCGACCCGGGTGGGTTCGCGTTGGTCCAGGGCCTGTCCGATGGTGACGCGAGGATGCACATCCGCATCCGGCCCGCGGTCCGGGGACGAGGCGTCGGCCGGGAGGTCCTGCGGCAACTCGCCGACCATCACTTCTCCGCATCGCCGCAGCTCACCCGCCTCACGGGCCGCGCGCACGAACACAACGTGCCGATGCAACGGGTGTTCAACGCCGCAGGCTTCCGTATGGAGGCCCGCTACCGCGACTCGTTCCAGCAGGCCGACGGCAACTATGCCTCGGAATGGGGCTACGCGCTGACACGCGCGGACTGGGAAGCTGGGCGACACCGGGCGGGCGGGCAGGGCTACGACCTCCACGGGCTGTCGTTCGAGGTCGATGAGACGACCCAGGGACCGGCAACCGGTGGGCTCCTGGTGAAGTTCCTCCAGGAGGGCCGGCGCGCCATCGCCCGCTACGACGCCCATCAGCTCGCCGACGGCGAGCTCGCGGGCGTCATCATCGGCGATCTGTTGCAGTACCGGTTCGTCCACCTCGACGAGTCCGGCGACGACGACGTCGTCCAGTTCGCCGGCAGCGGTCGGGCCCGTGTACAACGCCGTGAGGACGGTCGTCTGGAGATCGTCGACGAGTGGTCCGCCGATTCCGGGTCCCACGGACGGCGGGTCCTCGTCGAGCGACGCTGATACCGCACGACCAGCCCGGGGCGGCCGGGTCGTTCAGGACGGTGCGGGTACCGCGACCTGGAGCGCAGCAGCGGTGACGTAGGTCACGCCGTCCTCATCGACCAGCGCGGAGCGTGCCCGGATCTTGCGGCCGTCGACATCATCCAGCCGTGCGACGATACGCAGGGCGTCCATCACCGGGGCGTCGCGGAAGAAGCGCAGATGGAAGCCCCCGAGCAGGGGGCCGGCCAGACCCATCGCATCGACGTGCTCGATCGCCGCCCACACCGTCGGACAGTCCAGAACCGCCGCGATGACGATCGGATCGATCACCCCCGAGTCATGCCCGAGGCACTCATCCGCGACCCAGGGCTGGGTGACCTCACCCGGCCGGTGGCCCCGGGGGTGGATCCGTTGCCCGTGCGGATGTGTTGGTTCGGGCCCGCAGACCCAGCAGCCGGGGAAACGATCCTGCGGCTCGGGCTCGGGCAGCGGCACGGTTCCGAGTTCGAGCAGGTCGTACACGCGAGCGGCGACGTCGTGCCCGGCGAGTTCGACCTCGGCGCGGACGAGCAACGTGTCTCCGTCGCGGGTCTCCACCTCGTACCTGGCGGTGTCCGCGCTGGGCCGAACCGCGGCCTGCAGGGTCCGACCCAGGGGCGTGGGCGCATGCAGCCGTGCATCGACGGAGGTCACCGGTGCGCCGAAACGATCGGCGAGGCGGGCGATCGCCATGGTGACTCCGACCGCGAGCCCACCCTGCAGCACGCTGGGAGGTCCGTCCAGGCCCGGGGGCGCGAACAGGTCACGGACGAGCCAGCCGTCCTCGATCATGGCGTCGGTGCCGAGCGCCAGGCCAAGGGCGTCCGGGCCCGCGGGAACCATCGGTGAGGTCAT
>SLHP01000165.1 GCA_007136095.1 Nitriliruptoraceae bacterium
GTGTAGACCGTCGCGGTGGCGCGCTCGTCCGGTGACAGGTGCTGCGCAGCCCACCGGGCGATCGCGAACTCCGGATGCTGGGTCCGGTCACCGCCGGCGACGTGGTTGTGATCCTCGAACCGCACCTGCCCCGACGCATCCACCAGCACGGACCCGAACGGCTCGTCGCCGGCGTCCAGCGCGTCGGTGGCCAACTCGACGCAGCGGCGCAGGTGGACCAGATCGGTCTCGGTCACCGGCACGATGCACCCTCCTCGGTCGTCACGTGGCGGCGAGTGCGTTGTCGAGGGCCTGCAGCGATCCGTCGACCTGCTTCTCGCTGATCACCAGCGGTGGGATCCACCGCAGGGTCGACCCGAACGGTCCGCAGGACATCAGCACGATCCGCTCCTCGTGGAGCAGGTGGCGCAGGATGGCGGCCGCGCGCGGCGCGTCCGGGTTCCCGTCACCATCCACGATCTCGGTCGCGAGCATCAGCCCGATGCCACGGTTCTCCGCCACCACCTCGGGGTGCCTGGACCGGACCTCCTCCAACCCGTCGAGGAAGCGTTCCCCCATGGCGCGCGCGTGGTCCAGGAACCCGGTCGCGGTCATGACGTCGATCGTCGCCAACGCCGCCGCACAGCCCATCGGGTTGCCGCCGTAGGTGCCGCCGTGCGATCCGACGGGCCAGCGGTCCATCAGTTCGGCCGACGCACCGATCGCCGACAGCGGGAACCCGGAGGCGATCCCCTTGGCCATGACGAGGATGTCGGGCCGCAGATCGTGGTGATCGACGGTGAACAACTCACCGGTCCGGCCGAAGCCCGACTGCACCTCGTCGGCGATGAACAGGATGTCGTGGGCACGGCAACGCTCCGCGATGCCCTCGATGAACGCCCGTGGTGCCGGGACGTAACCACCTTCGCCGAGCACCGGCTCCAGGATCACGGACCCGATCTCGGCCGGCGACGTCTGGGTCTTCAGGAGCAGATCGAACTCGCGGAGGCAGCGTGCGACCGCGGTGTCCTCGTCCTCGCCGGTGAGGAACGTGTACGGGAACGGCGCGACGAAGATCCCGGACGGCAACGGCGAGTGGCCGACGCGGTACCCGGACTTGGACGTCGTCATGGCCATCGTCAGGTGCGTGCGGCCGTGGAAGGACCCCTGGAACACGATCGTCCCGGGCCTGCCGGTCGCCTGCTTGGCCAACTTGATGGCGGCCTCGGTCGCCTCCGCACCGGAGTTGCCGAAGAAGAAGCGCTCGATGCCGTCGGGCGTGATCTCCGCGAGCCGGGCCGCCAGCCGCTCGAGCAGATCGTGGCGGTAGCAGTTCACCTGCGCGTGCAGGAACCGACCGGCCTGCTCGCGGATCGCGGCCACCACCGCCGGATGACAGTGCCCGGTGTTGACCACACCGATGCCGCTCGACAGATCGAGGTAGTCCACCCCGTCGGTGGTGGTGATCACCGCCCCGGACCCGTGGCTGACCTGCAGATCGGTGAGTTCGAACCAGACATCGGCGAGGTGCGAGTCCATCGGGCGTCCTCCTGTGATGGTCCCCGCGGGTACGCGCCGGGGCTGGCGGGAGCCAACCACGGCCGCTCCCGCGGGACATCGTGCGAGTGGCCAGCGCGGATCGGTCCCCGCTGGCCAGGCGGCCTACCGCGGCGGCGTCAGCCCGCCGTCCAGCCACCTTCGGGGCGCTCGAACCACACGTGCACCTGGCCCGTGCCGGTCGCGTTCTCGTAGTCGGAGTACAGCTCGCCACGGGCGACGCAGTCCCGGCCGCCGACCGCGCCGATCATGGCGAGGAAGTGCCCGAAGCCGCCCTCGGGCGCGTGCTGGTGGTAGTCGTCCATCGCATCGATGATGCGGGCGTGGTCACCGGCCTGCATCCACTCGAGGCGCTCCTCATCCGCGGCCCGCGCCTCCGGGGTGACGATGTGGGCGGGATCTGACGCCTCGTGCTGGTCGATGACCTTCAACCGGTGGAAGGTGTGGCTCATGCCGCCGCTGGCGAGGATCACGACCCGGCGGTCCGATGCCTCGACGGCGTTGCCGATCGCCCGTCCCAGGGTTAGGAAGTCGTCGTCCTCACCGGTCTGCACGATCGAGACGGACACGAACCGCTCGTCCTTCTGCAGGTAGTGCACGAGGTTGACCGTCGCGTAGTACACCGGCAGGTACTCGTCGTCCTCCGCGTGGGTCGGCGTGCCGAGCTCGTTGCCGTGCTTGGCGATGAGCCTGGCGAGGTCCGGGTCGCCGTCGTAGCTGTAGGGGATCTGCTTCATCCCGCGCGGCAGCTCGGATGACGTCATCTTCCCCTCGCGATGCGCGTGTGCCGAGACGACGTGCTCCACCGTGGTGAACCAGTGGGTGTCGAGGATGATGATGGTGTCGGGCCGCAGCCGGTCCAGCACCTCGGAACGCAGGCGATGGTGTCCGGGGACCAACGAGATCTCCCTGCCCTCGTTGAGTTCCCGACGCGTCGCCTCGTCGAACATGATGGTGGGCACGTGCGAGACGAGCCCGACACCGACGATCTCTCCCATGGTCGAGCCTTTCGTTGGATGGTCCGGTGTTCGTGGTGGGTCAGTGCTCGTAGCGCTCAACGGTCGTGCCGCCCGCGAACGTCGCGCCGACCTGGCGGTAGTAGCCACCGATGATCTCGCGTGGTGCCAGGCGGTCGAACTCCTCGGTCGGTGAGCCGAACAGCTCCAGGTCGGCATCGCCCGTGTAGACCGGCCCGGCCTCCCCGTCGACGGTCTTCATCGCGATCAGTTCGTCGAGTGCGGGGGGCGCGTCCGGCTCGATGGCCGGGACGAACCGCGAGTGGTACATCGCGTGGCTGTTGACGAACCCGCCGGTGTCCGAGGTCCCCGTGATCGTGAACGTCGCCTGCGCCAGCCGGCGGTCGTAGGCGGCCAGGGTCGCACCGAACCGACCACCGGGCTCCAGGCGGGGACCTGCCTTGCCGTAGGCGACGGGACGGGTCTGGTGGATCGAGCCGAGCTTCTTCGGGTAGCCCTGGTAGTGCCCGCGCACCATCGCGTAGTCCTTGTCCACCCAGATGTACGCGCAGCGCGACACGTGCTCGCCCTGGTAGCGCCCCCGGATCACGAAGAACACCTCCTTGTACTGCGCCCGGACGGGATCGAGCAGTTCCTCGCGCGAGTCCCCGCACGACTGCCAGTCGGCCCAGACCAGGGCGACGGCACCGGGATCCTCCGCGGGCTCCAGCGCGTCGGGCAGCAACTCGATCACGCGATCGGGATCGGTGCGGTACTCGATGGTCAGCAGGTCGCCGGAGTAGTGCCACGGCGGAGGCGGCAGGATCGACGCCCGCCCGGAGGGGGTCCGCGGGAACGTGAAACCTGCGAGCTCTGCCACCTCGATGTCCTCCCTGTCGGGGGTCTTGTCCTGCCTGGCAGGGGCCTCGTCCTGCCTGCCGGGGACCTGACGTGCGAAACGTTCGGTACCGAACGATAGTCCGTCCTGGCGGATCGCGCGAGCCTCTCGTTCGCGCGCTCGTCCGCTACCGTTCGGCACCGAACGAACAGCGAGGAGCCCACGATGGAGACCCGCAGGATCCTGCTCGATGGCGCCGCGACGACCGTGCAGCGCGACGGCGACGACCTGGTCGCGGGTGACGGCCGGCGGGTCGCGATCCCCGACGCCATCCACCTGCCGCCGGTCCTCCCGTCCAAGATCCTGTGCGTGCACCTGAACTACGTCTCGCGGGTCGAGGAGTTCGGGACCACCCTGCCGGCCGCGCCCACGTTCTTCCACAAGCCGGTCAGCGCCCTCAACGCCCACGATGGCCACGTCGTGCGCCCCGAACGCTGCACCTGGCTGAACTACGAGGGCGAGATCGCGATCGTGATCGGGCGGACCACCCGCAACGTCTCGCAGGCCCAGGCGTGGGACCACATCGCCGGCTACACGGTCGCCAACGACTACGGCCTGCACGACTTCCGCGACACCGACGCCGGATCGATGCTGCGTGTCAAGGGTTCGGACACCCTGTGCCCGCTCGGCCCCGGGTTCGTCTCGGCCGACGCCTGGGACCCCCGCGACGGGATGCGGATCCGCACCCTGGTCAACGGCGAGGCCAAGCAGGACAGCACCACCGCCGAGATGACCTGGGACATGGCCTACCTGGTCGCCGACCTCGCCCGGACGATCACCCTCGAGCCGGGTGACGTGATCCTGTCCGGCACCCCGGCGAACTCCCGCCCCGTCGAACCCGGCGACATCGTCGAGGTCGAGGTCGAGGGCCTCGGCACCCTGCGCAACACCATCGTCAGCGGCCCGACCGCGATCCGTGACGACGTCGGCGCGCAGCCCACCGAGTCCGAGGAGGTCCTGTCGACCGCACTCGGGGGCGACTGGGAGTTCCGCGGCATCCGCAAGCCCCAGCGCTGACCACACCTGCGCGCGGCCCCCAACCCGTCCACCCGGGGTTCGCGTGCAGCCGTGCTCAGGGGGTGAACGCGGATGCACGCAAACCCGGGAGAACCGACCGCGCGGGTGCGCACGGGACGCGGCGTTCAGGTGGTCGAGTCCTCGAGGATCTGGAGGGTCTTGAGGTCGGCGTGGAACTCCAACGCGTAGTGGCCACCCTCGCGGCCGATCCCGGAGATGCCGCACCCACCGAACGGGGCGGTCAGGTCACGCACCAGGAACGTGTTGACCCACACGGTCCCGGCACGCACGGCTCGACCCACCCGCTCCGCGCGTTCGCGCGACGTCGTGTAGACGATCCCAGACAACCCGTAGGCCGTGGAGTTCGCCAGCGCGACGGCTTCGTCCTCGGACCGGAACGTCTGGAAGGTCAGGACCGGCCCGAAGACCTCCTGCTGCACGACCTCGGCGTCGTTGGATGCCGGCTCGATCAGGGTCGGCTCGTACCACAGCCCGTCGCGCGACCCGTCGACCTCGGCGGCCTGCCCGCCCCGCACGACCCGGTCGCCGGCGTCCCGGGCCCGCTGCACGAACCCGTCGACCCGCGCCAGGTGCTCCGGGTGGATCAACGGCGAGATGGTGGTCGCCGGGTCACGACTGTCGCCCAGCACCTCGGCGTCGACGTGCCGGTGGAAGCGCTCCAGGAAGTCGTGGCGGAGGGACTCGTGCACCAGCAGTCGGGTACCGGCGAGGCACACCTGTCCACCGTCGTCGAACTGTCCGGCGGCCTTCTCGGCCGCCGCATCGAGGTCGGCGTCCTCGAAGACGATGAGCGGGCCCTTCCCCCCGAGTTCCGCGGTGAACGGCACGATGTTGCGCCCCGCCGCCTGACCGATGTGGCGTGCCGCTTCGGGCGAACCGGTGAACGAGATGCGTGCGACCCGGGGGTCGTTGACGAGCGCAGCACCGACCTCCTCACCGATGCCCTGGACGATGTTCAGAACACCCGGAGGCAGGCCGGCGGCATCCGCCAGATCGCCCAGGAGCGACGCTGACAGCGGCGACCATTCGGCCGGCTTGAGGATCACCGGGTTGCCGGCCGCGAGCGCGGGTGCCAGCTTCCAGGTCGACAGCAGCCACGGCGCGTTCCACGGCGTGATGATGACCGCCGGCCCGGCCGGCATCCGCACCACCCGGTTCTCGGTCCCCTTGGACGCCCAGACGCGCTCGTCGTGCTCGACCGCCAGATCGGCGTAGTTGCGGAAGTTGGCCGCCCCACGGGCGATCACCCGCTTGCGCAGGCTCTCCAGCAGCATCCCCATGTCGGCGCACTCGACCTGCGCCAGGTCCTCGATGCGCTCCTCGATGGCATCGGCCAGACGGTGCAGATGCGCGGCGCGTTCCTCCACCGTCAGCGCCGCCCAGGACGGGAACGCCTCGACCGCCGCCCCGACGGCCGCTGCGGCGGCGTCCGCGTCGCCCCGCGCGATGTCCGCCAGCTTCCACGACCAGTCGAGGGGCGAGCGATCCTCGAAGGTGTCGGGTGAACCGACCCGCCGCCCACCGATGTAGTGCTCGGTCGCGACCTGGACGCCTGCAACGTCCACACGGGTGTCGGTCATGGAAGCGCTCCTGACGTCCAGCGTCGGCGGGCCTCGATCCGTTCCGGGCTCGAGTCGTTCGGGTCCGAAAGATAGTGCGTCCGGCGGCACGTCGTACCGTGCGGACGTAGATCCACTCCGGCAGCCACCGACCGCGAGGAGCCAGCGGTGACCGACGACGCGGTCCCCCGGGACACCATCGCGGTGGTCGTACGCACCGAGACGGTGGTCACGAGGTCGCGCTTCATCACGACCCTGGCACCCGCGGTCGACCGGGAGGCGGCCGACGCGGTCGTCGCGGCGGCTCGTGGCGAGTTCCACGACGCCGGTCACCACTGCACCGCGATGGTCTTCGGGCCGAACGGGCAGCGCGAGCGGTCCAACGACGATGGCGAGCCCGCAGGGACGGCCGGCGCGCCGATGCTGGCGGTGCTGCGTGGTGCCGAACTCACCGACGTGGTCGCGGTCGTGACCCGCTACTTCGGTGGCACGCTGCTGGGAGCCGGCGGCCTGGTCCGGGCCTACGGTGGGGCGGTCACCGCTGCGGTCGAGCGTGCGACACGGCTGGCCCGCAGGCCGGTCGCACGCTTCGAGCTGTCCGCCGCGCACGAGGATGCGGGACGGCTCGAGCACTGGCTGCGCACGTGGGCCGAGACCCACGACCGGCTCGGCGCCGACACGATCTCACCCGGCACCTACGACGCGTCCGGTGCCCGGTTCGCTCTGGCGGTTCCACTCCCCCAGGTGCCGGCCCTCCGCGCTGAGCTTGCCAGCAGCGGGATCAGCCACCACCTCGAGGACCGTGGCCGGGAGATCCGCGCCGTCCCTGACTGAGGTCAGTGGAACGGCAGGTACTCGTTCAGTTCCCAGTCGGTGACGTGACGGGCGAAGCGCTCCCATTCGGCACGCTTGATGATGACATGGTGTTCGCACAGAGCGGAGCCGACCGCCTCCGTGAGCTCGGTGTCGGCCTCCAGGGCGTCCAGGGCGTCCCGCAGCGTCGCCGGGCACGTCACCTCGGTGTCCGAGGTCTCCAGGCAGTCATCGGTCTCCGCGGGTTGGAGCTCCAACTCGCCCGTCACCCCCAGCAACGCAGCCTGCAGGACGGCCGCCGCGGCGATGTACATGTTGGCCGAGCCGTCCGCGGTGCGGTGCTCGAGGCGCAGCGGTGCGCCGCGCTCGGGACTGACCCGGACGGTGACCCCGCGGTGGTCGTACCCCCAGTTGGCCCAGTACCCCGTGAGGGTCCCCGGCCCGAGTCGCTTGTAGGCGTTGACCGTCGGTGCCAGCAGCGCGGTCATGCCCTCATGGTGCGCCAGCATCCCCGCGATCATCCGGCGTGCCAGCGACGACAACCCGTCGTCGGCGTCGGTGTCGTTGAGCAGGTTGTTGCCATCCCCGTCCGAGATACTCACGTTGACGTGCAGCCCCGAGCCACCCCGGTCCCCCATCGGCTTGCCGAGGAAGGTCATCAAGAGGCCGTGGCGATGCGCGATCTCACGGGCCAGGACCTTGAACAGGAACGCGTCGTCCAGCGCCTTCATGGCGTCGTCGTAGTGCAGGGTGAGCTCGAACTGCGGGATGTCGTACTCCGAGTTGATCGACTCGATCGGCAGGTTCGCGTCCTCGGCCTCCCGCATGATCTCGTCGAGCAGACCGATCGGGTCGACCGCGGTCCCGGTGCCGTAGACGTAGCCGCCCGGCGTCTCCCAGGGCACCCAACTCTGGCCGTCATCGCTGCGTTGGAGGATGAACGCCTCCAACTCGATGCCGATCTTGGGGGTATAGCCGAGCTCCTCCCAAGCGGCGATGGCTCGCTTGAGCGCATGGCGGGCCGAGACGTCGACGGGGTCACCACGGAACCAGATGTCCGCGACCGCCACCGCGGTGTTGGGCTCCCACCCGAGCCGCAGATCGTCCATGTCGAACGTGGCGTGCAGATCAGGCAGCCCCTCCAGCATCTTGCTGGCCGGTGTGGGCGTCATCCCCCGGTCGTAGCCGAGCGCGAACAGTGACATGCAGTGGAACGCACCCCGGTCGGCGTACCGGCGGGGCAGGTACTTCCCGCGCGCCAGGCCGAGGTGGTCGGGCCACAGCACCCGGATGCGGTCGTAGTCAGCGTGGTCGGCCATGGAGGGGCGTCCCTTCGGTCGGTGCGGTCAGGATGCAGGTGGGCTGGCGGCTCAGCGCACCTCGACGGGGAGGTGCTTGATCCCGCTGATGAAGTTCGAGCGCATGCGCTCGACCGGCCCGACCACGGCCAGCCGGTCGAGGTGCGGCAGCAACTCCTCGAGCAGCACGCGGATCTCCAGCCGGGCGAGCCACTCACCGATGCAGCGGTGCGGTCCACCGCGTCCGAACGCGAGGTGGTCGTTGGGGTCACGGGCGATGTCGAAACGGTAGGGATCCGGGAACTGGCGCTCGTCGAAGTCCCCGGCGAGCCACCAGAACACGACCTTGTCGCCCGCCCGTATGCGCTGCCCGTGGAGATCGACATCCGCGGTGGCCGTGCGACGGAAGTGCATCGTCACCGAGGTCCACCGCAGCATCTCCTCGACCGCCGACGGCACCAGTTCCGGATGCTCCTGCAGCCGGGTGAGTTCCTCCGGGTGCTCGAGCAGGGCGACGAGCCCTCCCACCATCGAGTAGCGGGTGGTGTCGTTGCCCGCCGCGACCATCAGCGTGAAGAAGTTCTTGAACTCGAGGTCGCTGAGCGGCTCGCCGTCCATGGTCGGAGCCAGCAGTTTGGTGACGACGTCGTCCTTCGGGTCCGCACGCCGGTCGTCCGCGAGCTTCTGCGCGTACTCGAACAGCTCGAGCCCCGCGGGGCTGCGGAACGGCATCAGCCGGAAATCCTCCGTGTCGGACTGGCCGACCACGTGCTCGGTGAACTCCGGATCGGTGTTGCCGATCATCGCGTCACCCCGGTCGACGAGGTAGCCGTCGTCCTCCTCCGGCGCACCCAGCAGCCGACCGAGCATCCGCATCGGCAGCTGCCGGGCCACGTCGGTCACGAAGTCGAAGCGTGTCGTCGGCAGCGCCTCGTCGAGCACGGCCCGGGCCAGCAGGCGGATCGCATCCTCGTAGGAACTGACCATCCGCCGTGTGAACCCCCCCTGCACCAGGCGTCGCAACCGCGTGTGCTCGGGCGGATCCATCTCCATCATCGTGCGTCGGGCCTCGGTCTCCTGCTCGTCCATCTCCTCCAGACGGATCCCCTCACGGGAGGTGAACGTCTTGAAGTCGCGGTTGCAGGCGATGATGTCCTCGTACCGGGTGATCGACCAGAAGCCACTACCGTCCCGCTCCTCGGTCCAGGCCACCGGCTCGTCGTCCCGCAGACGTTGGAAGGTCGCGTGCGGCACCCCACCGCGGTAGACGTCCGGATCGGTGATGTCGATCCACCGGTCACCGATGACCCGACGACCCGTGTGGCTCGCCTCCACTCCGGTCGCATGAACCTCGGCCGCTTGCGTCTCGCTCGCTCGGGTCGGCATCCGTCGAACCTCCCACCTACCGATGTCTCGGTCAGCAGGCTCCCGCTGCCGACCGGGCGGAACGTAGCAGAGTCGTTCGGGTCCGAACAGTCTTCGGTGACCGGCGATAGCCTCACCACACCCGTCGAAAGCAGCTGTCCGGATGCGCGCCGTGTTCCTCCAGCACGATCCCGGATCACGGCCGGGCCTGATCGGGGACGCGCTCGCCGACCACGGGTTCACGATCGAACTGGTCGGGATGTCGGACACGATCGAGGACGGCACCTGGCATGGCGCCCTCCCGGAACTCGATGGTGTCGACCTGGTCGTCCCGCTCGGCGCGATCTGGTCGCTGTACGACACCAGCCAGGTCGGTTCCTGGATCGATCGGGAGCTCGCGTTGCTCCGTGCAGCCGATGCGCGCGGCCTGCCGGTGCTCGGGATCTGTTTCGGTGGGCAGGCACTGGCCGCTGCGCACGGCGGCCGGGTGGCCGCGTCCGCCCGCCCAGAGATCGGGTGGGTCACCATCGACTCGGACGATCCCGACCTGATCCCCGAGGGTCCGTGGATGCAGTGGCACTCGGATGGGTTCACGGTCCCACCGGACGCGGTCGAGGTGGCGCGCAACGACGTCGGCCCGCAGGCGTTCCGGCTACGACGCAACCTCGGCGTGCAGTTCCACCCCGAGGTCGACGAGGACAACGTCCGGACCTGGATCGACCTTGGCGGGGAGGACTCCATCGCGGCCCTGGCCGCCGGGGGCACCACCGTCGACGAGGTCCTGGCGGATGCACGGGAGCACCTTCACCGGGCGGAGGCGGACGTCGCGAGGCTGGTCGCCCGCTTCCTCGATGATGTCGTGGGGGGCCCATGACCTACTCGATCATCGCCCGCGATCCCGACAACGGCGAGATGGGGGTCGCGACCCAGTCCCAGGCGTTCGCCGTCGGCAGCAGCGTGTCCTGGGCGCTCCCCGGCTACGGCGTGATCGCGACCCAGTCGATGGGCGAGCCGATGTACGGGGAACTGGGCCTCGAGGTCCTGCGGTCCGGGTTGACCGCACCGGAGGCGATCACCGCGTTGCGGAGCGTCGATCCGCACCCCGAGCGGCGACAGGTGGGGATGGCCGACGGGCACGGCGGGATCGACGGCTACACCGGAGACGCCTGCGTGGGCGAAGCGGGGCAGGCGCGGGGCGAGCACTGCATCGCACTGGCCAACATGATGCGTTCCCCGGACGTCTGGCAGGCCATGGTCGACACCTTCGAGGCGACGGACGGCTGGCTCGCCGGGCGACTCGTGGCCGCGCTGCAGGCAGCCGAGGATGCCGGTGGCGACCGCCGCGGCCGACGGTCCGCTGCCATCGAGGTCGTCTGCGCAGAACCAAGCGGCCGACCCTGGCGCGACCACATCGTCGACCTACGGGTCGACGACGACCCGGAACCGATCGCACGCCTCGGAGACATTGTCGACTACAGCTTCCGCTACCACCGCGTGGTCGAGGCCTTCGAACTGGCGCTCGATGACGAACCGGACTCAGCGATGGACGCGATCCGTGACCTGACGGTCGACCCCGACCAGGAACCGGAGCTGGCGCTTTGGGAGGCGATCGTGCTGGCCACGGCCGAGCGCTGGGATGAGGCACAGCAGCTCGGGAAGCGCCTGCAGGCGACCGCCCCGGAGCTGGCCACGACCGCCCGGAGCTTCGGCGAGGTTGGCCTGGTCGATCCGGCCATCCTCGAGCGGATCTTCGTCACCGACGGCCCGGCGCGCTGATCGACGGCGGGTACCCGCCGTGACGGGCCGATCAGCCGCCGACGATCTCCGCGGCGGCCGTCCGGATCAGTGAAACGGCCAGCTCCACCGTCTCGGCGGTGGTGCGGTGCGACAGGACGACCAGCCGGACCACCACCCGCCCCTCGATCACGGTCGTCGACAGACGGACGTGCCCGTGCTGGTGGACGAGCCGCAGCAGTTCGTCCTGAGTGGCGTCGTCCCCGCGGACCCGGAAGGTCACGATCGACAGGTCCGGCTGAGCCAGGACCTCCAGGTTCGGATCGTCGGCAAGGGTGCGCCACGCCTGATCCGCCAGGTCGAGCTTGTCGTCCAGGGCCGTGCGGAACGCGTCCTCGCCGTGCAACTGCAGCGGCAACCACAGCCGCAGACCCCGCCATTCCCGGGTCAACTCGGTGGTGATGGAACTGAAGTCGGGCAACGCGTCGAGATCCTCGCTGCGGTCACGCAGGTAGTCCGCATCCTCGGCGTAGGCCAACGCGAGGTGGTCGCGCTCGGCGACCAGCAGCGCACCGGTCCCGAACGGCAGGAAGAGCGACTTGTGCGGATCCAGGGTGATCGAATCGGCGCGCTCGATGCCGGCCATCCGCTCGCGGCCACGGTCGGTCAGGACGAAGAACCCGCCGTAGGCCGCGTCGACGTGGAACCACACACCGTGCTCAGCGGCCACATCCGCCAGCTCGTCGAGCGGATCGATCGTGCCGGTGTTGGTGGTCCCCGCCGCACCGACGATCGCGGTCGGACGCAACCCGTCGGCCAGGTCCTGCTTGATCGCCACCTCGACGGCTGACGGATCCAGGCGCAGCCCGTCCGTGGACGCACAGACCCGGATGTGGTCGGAGGTCAGCCCCGCGATCCGGGCCGCCTTCCGCACCGAGGCGTGGGCGTGGGCACCGACGTAGACGGTCGCCAGGTGCGCCTGCTCGGGCGCGTGGATCTCGCGTGCGGTGACGAGTGCGGTGAGGTTCGCGGCGGAGCCTCCCGACAGCAGCAGTCCCTGCGCGCGTTCGGGCATGCCGAACAGTTCGGTGAGCCACCGCAGGACGCCGAGCTCCATGGCCACGGCGGCGGGAGAGAAGCCCGACAGGCCCGTGTAGCGGTTCGCCACGCTCGCGATCAGGTCGCCGAGCGCGGAGGTCAGCAGACCCGACCCGGGGATGTAGGCCATCTCGCCGGCCGCGGCGTTGTCGACACCGGTCGCCAGGACCTCGCGGATCCGGGCCAGGGTGTCATCGAGGTCGGCGGGTGCACGCCCCGGGCGGACGTCCAGCAGCCCGGCGACCAGGTCGTCGCCCCGATCGGCCGTGAAGACCGGACGCTCCGCGGCGGTGGTGGTCAACTCCCCGACCAGGTCACCGACGAGCCGGACCAGTTCGTCGGTCTGCTCGGGGGGCGGATCGAACGCCGTCAACCGGGTCACCACACGCCTCCTACTCATCGATCTCATCAGCGAGGATCTCATCGGCGAGCGCCTCGCAGGCGGTCACGATAACCCGGGCACACGATCCGTGGTCCGGGAGCCACGATTCCGAGACGATCATCCACGAGAACAGCGATCCATGCGACACTCTGCAACACAAGTCACCGGAGAGGTACCGACATGTCGTCCGATCCCGACACCCACGATCTGGCGCTGCTCCGCGCGCTCCGCGACGACGGTCGGGCGTCGATCTCGGCGCTCGCCCGGGACCTTCACCTGTCGCGTTCGGCGGTCCACCAGCGACTCAACGCACTGATCAAGTCGCGCGCACTGCTCGGGTTCACCCCGGTCGTCGACCAGGCCAAGCTCGGCGTCGGCGTGGCGGCGTTCGTCCTGCTGTCGGCCGGCCCGGGCTCGCGGCTGGAGATGGAGCCCCTGACCGACCAACTGCTCGCGCTGCCGCACGTCGAGTACGCGGCGCTCGTGACCGGTGATCACGATGTCCTGCTGCTCGTCCGGGTCAGCGACCTGGACGAGTTGCGCCGCTTCCTGCTCGACGACCTCACGGCGATCACCGGCATGCGCGGCACCCTCACCCTGCTCGTGCTCGACGAGGTGATCCGTCGGCCGTTCCTGCTGCCCGGCGAGTAGCGGTCGCGTCGCGATGACGTCCCTCAGCCCTCGAGTTCACGCAGGATGCGCCGCAGCCCGTCGACCATCGCACGGCGTTGCCGGGAAGTCACCATCCCGGCGATCCGCTGTTCCTCGAGGTTGAACCTGGGGAAGACGTCGGCGATCAGCAGGGTCCCGGGATCGGTGAGCTTGACCGCGACCAGCCGACGGTCACGCGCACGGCGACGCCGCTCGACCAGTCCCCGCTTCTCCAGGGTGTCGATGACCCCGGTCAGTGTCCCCTTGGTAACGTTGGCTTCCTCGGCCAGTTCCCGGGTCTCGGTCTCGCCCCAGATCCACAGCACCCACAGCACGGTGAAGGCCGTCCAGGACAACCGGACCTCGGCGAGCACGGTCTGTTCGAACTCGCGACGGATGGCGGCGACAGCGCGGTAGAGGTTGGACACGAGCGCCAGCGCTTCGAAGTCGATCGGGAGGTCGCCGAGCTTGTCGAGCATGTCGTGCTCGGCCTGGATCAGATCGTCGAGGCGGTTGGGTCTGCGGTCGGACTCCCCGCGCATCGGATCCCTCGGCTCGTCGGAGGTGGGCCGACTCAGACTAGAGGGCCAGGCGCGACACGGCCTCGTCCAACAGGAACCACCCCGCCTCGGTGCACCGCAGCCGACCGCAGGAGGTCTCGACCAGCCCGGCGTCCATCGCCTCCTCCAACGCCAACGGCTCGATCGGCGGCAGGTCGTTCGGGTGCAGGCCCTCCCGGACGCGCAGCCCCAGCAAGAGACGCTCTTCCGCTCGCTCCTCGTCGGTCAGTACCTCGCTGCCGGCGATGGGACTGTCACCCGCTCCGATAGCGTCGAGGTAGCGCGCGGTCGACCGGGTGGTCCACCAACGCCGTCCCGCCAGGTGCCCGTGGGCGCCGACCCCGACCGCCAGGTAGTCACCGTGCCGCCAGTACAGCAGGTTGTGGCGGGACCGCCGGGCCGGGCCGAGCGACCAGTTCGACACCTCGTAGTGCTCGAAGCCGCCGGCACCCAACACCTCGCGCGCGACGTCGAACCGGTCGCGTTGCAGGTCCTCGTCGACCTGCGGCATCGCACCGCTCGCGACCGCGCGGCCGAAGGCGGTGTTGTCGTGGATCGTCAGCGCGTAGGCGGACACGTGATCGGTCCCGGCGACCAGGACCGCCTCCAGCGTCGCCCGCCAGTCGTCGTCGGTCTCGCCGGGGGTGCCGAAGATCAGATCGAGGTTGACCTCGGCGATGCCGCCCTCGCGGGCCTGCGCCATCGCGGTCACCGGGCGCTGCGCATCGTGGCCCCGCTCCAGCGTGCGGAGCACGTGGGGCGCGAACGACTGGGCCCCCATCGACAACCGACCCACCCCCGCCCTCGCGAGGTTGCCGAACAGCTCCACCGACGCGGTCTCCGGGTTGCACTCGACGGTCACCTCGGCGTCCGGGGCGACCTCGAGGCAGTCGTGCACCGCACCCAGCAGCGCGGCCAGGCGCTCACCACCCAGCAGGGTCGGCGTCCCGCCGCCGATGAAGATCGAGGTCACGACCGGCCAGGCGGTCCCGACCGCGCCTCGTCCGTCCTCGGGTGCATGGCGACGCGGGCCGGCGGCGACCTGCCGCCGCAGGTCGGTCACCAGCGCATCGAGGTACCGGTCGAACAGGACCTGCTGGTCCTGCTCTGCCTGGTCACCGACGGCGGCCGTCGCGAAGTCGCAGTAGCCGCACCGGTGGTCACAGAACGGCACGTGCAGGTACAGCCCGAACCCGGCCGCGGATCCGCTCTCCACCGGGTCGAGCAGCCACGCCCGCGGATCCGCGGCGGTCACAGGAGCCATCACGGCGCCCGTCAGCCCCAGGGATCGAGCGCGAGCTTGTCACGGACCTGCTCGACGAGGTCCGCATCCGCCGTCGAGGCCAGGATGCGCCCGGGAAAGCGCGAGACCTCGTGCATGACGCGGATCCGGTGGCAGTCCTCGACCAACAGGAAGAGCGCCGCCTCGCCGTCACCCAGTTCCTCGCCCATCTGCTTCATCTGGTCGTCGTCGATCCCGATGTCACGCAGTTTGGCGAACAGCCCACCGGCCGCAGCGCCGAGCGCCCCACCGACCAGCGGACCACCCGGCCCCAGGAACAGGCCTGCGAGGATCCCCAACCAGGCACCGCCCATCGCCCCCTGCGCCGGGTTCATGTCCTTCGTCTGGGTGATCCGGACGCGACCCCGCACGCGGGTGACGATCGCTGCATCCTCGATGTCGAGGTGTTGCCGTGCCACCAGGCGCATCGCGGCCAGCAGTGCCTCCTGCGCACGCAGTGAGGAATCGAAGGCGAAGGCCCACAGGTCCGCGTCCGAGCCCTTCGGGATGGCCTTGGTGTGGTCCAGGACCGCCTGCTCATCATCGGTCAGGACCTCGCGTGCGTCCGCGTGATCGAGGTCGACCGGGCCGGTGACCGTCGGATCGTGCTCGTCGGGCGACTGACTCACGTGCGGCTCCTCGGACGATCGGTTCCCACCAGGCTACGCGGTCAGTCGCCCTTCGGGCCCGTGCTCCGAAGCGCGGAGACGAACGCCTCCTGCGGGACCTCGACCGACCCCACGGACTTCATCTTCTTCTTGCCTTCCTTCTGCTTCTCGAGCAGCTTGCGCTTCCGGGAGACGTCACCGCCGTAGCACTTGGCCAGCACGTCCTTGCGCTTGGCCTTGATGGTCTCACGCGCGATGATCTTGGAGCCGATCGCCGCCTGGATCGGCACGTCGAACATCTGCCGTGGGATCAGCTCGCGTAGCTTCTCGACCATGTTCTTGCCGAACGGGTAGGCCTCGTCGCGGTGCACGATCGAACTGAACGCATCGACCGGCTCGCCGTTGAGCAGCACATCGACCCGCACGAGGTTCGCGACCACGTAGTCGCCACGCTCGTAGTCGAGCGAGGCGTAGCCCCGCGTCATCGACTTCAACTGGTCGAAGAAGTCCGTGATGATCCCGGCCAGCGGCAACTGGTAGCGCAGTTCGACCCGTTCCTCGGTCAGGTAGTCCATCGCGATCATCGTCCCGCGGCGGCCCTCACAAAGTTGCATGACCGCCCCGACGTACGCCGCCGGGGTGAGGATCATGGCCTTGACCGTCGGCTCGGAGATCGAGGCGATCTGACCGGGGTCCGGCAGGTCCTGCGGGTTGGAGACCTCCACGACCTTGGGCTCTCCGGTGTCCGGATCGATCGCCTGCTCCAGGGTGACCTGGTAGCGCACGGACGGTGCGGTCGTCACGAGCGGGATGTTGAACTCGCGGTCCAGTCGTTCGGTGATGATCTCCAGGTGCAGCAGCCCGAGGAACCCGCAGCGGAAGCCGAACCCCAGCGCCGCGGAGGTCTCGGGCTCGTAGGTGAACGACGCGTCGTTGAGTCGCAGACGGTCGAGCGCCTCGCGCAGGTCCGGGAAGTCGTCCGAGTCCATCGGGTAGAGCCCGGAGAACACCATCGGTAGTGGCTCGCGGTAACCGGGCAGCGGCTCGACCTCGCGGGCGTTCTTCCCGGCCAGGGTGATGGTGTCACCGACCTTGGCCTGGCTGATCTCCTTGATGGCAGCGGACAGCACCCCGACCTCACCGACGCCGAGCGCGGCGATGGGGGTCTCCTCCGGGGAGTTGACGGCCAGATCGTCGATCTCGCCCTCGAACCCTGTCGCCAGCAGCCGGATCCTGTCCCCCGGCTTCACGCTCCCGTCCACGACCCGGAAGTACACCAACGTCCCGCGGTAGGCGTCGTAGATCGAGTCGAAGATCAGCGCCCGTGTCGGTCCGTCCGGGTTCCCTGACGGCGCCGGCACCCGGTCCACGATCGAGTCCAGCACCGCCGCGACCCCGTCACCGGTCTTCGCACTGATCCGCAGGACGTCGTCCGGCTCCCCGCCGATGATGGCCGCGATCTCGCGGGCGATCTCGTCAGGCCGAGCCGCCGGCAGGTCGATCTTGTTCAGGACCGGGATGATCTCCAGGTCCGCCTCCAACGCGAGGTAGAGGTTCGCGATCGTCTGCGCCTCCATGCCCTGCGCCGCGTCGACGAGTAGTACCGCGCCTTCACAGGCGTTCAGGGCCCGCGACACCTCGTAGGAGAAGTCGACGTGTCCCGGCGTGTCGATCAGGTTGAGCAGGTACTCGTCATCGACGTCACCGAGCGGCTTGTAGGGCAGGCGCGCGGCCTGCGCCTTGATCGTGATCCCACGTTCTCGTTCGATGTCCATCTTGTCGAGGTACTGCTCGCGCATCTTGCGCGGATCGACCAGCTCCGTGAGCTGCAGCATCCGATCGGCCAACGTCGATTTGCCGTGGTCCACGTGGGCCACGATGCAGAAGTTGCGGATGCGATCGATCGGGTAGGTCACAGCGGAGGATCGACCTCGAGGTAGGTGCGCCGAACGGCAGGGAGTCTCTCCCGAGCGTAGCGGTGGGCTCCGGTGCCTCCGACGCGGCCCCCGGTCCGTCACGGAGATCCCGGCCTACGATGCGCCCCCGCCCACCGCGACACTCCCGGAGCCCGCATGCACGGTCTGGTCTTCGAGCGTGCCGGATCGATCTCCTACCGCACCGACCTACCGGAGCCACGGATCGAGGAGCCGGGTGATGCCATCGTGGCCGTGTCGCACAGCGGCCTCTGCGGATCGGATCTGCATCCCTACGCGGGACGCGAACCTGCGCGCGCCGGGGTCATCCCGGGCCACGAAGCCGTCGGTGCGGTCATCGCCGTCGGCCCACGGGTCTCGACCGTCACGGTCGGCAACCGGGTCATCGTTCCGTTCGCCACCTCCTGCGGGGTGTGTCCACCCTGCCATCGTGGCCTCACGGCGCGCTGCGAACGTGGCCGCCTGTTCGGGTGGGGCGATCCCGACGATCCCGGTTCACCGGCCCTCCAGGGCGCCCAGGCACAGTTCGTCCGGGTACCACTCGCGGACGGCACCCTCGTGCGCATCCCGGACGACCTCGACCCGGACGTCGCGCTGCTCCTGTCCGACAACCTCCCGACGGCGTGGGAGGCCGTGCAACGAGCCGGTCCCGTCCCCGACGAGCCTCTGATCGTGGTGGGACTGGGATCGGTCGGGCTGTGTGCCATCATCGCGGCCAGGTCCCTGGGCGCCTCGCCGGTGATCGGGATCGACCCCGTCGCTGAACGGCGCGCCCTCGCGACCCGACTCGGCGCGAGCGTCGTCGCCGACCCCGGGGAGACCGACCGGATCGACATCGCACCCGCGGTCGTCGAGGCCGCGGGAACCGCGCCCGCCCAACGCACCGCGGCCGACCTGGTCCGGCCCGGCGGGACCCTGTCCATCATCTCGGTGCAGACCACGACCTCCTTCGCGCTCAGTCCGATCGAGGCCTACGACCGCAACCTCACCCTCCGGGCCGGCCGGGCGTCGGCCCGCCGCACCCTCGACGATCTGCTGCCCCGGGTCCTGAGCGGCGCCGTGTCCGTCCCCGCGGCGCAGATCATCACGCACCGAAACGCCCCGCTGTCCGAGGGACCGGCACTCTTCGAGCGCTTCGCCGCCCGCGCCGACGGCCTGATCAAGGTGTCGTTCGCGCCGCACTGATCCACCCGCGCCGTGTTGGTGCTACCCTTCGCTGCCGGTCCGCACCGGTGGCGCTTCGCCGCGCCGCTGGCATCCCCGGCACCCTTCCAGCAGCCGGTACCGCGTCCGATCCAGCCTCCTTGCAGCCGGCCGCCAAACCGGCCGAAGCCACGCAGCCTGCGCCCCCCGCGGCGCCCGAGCACGAGACGAGAACACCGCATGGCGAACATCAAGTCACAGGTCAAGCGCAACCGGCAGAACCTGGTGCGCCACGAGCGCAACAAGGCGGTCCGCTCCCGCCTGCGTACGCACAGCCGTCGCTTCCGCCAGGCCGTCGACGCCGGCGACAAGCAAGCGGCAGAGGCTGCGTTCCAGACCGTCTCCCGCGAGCTCGACAAGGCCGCCAGCAAGGGCGTCGTGCACCGCAACACGGCCGCCAACCGCAAGTCGGGCATGGCCAAGCGGCTCGCGTCGCTCTGACCCGACGCCGGATCGGCCGCGGGTCGACCCACCGAACGCACGGCATCGAAGGGCACCCCGTCGGGGTGTCCTTCTCTGTGGGCGGGGCGTAGTAGGGTCAGTGGTCCGAACCTTCCGGCCGCGGGAGCCCCAGGTTGAACCGGGACGATGCAGCCGCCGCGAAGCAACGCGTCCTCGACGCCCTCGCGGCCTTACCACATGACCGTCCGGACGTCCTCGCGGATTTCGCACGGGCTGTGATGCGGCGGATCGATCCCGACGAGCTGCGCATCGCGGACCCCCCCGCTGCCGCTCGCCGCATGCGCGACGGTTTCGACACCGTCGATCAGCGGGGTCCCGGCGAGGTGCGCATCGACATCCTGCGGCCGCCGACGACCCTCGACGGCCGCACACCCGGTCCCACGGTCATCGAGGTCGCCTGCGAGGACCGACCGTTCCTGCTGTCGACGCTGACCGATGAGCTCGAACGTACCGGGCACCCCGTGATCCGCTCGCTGCATCCGATCGTTGGTGTCGAGCGGGGTTCGGACGGTCGCATCTCCGCCATCGTGCCCGCCCGCACCGCGGAGCAGCGGGAATCGCTGGTCCACCTCGAACTCGACAACGGCTTCGACCCCGGGCAGGACGACGACCTGATCGCGGACCTGCACCGGCTCATCGACGACGTCATCCGCGCGACCGATGACTTCGATGCCATGCGCCACCGGTTGACGGCCCTCGCCGACGACCTGCGCTCCGGCACCTGGCCCGCGATCGACCCGGACGAGGCGGACGAGGTCGCTGATCTGCTGCAGTGGCTGTGCCAGGGCAACCTCGTCCTGCTCGGCATGCGCGAGTACCGCTTCTCCGGTCCTGCAGGCGATGAACACGTCCAGGTCGATCCCGACAGTGGGCTCGGTCTCCTGCGCGATCCCGAGACCTCACGGTTCCGCGAGCCCGTCCCGGTGGCCTCGCTGCCGGAACATATCCGCAGCGGGCTCCCGGAGACGCCCCTGCTGATGGTCACGCGGAGCAGCCGCCCCTCGACCGTGCAGCGCCGCGTGCGGATGCAGTACCTGGCCCTGACGCGCCGTGACGCGAGCGGACGTCCCGACCGTGAGTACCGGATCCTCGGCCTGTTCACCCGCTCCGCTCTGGCCCAGCCGGCCCGCACGACCCCGGTGCTGCGCCGGAAGTTGGCGACCATCCTCGATCGCGAGGACATCGTGCCCGGGTCGCACGACGAGGGCGTGCTCACCACCATGTTCCAGGCGCTGCCCAAGGACGAGTTGTTCCAGGCCAGCACCGACACGCTGCAGACCATGCTCGTCGATCTCCTGCGCTCCGAGGAACAGGGCGAGGTCCGCACGCTCGTCCGCCCCGACGTTCGGACCTCGTCGGTCTCCGTGGTCGTCGCGGTCCCCAGGGAGCGGTACGGCCCGCAGCTGCGCAGTCGGATCCAGGCCCATCTCATGGAGCGCTACGGCGCCCACCGGGTCGACGTCGAACTCTCGCTCGCGGACCGCCAGGACGCCCTCGTCCGGTTCCTGCTCCACCTCGAGGATCGCGACATCCCCGAGGTATCCGTCACCGAGCTGCGCAGGGAGATCCGGGCACTGTCACGCTCGTGGCTCGACGACGTCGTCCACCGGATCAAGGTCGGACCGCATGACGATGCCGCCCGGCGCGACCTGCTCACGCTGGCAGAACGACTGCCGCGTTCCTACCAGGACGTCGTCTCGGTCGATGATGCCATCGCCGACCTCGGCCTCCTGCATGCACTCGGCCACTCGAGCGACACCCTGGTCGTGTCCTTCCGGCCGGACCGTGCACCCGGAACGGCTCGCCTGCGCGTCGCCAAGGAAGGTCCCGTCCTCGAGCTGTCGGCGTTCCTCCCCATCCTCGAATCACTCGGCCTCACGGTCGTCGAGGAAGTGCCCCACCGCCTGGTCGGGGACGAGCCGTTGAGCCTGCACGACTTCGGAGTCCGCGCCCTCGGGATCGACCCGGACACCGATGGGGACCGACTGGCGGAGATGGTGCTCGCCGCGTGGCGGGGCCACCTGACCATCGATGCGCTCAACCAACTGGTCCTCGTCGCCGGGCTCACCTGGCGCCAGGTCGCCGTCCTGCGTGCCTACCGTCGGCTCCGCCGCCAACTCGGAACGGCCTTCACGCCGGAGTACGTCAACGACACGATCGTCTCGCACCCCGACATCGCAAGGGCCCTGATCGAGCTGTTCCAGACCCGCTTCGCGCCGGACGAACCGTCGCTCGACGTGCCTTCCGACCGGACACAGCGCGAGTCGACAGCCCACGATGCCGTCGTGACCGCGTGCGACGCTCTCAGCCGGCTCGACCACGACCGCATCCTGCGCGGGCTGCTCGAACTGATCGACGCCACCCTGCGGACCAACGCCTTCCGCGACGACGCCCACGCTGACGGCAGCGGCGAGCCATACCTGTCGTTCAAGCTGGACCCGTCCATGATCTCCGAGGTCCCGCTGCCGGTCCCGCACCGCGAGGTGTTCGTCCACTCGCCACGCGTCGAGGGCATCCACCTGCGGGGTGGTCCCGTTGCCCGGGGTGGGCTGCGCTGGTCGGACCGGCGCGACGACGTACGCACCGAGGTCATGGACCTCGTCAAGGCCCAGATCCTCAAGAACGGACTCATCGTGCCCACCGGCGCGAAGGGCGGGTTCGTGCTCACCCGGGAGCCCGACGACCCGGCGGCGCTGCGCGACGAGATACGCCGGCAGTACGTCACCTTCATCCGTGGACTGCTGGACGTCACCGACGATCTGGATGGCGACACCCTGGTGCCGCCTCCGAACGTCGTTCGCCGCGACGGTGACGACCCCTACCTCGTCGTGGCCGCGGACCGTGGGACCGCGACCTTCTCCGACACAGCCAACGCCCTGTCGCGCCGCTACGGCTACTGGTTGGACGACGCCTTCGCATCGGGAGGCTCCAACGGGTACGACCACAAGGCGTTGGGCGTCACCGCGAAGGGCGCCTGGCTGGCCGTCGCCCGCCACTTCCGCGAGCTGGGCATGGACGTGCAGTCCGATCCCGTCACCGTCGCCGGGGTCGGCGACATGTCTGGCGATGTCTTCGGCAACGGCCTGCTCCGTTCCCGGACCGTGCGCCTGGTCGCGGCCTTCGACCACCGCGACATCTTCATCGACCCCGACCCCGACCCGAACCGTTCCTTCGACGAGCGCCAGCGGCTGTTCGACCTCCCTCGCTCCTCCTGGCAACACTACGACCGGGAGGCGCTGAGTCCCGGAGCGATCATCGCGCCCCGCTCGTCGCGCAGCGTCGAGCTGTCCGACGAGGTCCGCGCCCTGCTGCGCATCCAAGAAGACGTCCTCACCCCACCGGCCCTGATCCGTGCGATCCTGCGAGCGCCGGTCGACCTGCTGTTCGCCGGCGGCATCGGCAACTACGTCAAGGCGTCGACCGAACGTGACGAGGACGTCGGTGACCGGGCCAACGATGAGCTCCGCGTCGATGCGGGGGACCTCCGGGCGCGCGTCGTCGGCGAGGGTGCCAACCTGTTCATCACCCAACGTGGGCGCATCGAATACGCGCGCCGCGGCGGCAGGATCAACCAGGATGCCATCGACAACGCGGCCGGTGTCTCCACCTCGGATCACGAGGTCAACCTCAAGATCCTGCTGTCTCTCGCCCAGGCGGCCGGCCGCCTGGACCAGGCCGAGCGTGATGCCACCCTGGTCGAGCTGGCGGATGAGACGGTCGACCGGGTGATGCACGGCGTCGATCTGCAGGCTGCTGCACTGTCCCGCGAGCTCGCACTCAGCCCGGCACGCCTTGACGCCTACGACCACATGATGGACCGGCTGGCCGCGACACATGCGCTCGATCGCTCGGTCGAGGTCCTGCCGTCATCCACCGAGCTCGCCGAGCGCGCCGACACCGGCGCAGGGCTCGCCCGCCCGTCGCTCGCCACGTTGCTTGCCTGGTCGAAACGCGAGCTCAAGGAAGCCCTGCTGGGATCGGATCTCCTCGACCTCGATCTCCTCACACCCGCAGCGACCGAACAGTTCCCCCCGACCGCCATCGAGCGCTTCGGTGATCTCGTGCCCAGGCATCGGCTCCGCCGTGAGCTCATCGCAACGTCACTGGCCAACGACGTCGTCGATCGCATGGGTGTGACGTTCGTCGCGGAGATCGCGGATGCGACCGGCGTGGCGGCACCGGAGGTGGTCTTGGCCTACCGGATCGTCCGTGCCGCCATCGACGCTTCCCGGTGGTGGCAACGGCTCGGAGATATGGAAGCGACCCGTGATCCGCAACGACTGCAGGAGTTCGGGGCCGATCTCGCCCGGCTCCTCGAGGCCACCACGACGACCCTCGCAGGCCACCCGGACCTTCGCCGCGATCCGTCCGGTCTGCAGGACCGACTGACCCAGATCGTCACATCGGTCAACGCTGACCTGCTCAACCTCGGGACGCCCGCACAGCGCAAGGCGCGAACGACCCACGCACGATGGCTCATGGACGACCTCGTGGAGGACGATCTGGCCATCATGCTGTCCAGCGCCGGGGTCCTGACACTGCTCCCCGATGTCGACCACGTCCTGACCATGCTGGGTTCAACGACGTCGGCCGCTGCGGTGCTGGACACCTGCCTGCGACTTGGGGACGAGTTGGGCGTCGACCGACTGGAGGAACGTCTGAGCCGATCCCGGCCCGATGACCCCTGGAGCCGCCGGCAGCGCGACGGCATCGCAGCGGACCTCCGTCGGATCCGCCGCGACGCGGCGCTCATCGCGTTGTCCACAGAGGGAGACACCGACCACGAACAAGCCGTGCGGTCGTTCCTCGAGGCGCGGGAGATCGGCATCGCCCGGGCCGGGTCGATCATGAACCAGCTGCTGGAGGCAGAAACCGAGCAACTCGATGCCATCGCCGTCGCTGCCCGCGCCATCCGCGGCGCCATCGATCTGGCTCGCGCCACCTGACGTCGTGCCCGGATCGGGGTTCGGTTGCTCGGCGGTCGGTGATGTGTCGGCTCAGGCGTACGTCGGCGGCCGCTCAGTAACGTGTCTGTCGGTTATCTACTGTGCGGTCTAAGCATGTCTGATGCGCTCCACGACTTTCCCACAACTTTCCGCATGTTCTCATTGACTCGGCCGGGCAGGGAACATACGTTTGGTGCATGACCTCGACCCCGCCCCCAACCCTCCTGCACCGGCCCTCGTACGCCGGGCAGTCGAGCTGGCGGCGGCCACGACCCCGCCCACACACCACGATCGCCCGCGAACACGGCGCCACCTACGACGCCGCCGCGACGGCGGCCACCGAAGCGTCCCACACCCGCCCGGTCGA
>SLHP01000125.1 GCA_007136095.1 Nitriliruptoraceae bacterium
CGGCCTCGATCACGTAGACCAACTGACCCCAGCTGCCCTGCTCGAACAGCACCTCACCGGCCGCCAACCGCACCGTCTGCGGTGGGCCGGCGTCGTCGTCGCGTACGTGCTGCGCGAGTTCGACGACCCGGTCGGCGATCGGGACGAGCCGATCGTCGTGGGTGGCGATCACCACCAGACGCCCCGGACGGGCGAGCTCGCGCAACAGCCGGATCACCGCTTCGGCCTGGATGTAGTCGAGGTTGGCGGTTGGCTCGTCGGCGAGCAGCAGCGGCGGATCGTGCGCCAGGCCACGTGCGATCGCCACGCGTTGCTGCTGGCCTCCCGAGAGCTTCCCCGGCCGGTTGCGCAGCCGCTCACCCATGTCGACCTGCTCGAGCAGCTCTCTGGCGCGTCGCATCGCGGCGCGACGCGGTGTGCCGGCGACCAGCAGCGGCGCCGCGACGTTCTCCAGCGCCGTCAACGACGGGATCAGGTTGAAGGCCTGGAACACGAAGCCCACCTGTTCGCGCCGGTAACGCGACCACCCCCTGGCGTCGAGGTCGGTCACCGTCGTGTCGCCGATCCGGATCGACCCCTCCATGGGGGTGAGGATCCCACCGAGGCACGACAGCAGCGTCGTCTTGCCACAGCCCGAGGGGCCGAGCAGCAGCACCATCTCCCCGTCCTCGGCGTCCAGTTCGAACCCGTCCAGCGGGCGGATCGGGTAGCCGCCGCTGCGGTACTCGACCGTGAGACCGCGGATCGTCAGGTCACGAGCGGAGCTCTGGCTGGGTGCTGGGGCGAGGTCCGGGGTGGGGTCGGGCATCGGGGCGACTCCAGGATCGGCGTGGACGGTGGACTGGCGTAGCGGCGACGTGACTGGCGGGGGCGTGACGGGCTGGTTCAGCCACCCGGGCCCGAGAACGCCGCGGCAGGGTCGACGCCGACCGCTCGACGCAACCCTCCGAGGCTGGCCAGCAGCCCCACGCCGACCGCGAGCAGCGGCAACCGGATGAACGTCCCGGGATCGATGGCGACGTGCAGTGGGAACACCGGCACCAGCAGCTCCGCCAGCCCGATCGCGAGCACGGCCGCCACCACCGCGACGATCGTGGCCTGCAGCGCCAGCCCGACGAGCAACGAACGGGTGGAGGCACCGATGGCCTTGAGTACCGCGAAGTCGCGCAGGCGATCGAGTGCGGACAGGTACACCACCGCACCGATCACCGACGCGGCGACGATCCACAGCAGCACGTTGATGATGTCGATCGTCCCGACCGCGTCCTCGATCAGCCGGAGTGCGTCGTCCGCGACCGCCGTCGCGGCGATCGCCACGAGCCCATCGGGCAGGGACGACACCGTGCCGGAGGTCAGCAGCGCGGTCGCGGCCGGCCGTCCTTCGACCGCGATGTCGCGGGCCACCTCGAGGTCGACGAACAGCAGCGGGGTGCCCGCGAACATCGTCATCCCGTCGGCGGTGCCCACCACCTCGAGGTCGCGCTCACCGACCCACACGGAGGACCCGATCGGGAGCTCCGCCGCCGACGAGGCGACCACCTCGTCGAGACCCGACGCCGCGCGGCCGACGTCCACCGGTGGACCGCCGAGCCCGGCCGCCACGTGCCCGACGAGCACGATGTCCTGGGTTGCCTCCGCGGAGGACAGGTCCCCTTCATCGGCGCTCGCCACGGCTTCGGCGGCCTCGGACGTCGCCACGCCCCGCATGATCAACAGCGGGACCACCTCGTCGTCGGCGACGACCTCGTCAGCCAACCCCGCGTCGAACGCGGCGTAGGAGGTGAAGGCCCCGCTCGCTCCCTCCGGCAGGATCCAGGTGCCCTCGTTCATCGCGTTCACGGTGCCGGTCGCAGAACTCGAGAACCCTGCCGCGACACCCCCCACGAGGATCACCATCGCGAACAGCAACGCGGTCCCGAAGATCGCCATCCCGAAGCGCAACGCCCGGTGTTGGAGGTCCCGTGCCGTGAGCAGCCACATGAAGCTTCTCCCTCTCCCGCCACGAAACGTAGCCGAACGGCCACTCCTCGCGCCCATAGCCGGAACGGGCACCGCTCGAACGTCTCGGAACGATAACAGGCGAAACGTCTCGCCACGCCGCGTGAGCAGCTAGCGTCGAGGCCGCAACGGCACGGGGCGAACCGCTGGGAGCATGGATGAGCACCGACCACACCGCCGCGCAGCTCGGAGGCGTGCCGCCCTTCGACACGCTAACACCCACCACGCTGCAGGAGTTCGCCCCCGGCCTCCGTCCGGTGCGGCTCGTCACCGGCGAACACCTCGTGACCGCCGGCGATGCGGCCGACGAGGTGTTCGTGCTCGTCGAGGGTGAGCTCGAGATCCTCGCTCCGACCGAGCCCTCGGACGACGAGGTCGTGCTCGGAAGGGTCGGCGCTGGTGACACCGTGGGCGAGATCGCGGTGCTGGCCGGTGGCACGCGGTCGGCGACCCTGCGGGCCGACGGCCCGGTCGACGCGATCGGTATCCGGGCCGAGCAGTTCTCCGAGCTGCTCACCCGCGAACCTCAGCTCGGGACCCACCTCGCCGCGATCGCCTCGGCCCGGCTCCGAGCGACCCGCTTCACCGGCCAGCTCCTCCAACTGTTCCCCAACGACACCGACGTGCCCGTGGTGGAGTTGGCCGACCGCGTCACGTTCGTCTCGCTGGCCGCCGGCGAGGTGCTGTTCCACGAGGGCGAGTCCGCCGATGCGGCGTACGTGCTCGTGTCCGGACGGGTCCGCATCCTGGTCCGTGAGGACGAGGGGTGGGTCGCCCCGATCGCGGAGGTGGGCGCTGGCGAACTGATCGGGGAGCTGGCCCTGCTCGACGACGGGACCCGGTCGGCCACGGTCGTCGCAGCCCGGGACTCGGTCGTGGCACGGTTGCCACGCGATGACTTCGAGTCCCTGGTCACCTCGCATCCCACGGCGATGCTCGGCGTGATCCGCACCATCGTCGCGCGGAGCCGTGACACCCGGGATGCCTTCCGCCGGTCGCGCTCGGACCACCGTGCCATCGGGCTCGTGCCGATCGGTCCGGACGTCGACCTGCGCTGGCTGGCCAGCGAGCTCACCGCACGGTTACAGACCACCGACCGGGCACGCCTGGTGACCAGCGACTCGTTGGAGCAGGAGCTGGGGGTCGCCGGCATCGCCGATGCCCGCGCCGGCGAGCCCGCCGAACTACGCCTGACCCGTTGGCTGGAGGAAGCCGAGGCCACCACCGACATCCTCGTCCTCCAGGGCGACGCGGTCGTCTCCCCGTGGACGCGGCGGTGCGTCAGGCGTGTCGACCACCTGGTGCTGGTCGCGGACGTGACCGATCACCCGCAGGTCACCGAGCTGGAGCGCCTGCTCATCGCCGCCCGCGACCTCCCACACCAGCGCGTGAGCCTGGTGCTGCTGCATCCCGCCGACACCGAGCGTCCGAGCGGGACTGCCGCGTGGCTGGAGGGGCGTGACGTGGATCAGCACCACCACGTGCGCAGGGATCGCCCGGATGACCTCGACCGGCTCGCCCGGCACCTCGCGGGACGTGCCGTCACGCTGGTTCTCGGAGGCGGTGGCGCGAAGGGCTTCGCCCACCTCGGCGTCGTGCGCGCCATGCGGGAGCTCGGCATCCCGATCGACGCGCTCGCCGGGGCGAGCATGGGGGCGCTGCTGGCCGCGATCGGCGTGGCGAGGGACGGACCCGCCGACGAGCTCGTGCCGACGATCGCCCGCCTCTACTACAGGGGGCTCGACTACACGGTCCCGGTCACCTCGATGTTGGCCGGACGCCACTTGGCTGGCCGCATCGGGGAGGCTGCAGACGGTCGGAACATCGAGGATCTCTGGCTGCCGTTCGTCTGCGTCTCCACCAACCTGACGCGCTCACGGGTGCAGGTGCACCGCCGCGGACCGTTGACGCTGGCGCTCCGAGCAAGCGCATCGCTGCCCGGCGTGTTCCCTCCGGTCCCCTACGGTGAGCAAGATCTGCTGGTGGACGGCGGTGTGCTGAACAACCTCCCGGTCGACATCGCCCGGGGCCTCAACCCGACGGGCATCGTCATCGCCTCCGACGTCGCACCGCTGCTGGGGCCACGTGCCAAGTCGGACTACGGACTGTCGGTGTCGGGGACGAGCGTGCTGGCCAGACGGCTCACGCCCGGCATGAAGGCGCCCCGCGTGCCGGCGTTGATGGCGACACTGATGCGTTCGTTGATGGTCGCCGCCGCCGAGCAACGCGACCGCGGCATCGCCGCCGGCCTCGCCGACCTGCATCTGCAGCTCGACCTCCGCGGGGTCAGCATTTTGGACTTCGACGTGTGCGAGCCCGTCGTGGACCAGGGCTACGAGGAAGCGATCGGACGCCTGACCGAGTGGTTCGCCACCACGTAGGTCACTCCCCGTGATATCGCCGTAGCTCAACCTCACCAGAAAGCGGAAACAGCCACATACGCGGGTGATCGTCGCGGTTCTGCGTCTACCGCCGGCGGTTCCGTTGGGCTATCGTGACGAAAGCTTCTTGGGCCGACGTCCAGGACGACCACTTTGCGTCATCGAACGCCGGCCAGGAGAGACTCCATGAACCACCGTCCGTCACGAGCCCACATGCGCCGCCTCGCACTGGGGCTGAGCCTGGCCCTGCTCGCCGGAGCGGTCGCGCTGCCGGCGTTGGCGGATAACGAACCCAAGACCTACACGGCCGTCGTGACGCCAGACGGGAACGTTGATGAAGGCGATGAAGTTGACGAAGGCGATGAACCGGTGTGCGCCGGTCTGAACACCACGTTCACCCTGACGTTGGCCAACACTTCGAGCCAGCAGCAGCTGGGGTCCGCGAACATCACGCCGGGGTTCGACGTCAGTGACGTGGCGATCGACCGTGCAGGTTCCATCAACGGTTCGGTCGACACCATCGAACTCCGCGACCTCGGCTTGCCTGCGGGCGAGTCTCTCGTTGTGACGTTCACCGGCTCCCCCGCCAGCGGCGACTACGAGATCGACATCGTGGCCAAGCAGGCGAACAACTTCCGGGGCAACCCCGGTAACAACCTGACGTTGGACGGGGACCTGCCGAGCGTGACGGTCACCGACTGCGACCCGGAACTCTTCCTGTCGTTCTCGATCCAGCCGGCGGATTCCGCGGTGGGCGAGAACATCACCGGGTTCCCGACGGTGCAGATCGTCAACGGAGACAACGAACCCTTCCCGAAGAAGGATGTCTCGATAACCATGACGGTGCTTCCGGACGATGCTGCCGAACTGTCCGGGACGTCCAAGGTGGACACCGACCAAGATGGCAAGGCAGAGTTCTCCGACCTCGTGATCGACACCGCCGGCCTCGAGTATGAGCTGGTTGCGACGGCCACCGACTACGAGGACGCGACCTCCGACCCGTTCAACGTCTTCGACGAGCTCTGCACCGTCGGAAGCTGTTCGTCCACGGCAGGTGGGCTGCGCAAGAACGGTGACCTCCTGGCCAGCGCGAACGGCACCGCACCCGAGGCCGGCGCCGGCCTCTCGGTCAGCGTCGACGACCTTCCGACGAGCGACGTCTGCTCCGCGGAAGGCGTCCAGCTCTCACGCCTGCCCAACCAGGTCACCGTCGTCGCGCTCGGTCTCACGAACAAGACGGTCGAGATCCGGGTCGACAAGGAGTTCGACCAGCAGCAGACCAACAACGGCGTGAGCTTCTACCAGATCTGTGCTGAGCCGATCGCGCCCGAGTCAGGGTTCTCAGAATTCACGGACCGCTACAGCGGCGCCCAGGTGACCATCGGCGGTGAGGGCGACAGCCAGCCAGCCGGATGGCTCCCCGACTGCAGCAACAGCGACGACGCCCCCTGCGTGGAGTCTCGTGTCAAGCGCGGCGGCGACCCCGTCATCACCGTGCGCTGGGGGTCGGGCTTCAGGTTCCGTTGATCTGAGCGACCCTGCCCACACTCCAAACGAAGAGCCGGTCACTGCAGCGAAGGTGACCGGCTCTCTCGTGCGCTCGACGACGGCGGCACGTCCGGTACCTGCACCACCTCGAGGCGTTCGAGGACCCTGATGCTCTCGGCATGCCAGTCATCGACCTCGGACGGCTCCACACCACTGCCTTCCTGCGACGCTGACTCGATGAGTCCGCGCAGGGTGAGCGCGACCTCGTAGTCCATGTCGCGTGCCCGACCCGCTGCCAGGCTCTCATCGAACGCTTCACGCGCGTCGGTGACCGCGCCGGAGCGGAGCAGGGCATAGCCGCGTATGCGGTTCAGCAGGGGGGCCTGGGCCGAGATCCCGCCCAGTGACTGACTGCGCGCCACAGCGTCCTCAACCATCGCGAGTGCCTGTGTCGGCTGGCCCTGGAGCAGGTGGCACTCGGCGAGCACCGCGAGGGTGTCGATGTCGTCCACCTCAGCACCGACATCCTGAAAGGCCTCGTGAGCCGCCTCGAGGAGCTCCATGGCTTTCGCGTGGCGGCCGGACCGCGCAGCAACCCGCGCGAGATCGCGCTGGGCCATGGCGACACTCGCCCGGTGGCCGGCAGCCTGCCCCAGGCGCAACGAGGCACCGAGCAACTCCTCGGCCTCGGACAGGCGCCCCTGGTCGCACAGCAGGTGCCCGAGGTTGTAGGTAGCCGCCGCCACCCCATCCTGATCGCCGATCCGTTCGCACACCTCCAGCGACCGCTGGAGCTGGTCACGCGCCGTCGCCCAGTCACCGAGGTGGTACGCGAGCCCCGCCATGTTGTTGGTGACCGCAGCCTGGCCACGGAGGTCCCCCAATTCCTCGTAGATCACCAGTGCGTTCGCCGAATGCGTCGCCTCCTCGAACCGTCCCAGGTTCGCGTAGGCCCGATCGAGGATCCGATAGGCGTGCGCCAGCACGTCCCGCGCATCGGTCGCCTCCGCCTCGGTGATGGCACGGTCACACCAGCGCAGCGCGAGACGGTGGCGGCCCTCCTCCTCGCAGAACTGCGCGTACCAGACGGCCAACCGTGCCCGCTGGTCCGCGGCCTCGGGGCCACCCACGTCCTCGATGCGCTTCAGCGCACGCCGGATCCACCGCAACGCCTGGGAGTACTTGCTGAGCCAGCCGTGCTGCTGCGCTTGCTTGAGCATCAGGCGGCCCTCGGCCACCGGGTCGGCCGGCAGCAGCCGACGTGCCGCACGGTAGGCCGCAGCAGCGTCGGGGTAGGACCCCATGTGGTCACGGACGTCGCCCAGCCGCTCGTGGACCGCAGCGATCTCGGCCGGCGTGAGCGCGGAGATGCCGCGTGCCGACTCCAGTGCGCGTTCCAGGAACGCGCCTGCCTCCGCGTTCGCGTACACGGACCGTGCCGCATCGGCGGCGGCGAGCGAGTACCGCCAGGCCTCCTCGTGGCGCCTGGCGTGGAAGAAGTGGAAGGACAACAGCGGAGCCTGCCCGGTCGGCTCCTCACCCGCGGAGGCGGCGATGACATCCCCCGCCTTCGCATGCAGGTCACGGCGCAACCGGTACCGCATCCCGCTGTAGGCGGCATCACGCACGAGTGCATGCTGGAACCGGACGAGATCCCCCTCGTCGATGAGGAAGTCACGCAAACCGGCGAGGTCGGCCACATCGCCCGAGGTCAGGACCGCGGCGGCGAGATCCCGCGGGAAGCTGTACCCGAGCACCGAGATCTCACGCAGGACGCTGCGACGATCCGAGGGAAGACGATCGATACGCGCGGTAACGAGCGACTCGATCGAACCGGGCAACGACTCCACGCCGCCGACGTCCCGTGCCGCCGTCACGAGCTCCTGCAGGAACAGCGGGTTGCCCCCACTGCGCTCGACGAGCTGATCC
>SLHP01000069.1 GCA_007136095.1 Nitriliruptoraceae bacterium
GATTCGCCTTATGCAACACCGAGGTGATCGCCGCCGTCAACGTCGTCTTCCCATGATCAACGTGACCGATCGTCCCGATGTTCATATGCGGCTTCGTCCGATCGAACTTTTCCTTGGCCATCCTCGTAACACTCCTCGTGGTGACCGACGTCTGGTGCGTGCGGTGCAGGTGGGTGTCGTACCGGTCGGGCACGACGGTTCATGACGCCATGTTCGATGGCGCGAAGCCCGGTGTCATCCTGGATCGTCGTGGACGCCACCGAACGGTCGAGCCCAGACTAGTCAGCGGGCCCGTTGGCCGCCCGATCGGACGGCCTGGGCCACATGAACCCGTAGCGGCGGGTGGACTCGAACCACCGACACAGCGATTATGAGCCGCTTGCTCTACCTCTGAGCTACGCCGCCTGGCTTACGTCGAGCTGTACTTGGGTGGATCACCGAGCTGCGGTGGTCCACCACGGGCCGACCACCGTGGTGGTGACCCCGAGCCCTGGCGCGGAATCGAACCGCGGACCCCATCCTTACCATGGATGTGCTCTGCCGACTGAGCTACCAGGGCGTGCGCCGGCGCAGCGTAGCCAGCACCCCCGGGCGCGTCGAACCGGTACGGCCCGGTGCGCGCTGGGGTGCTGACGAACGCCGATCTGGTGGAGGGAGCAGGATTCGAACCTGCGAAGGCGAAGCCGTCTGGTTTACAGCCAGATCCCTTTGGCCACTCGGGCATCCCTCCGGGTTCCCCAGCAGCAGCTGCGGAGGCGGCAGAGTAGGCGTCCCGAGGTCCACCCGGCAAAACGACACACGCATCGTGTCCCTGCCGGTCGTCAGCAACCAGGCGATGCCGCCCGGAACGGCGCCATCCGTGTCCCCAGGTTCACGGTCCCTCGACCACGGATCCGGTCGGTCGGGATGATGTAGCGCTCGTCACCGTCGGTCAAGACGTAGAGCAACTCGGCCGATCCCGGATCGAAGGGTTTCGAGGTGTGGAAACTCTGGTTGCCGCCACGGGTCGCCAGGGAAACCACGTAGATCCCGTAGGGCGACCGGTACGTGGTGGTCTTGACCTGGACCCGCTGCAGGCGTTCGCCGTCGTCGACGATGAGGTCGTAGGGCTGCGCGTCGATCAGCGGCAGGCTGATGCTGTATCCGTTCACGCCGAACCAGTGGATCGCGTCGGTCAGACCAAGCAGGCCCTGCTCGCGGGGGTTGGCTCGCCAGATGGTCGCGTCATCCCGACAGGCGCCTTTGGCCAGGTGCCGCTCGACGGTTCCAGGGATCCCGCCGCCAGCGGCGCCCGGAGCCGTGATCCGAAGGGTGGGGTGGTCGGGCGGACCCGACGGGCGATGTTGGTCAGCGGTCGACATCCAGGATCTCCGGATCTGGCACGACGATGCGCATCGTGCGACGCCCGCCCCGGACGAACATCATGATCGCACGTCGATGCGACACGAGCGGGAACCGGGTGGCCCTCCGGTGGACGAAGTAGCCACACATCCCGGCCAGTAGGCTTCGAACAGGATGGGTGACCGACGATCACCCGATCGACGGTGAGGAGAACGACCATGGCGGATTCCAGCTTCGACATCGAGGCGGGCGTCGACCGGCAGGAGGTCGACAACGCGATCAACCAGGCTGCCCGCGAGGTGGCGACCCGGTTCGACTTCAAGGACACCGACACGAAGATCGAGTGGTCCGGCGACGAGGCGATCCTCGTCGAGTCCGCGTCCGAGGAGCGCGTCAAGGCCGCACTGGAGGTCCTGCGCGACAAATGTGTGAAGCGCAAGGTCTCGCTGAAAGCCCTGGACATCGGCGAACCACGTGATGTGGCCCAGGGACGCTCGCGGATCGACGTCGGCCTGGTCACGACCCTGCCTGCGGACCTGGCCAAACAGATCGTCAAGGACATCAAGGCCACCAAGCTCAAGGTCACGCCGACCAACATGGGTGACCGGATCCGAGTGGCCGGCAAGAAGCGCGACGATCTGCAGGAGATCCAGGCCATGGCCAAGGGCAAGGACTACGAAGCCCCCCTGCGCTTCACCAACTACAAGTGACCGGCTGACCAGGATCGGGGTTCGGTGTCTGACCGGATGGTCCGGACCGGCCGGGGCCGGGTTCTTGGCTCGCTTCCTCGAAGACCACGGACCATCACCGGCGTGTCTTGCCACGAACAGCTCATGACACACCGTCGACCATCCGTCTCGCCCGCCCTGCGGATCCCGAGGTTGCCGTGCCCGAAGGCCACACGATCCACCGGCTCGCCCGCGACCATGCCACATGGTTCGCGGGTCGTCCCGTGCGGGTCGAATCGCCGCAGGGGCGCTTCCTCGCCGGGGCGTCACTCCTGAACGGAGCGACGCTGGAGTCCACCGACGCATACGGCAAGCACCTGTTCCACCGCTACGACGGTGGCCGCACCGTGCACGTCCACCTCGGGCTGTTCGGGCGGTTCTTCGTCCACGGCCTGCCGGCTCCGGAACCCCGGGAGACCGTCCGGTACCGGATCATCGGGGAGGAACGCGCGACCGACCTGGTCGGAGCAACCGCCTGCGAGCTCCTCGACCCCGAGGAGATCGATGCGATCCTCGCCCGGCTGGGACCGGATCCGATCCGCAAGGACGCGGACCCGGAGCGCGCCTGGGCGGCGCTGCAACGGCGCTCGATCCCTATCGGGCGGGCACTGATGGACCAGTCGGTCCTGGCCGGGGTCGGCAACGTCTACCGGGCCGAGGTGCTGTTCGTCCACGGGATCCATCCCGAGACTCCGGCCAAGCAGATGACCCGCGAGCAGTGGGACGCGATCTGGGTCACACTGGTGTCGTGGTTGCGACGTGGTGTCCGTCAACGACGGATCATCACGGTCGACCCGGAGGAGGCGGGCAAGCCCCGCAGCCGCATGACACGGGCGGAAGCGACCTACGTCTACAAGAGCGACCAGTGTCCACGGTGCGGAACCGACATCCGCCGGTGGGACCTCGCCGGTCGTTGGGCCTACGCCTGCGAGTCCTGCCAACCGCGCCCCCGGAGCAACCAACGATGACCACCGTGGAACCGACCAGCAACGCGCCGGGCGTCCCGGCGTCCTCACCGGTCCCCAACCGGTGGCGACGCCTGTCGCTGCTCGTCGTGGTGCTGCGGTTCGCGATCCCGCTGGCCGCGATCCCCGCGATCCCGTACCTGCTGATCAACAACATCTCGTTGCTGGTCCTGCTCCGACCGCAGAAGGAGTTCCTGTTGGTCGGTGGCGGGCAGAGCCGATTCCTGGGCGAGCCGGAACTCGCGATCCTGTTCCTCGCGTTCGTACCTCTCGGGCTCCTGAGCATCCCGGCCTTCTTCGTCATCGGGCGGGCCTACCAGGGCGCACTGCGGACCGGTGACGGACCGGACTGGCTGCACCGGGCCATCCGACCGAGCCAGCTGGAGATCGCGCAGCGTGTCATCGCCCGCAAGGGCCCCGCGATCGCGATCCTGGGGCGTTTGGCCGCCCTCCCGCCGACCGTGTTGGCCGCAGCCGCCGGGGTGTCGGACGTGTCGTGGCGCCGCTACCTCGCTGCAGATGCGGTCGGTGCCGTGCTGGCGATCAGCCTCACGCTCGGCGCCGGGTACGCGCTCGGCCGCACCTACCAGGAGGGCGGCATCTGGCTGACGGTCATCGGCGTCACGCTGTTCGCCGTCATCATCCTGCTGCTGACCTACTGGATCCGCCGCGAGGCGAACCGGCCGGACGCCCCGACCGACGACGAGGGCTGAGAAGGTCGCCAGCCGCGCCGCCGTCGAGGTTCGGCGGTCTGTTGGTCAGCCGGCGGCGACCAGGCTGGTCAGTGAGGTCGCGCCGCTGATGAGTCCGGGCAGCACACCCAGCACGACCGTGCCGATCATCAACACGGCGACGACCGTGGACAGGTTGAAGCCGGGCTGCAACTGCACGTCGAGTTCCCGAGCCTCGTCCATCCACATCGTCTTCACCACCTTCAGGTAGTAGAAGAAGGCGATGACGGAGTTGAAGACGAGGAACACCATCAGCACGACGCCGAACGGCGTGACGTCGGTCAGTGCGGCCTGGACGATCGCGAACTTCGCCCACAGACCAACGGTCGGCGGCGCGCCGCCGAGGCTCAGCAGGAAGACGGTGAGCGCCATCGCCAGCAGCGGACTGCGGGCGCTGAGGCCCGCGTAGTCGGCGATGGACCGAAGGCCGGTGCGGCGGTTGACCGCGATGGCCACACCGAACGCACCGATGTTCATCACGGCGTAGGCCACGAGGTAGAACAGAACGGCCTGCACGGCCGCCTCGTTGACGACCGCGCCGTCGGCGCCGGACCGCGCCAGGCCGAACGGGATCAGCATGTACCCGGCCTGAGCGACCGACGAGTAGGCCAGCAGGCGGATCAGGTCGCGCTGCTGCAGGGCGACGAGGTTGCCGAGCGTCATGGTCAGGATGGCCAGCACCCCGAGCACCGGAGCCCAGACCTCGGCGAGCGGCTCGAAGGCGATGAACGCGATCGCGATCAGTCCGGCGAACCCGGCGGCCTTGGAGGCGACCGCCAGCATCGCGGCGACCGGCAAGGGTGCGCCGGCATAGGTGTCTGGCGCCCAGAAGTGGAACGGCACGGCCGAGATCTTGAAGCCGAACCCGACGATCACGAGCATCACGGAGGCGAGCAGCAGCGGCTCCGGATCTCCGGCGGCCGAGATCGCCGCGGCGATGCCCGCCAGATCCGTGGTCCCGGTGAAGCCGTAGACCATCGAGATCCCGAACAGCATCAGGGCGACCGACAGCACCCCGATGAGGAAGAACTTCAGCGCCGCTTCGGACGAGTACAGCGACCGCTTCCGCAGGCCCGCCATGACGAACGCGGGGATCGACACGGTCTCGAGCGCCACGAACAGCAGCAGCAGGTCACGGGCCGAGGGCATGATGAGCATGCCGATGAACGCCGTCAGCAGCAGGAAGTAGTACTCCCCCTGGAAGTAGCGGCCCTCGGCGAAGAAGCGCCAACTGATGCCGAGGATCGCGAGCAGGCTGCCGAGGAACAGCAGCTTGAAGACCACCGCGTACTCGTTGACGACGAAGCTGGTCCCGAAGGTGGTGCGCTCCTCGCCCCACAGCAGCACGGTGAACACGATCGCGACCACGGTCCCGAACGCGGCGAGGGGGTTGACCAGCTGCTTGGCGTCCCCACGCAGGTTCAGGTCAGCGAGCAGCACGAGCAACGCCGTGACCGTCAGTGCGATCTCTGGAGCGATCGCGAACCAGTCGATGGCCATCTGGGTCGTGTCCTTTGCGTCGTCGTGCGGTGCGTGGGCTTCGGTGCGCTGCCCGCCGGGCCTGCCGGCGCGGAGCACCTCGATCGGCTAGCCGCCGAGGTAACCCATCAGGTTGGCCACGGCGGCATCCTGCACCCCGAAGATGAGGACCGGGAAGATGCCGAGCGCGAGGATGAGAACCAGCAGCGGGGTCCACGACACCCACTCGATGGTCATGATGTCGTCGAGTGGTTCCTTGGCCCACTTCTCGAGCGGGTCGCCGAGGTTGATCCGCTGCAGGAGCCACAGGAAGTATCCGGCGGTCAGCACCGTGCCGATCGCCGCGAAGATGACCAGGCCGAGGTACAGCCCGCTGTAGGTGTCCGCGATGCCAAGGCCCGGGTTGATCGCGGCCCACATCGCGGCGAACTCGCCCCAGAACCCGGCCAGACCCGGCAGCCCCAGCGACGCGACCGCGACGAAGGTGAACACGACCCCGTACCGCGGGAGCTTCTTGAGCATCCCACCACCGATGACCGCGATCTCACGCGTGTGGTACCGCTCGTGCATCGATCCGGCGAGGAAGAACAGCATCCCGGTGATCACGCCGTGGGCGATGTTGCCGAACAGCGCCGCCTGGATCCCGGCTTCGTTCATCGCGGCGATCCCGAGCATCACGAAGCCCATGTGGCCGACCGAGGAGAACGCGATCAGGCGCTTGACGTCGGTCTGTGCGAGGCAGCAGAGCGACCCGTAGATGATGCCGATGACCGCCAGGATCCCGATCAGGGGCGCGAAGCGGATCGCACCCTCGGGCAGGATGGGCAGGGCGATGCGGATGAAGCCGTAGGTACCCATCTTCAGCAGGACGCCGGCCAGCAGGACCGAGCCGACGGTGGGCGCCTCGGTGTGGGCATCGGGCAGCCAGGTGTGGAACGGCCACATCGGCACCTTGATCGCGAAGCCGAGGAAGATGCCCAGGAACGCCCAGGTCTGGAAGGTGGTGGAACCGAACGGCGCCATCTCGGAGAGGGCCTGGATGCTCCACGTGCTGGCACCCGCCTGGAAGTAGATCGCCAGGAAGGCGACCAGCATGAAGATCGACCCGAACAGGGTGTAGAGGAAGAACTTCACGCTGGCGTAGTCGCGCTTGGAGCCACCCCACATCCCGATCATGAAGAACATCGGGACGAGCACGAGCTCCCAGAAGATGAAGAACAGCACGAGGTCGAAGGCGACGAACGTGCCGGCCATACCGGTCTGCAGCATCAGCATCAGCCCGAGGAACGCCTTGGGCTTGCCCGGCGAGGGCAGATGCTTGGTCGTGTAGATGGCGCAGAGGAACGGCAGGAGGTAGGTCAGGAAGAACAACGGGAGCGAGATGCCGTCCATCCCGAGCTCGAACCGGGCGTCGATCGCGGTGATCCAGGCGACGTCGGTCGTGAACTGCAGCTCACCGCTGCGTCCGAAGTCGAAACTGGCGGTGATCGCCACCACCAGCGCGAACGCGACACCGGTGATGACCACGCCGGCCTGCCGGATCTGCCGATCCATCGAGGAGGGCATCATCGCCAGCGCGCCTGCCCCCACCAGCGGCAGGAACAGCGCGACCACCAGGGCCCACCCTGCGGTGTTCGGGTCCATCCTCGTCTCCTCCAGCTCGCCGACGGGGCGGTGTCGCCCGGGTCGAGTCGGTGTGTCCGGCCTGACGCGGCCGTCGTCGTGGCGCCGTCGGATGACGACACCGGTCGGTTGGTCTATCTCGCGGCGGCGAAGGCCAGGATCAGCACGATCGTTCCGGCCACCAGGGCTCCGGCGTAGCGCTGCACGTCGCCGGACTGGATCCGCTTCAGCCGGTTGCTCCACCATGCCGCGCTGAACGCGGCGCCGTTCACGCCGCCGTCGATCACGCGTTGGTCGAGCACCCGGTAGGTCGTCATCGCCGCGGTCTTGGTCCCGCGGCCGACTGAGGCCACGATCCCGTCGAGCACGACGTTGCTGGACCAGGACGCCCACTTGGCGAACGTGTCACGCACCGGCACCACCACGAAGCGGTACCCGAAATCATCGAAACCGTACTTGGCGACCAGCACGCGGCTGAACGCGCCCATCTGCAGGGTTGGATCCCGTTCGGGGAGTCCCTTGCCGTAGAAGCGCCAGGCCAGGAACACCGCGATGCTGAACAGTGCCAGCACGATCGCGAGCAGGTCCGGGTGCCAGGTTGGCACCCCGTGCAGGATGGAGAACTCCCCGCCTTCGGCGGCCAGGGTCAGTGACGAGGCAGCGGCCACGACCGTGTCGCCGCCTGCGGCGGTGCCCGCGTCGAGGAACGGGTAGGTCGCGTCCTCGACGAACGGGGTCGCGGTCCAGTTCTCGAAGTTGAACTCCTGCGAGGAGAAGGGGCTCAGCAGGTAGCCGGAGGCGATCGACAGCACCGCGAGCAGCATGAGCGGCCCGACCATCTGGGGCCCGGACTCGTGGGGCGCGTGGTGGCTGCGGTTCTCGCCGGCGAAGATCAGGAAGCAGGCCCGCGCCATGTAGAAGGTCGTGACGAAGGCAGCGGCGAGCCCAACCCAGTAGACGAGGCTGCCCGTCGCGAAACCCTGCCCCGCCCACAGGTCACCCGCGATCAGGATCTCGTCCTTGGAGAAGAACCCGGCGGTCAGCGGGAACCCGGCCAGGGCCAGCGACCCGACGATGAAGGTCCAGAAGGTGTGGGGCATGGCCCTGCGCATCCCACCCATGTCGGACATGTTGTTGGAGTGCACCGCGTGGATCAGCGAGCCTGCGCCGAGGAAGAGCAGCGCCTTGAAGAACCCGTGGGTGAACAGGTGGAAGATCGAGGCGGTGTACCCACCGACGCCGATGGCGGCGATCATGTAGCCGAGCTGCGAGACCGTGGAGTAGGCCAGCACCTTCTTGAGGTCGTCCTGCACCAGCGCCAGCAACCCACCGAAGAACAGGGTGATGACCCCCACGATGGCGATCACCGCCATGACCGTCGCCGACTGCGCGAGCACCGGGAACAGGCGAGCCAGCAGGAAGATCCCGGCGGTGACCATGGTCGCGGCGTGGATCAGTGCGGAGACCGGGGTCGGCCCGGCCATCGCGTCGGGGAGCCACACGTGCAGCGGCATCTGCCCGGACTTCGACACGCAGCCGAGGAAGATCAACAGCATGCCGAGCACGATCGTGCCGGTGGACAGCTCGCCGGCCATGGCGGCCGCGTTGGTCTCCTGGATGTTGAAAGGTGTCGAGGTCCCGGTGCCGAACATCCCGGCGGACAGCACGATCACACCGACGACCAGCCCGACGTCACCGAACTTGGTGGTCAGGAACGCCTTGTTGGCGGCATCCTGGTTGGACTTCTCCTCCCAGTAGAAGCCGATCAGCAGGTACGAGCACAGCCCGACGAGCTCCCAACCGATGACGGCCTGCAGGGTGTTGTTGGAGATCACCAGCACCAGCATGGAGAAGGTGAACAGGCTCAGCATCGCGTAGAAGTAGGTGAAGCGCGGCTCGCCCTTCATGTACTCGCGCGAGTAGATGTGCACCATCAGCGACACGGTGGTCACCAGCAGGAACATCATCGCGGTCAACCCGTCGACGAGCATCCCCAGTTCGAACACGAACCCGCCACCGAGGGGGGACCAGTCGACGGCACGCTCGAACGGCTCGGGCGTCCCCGCGCTGAAGGTCTCCCAGGCGATGCCGATCGACACCACGAACGCGGCGACCAGTGTCAGGACCCCGATCTCGCTGCCCTTGCCGGGCAGGTTCTTGCCGAAGGACGCGATGGCCACAGCGGACGCCAACGGCAGGACCGGCACCAGCCAGGCGAGCTCCACCCACGAGTTCATGACGAGCCTCCCTACCAGCGCATGAGGTCGACGTCATCGACGTTGACCGAGGCTCGGTTGCGGAACATGTTGAAGATGATCGCCAGACCCACCCCGGCCTCGGCGGCCGCGACCCCGACGATGAACAGTGCGAACAGGTGTCCGCTGACCGCCACTTCCGTCGGGAACAGCAGGTTCTGGAAGGCAACCAGGTTGATGTTGACCGAGATGAGCATCAGTTCGATGCTCATCAGGACGAGTACCGCGTTGCGACGGGCGATCACACCGTAGACGCCCACGCAGAACAGGAACGTCGCCAGCAGCAATGGACCGGTGAGGCTCATCGCTCGCCCCCAGCCACCGGTTCGCCAGCCGGCAGCTCCCCGGCGGTGTCAGCAGCGGGAAGTGCCTGCGCACCCGCTTCGGTCGACGGTTCATCGCCGAAGTCGATGCGGCGTTCGACGCTCTCCTCGCCGGACTCGCCGGATTCGCGGCGTGCCAGCAGGATGGCCCCGATCAGCGCGGCGAGCAGCAGCATCGAGAGCAGCTCGAAGGGCAGCACCCAGTGGGCGAAGATCGCGATGCCGATCTCACGGATGCCGGGACCGGTGACCTCCGCTGCGCGGACCCCGCCGAACGACTGGATGATCAGGCCCGACAGGACGACGAACAGCGTGCCGGAGACGGCCAGTGCCAGACCCCGGTTCTGCCCGTCCAGGGCTTCGCGACCGATGGGCGCACGCGTCACCATGAGGCCGAACAGGAACAGCACCGCGACGGCCCCGACGTAGACCACCAACTGCACCAGCGCCAGGAAATCGGCCCGCAGGACGAGGAAGACCCCCGCGATGCCGGCCAGGGTGGCGGCCAGGAACAGCGCCGCGTGGAACAGGTTCTTGGACGTCACCGTCAGGAGCGCCGCCCCCCCGGTGAAGAGAGCCACCAGGAGGAAGACCGCGTCGTGGCCGGTCATGCGTCACCACCCTCGTCGATGATCCGCTGCTTCTCCTTGCGGACCCACGCGGCCTTGGCTTTCGACCGGGCGATCCGCTCGGACTTACCCTCCGCGATCAGCCTGTCGAACGTCTCCTGATCGATCTCGCCCGTGCCCTCGACGTGGACATCGGCAACCTTCTGCGCGGGAGCCGGCTCAGCGTCCGCCCCCTCGACGGCACCCGCGTCATCGGCCTGAGCGTCATCGGTGGCCGGCTCGGCGGATGCGGTCTCCTGCTCGGCGGTCAGGCGGGCGCGTTCCTTGCGCACGTAGGCGGCCTTGGCCTTGGCCCGCGCCATACGCTCGGACTTGCCCTCCCCGATCAGCTTGTCGTAGGTCTCCTGATCGATCTGGCCGGCTTCGACCTCGACCTGGGCGGCCTTGGGCTTCGCGGCAGCTTCCTCGCCAGCACCCTCACCCTCCGCGCCGCCCTCGGCGGACTCCTGCTCGGCCCGCAGGCGTTCCTTCTCCTTGCGGACCCACGCGGCCTTGGCCTTGGACCGGGCGATCCGCTCGGACTTACCCTCCGCGATCAGCTTGTCGAACGTCTCCTGATCGATCTCGCCGGCGCCCTTGACCTCGACATCGGCCTTCTTCGGCGCACCGCCGCCGCTCTCGACGGCCTTGCTCTTCGGCGCTTCGGCGGCGGCGCTGGCCTCGCGCTGCTTCTCTGCCTCGGCTTCGAGTTCCTTCTCCTTCTTGGCGATCGCGTCGGTCACCTCGGCAGGTGCGACGGCCCCCTCTTCGAGCATCGGTGGCGCAGGGACGGTGTCCATCCACTCGCGCAGTTTCTCCTTCTCATGGAGGAGCTTGCCCATGTCGTACTCGGCGTACTCGAACTCCGGCGACCACCACAGCGCGTCGAACGGGCACACCTCGACGCAGATACCGCAGTACATGCACAGCGAGAAGTCGATCGCGAACCGGTCGAGGACGTTGCGGGTCCGGGCCCGACCGCCCTCCTTGGCCGGCGGCACCGTCTCCTTGTGGGACTCGATGTAGATGCACCAGTCCGGGCACTCGCGCGAGCACAGCATGCAGACCGTGCAGTTCTCGTCCATCAGCGCGATGACCCCGCGGGTGCGCGGCGCCAGGTCGGGCCGCTGCTTGGGGTACATCTGCGTGGCCGGCTGCTTGAACAGGTGCTTGATCGTGACACCGAGTCCCTTGAGCAGCCCGACGCCGGGGGCTGAGGTCGTGGCCATCTAGAACACCACCTTTGCGACCGTGACAACGGCCAGGTTGAGGAGTGCGAGGGGGACCAGGACGATCCATGCCATCCGCTGCAGCTGGTCCTCGCGCAGTCGCGGGTAGGCGACGCGCAGCCAGACCATCACGAAGACCAGTGCCATGATCTTGCCGAGCGTGATCCCCACGCCGGCCAGCGTTCCGAGCCATCCGCAGTCGAACAGCCCACCGGCACCATCGCAGCCGGGCAGGGGTACGCCGGGCAGCAACTGCCAGCCGCCGAGGTAGAGCACGACCATCAGCGCGGACATGATGATCATCCCGCCGTACTCGGTCAGGAGGAACATCGCGAACTTGATACCGGTGTACTCGGTCATGTAGCCGAACACGAGCTCAGAGTCCGCGATCGGCATGTCGAACGGCGGGCGAGACAGCTCCGCCATCGCGGCGATGAAGAAGATGCCGAACCCGATGATCTGCGGGAAGACGAACCAGACGTTGATGTCGGTACCCGGCAGCATGAAGGTCGACTGCGCCTCGACGATGCCGACCAACGAGAGCGTCTGCGCCTGCACGGCGACGGTGATCGCCGCCAGGATCAGGGGCAGTTCGTAGGCGATCAACTGGCCACCGGCGCGCAGGCCACCGATCAGCGAGAACTTGTTGGCGCTGGCCCAACCCCCCATCAGGATCCCGAGCACCGAGATCGACGAGATCGCCAGCGCGTAGAACAGGCCCAACTCCAGATCGAGCGCGAAGACACCCGGGCCGAGCGGGATCACCAGGAAGATCAACATCCCCGGCACCAGCGCCACGCCGGGCGCGGCCGCGAAGACCCACTTGTCCGCGGCCCGCGGGATGATGTCTTCCTTCTGGATGAACTTGATGCCGTCCGCCACCAACTGCAGCGAGCCGAACGGCCCGGCCTCGACCGGTCCACGGCGGTGCTGCATGCGCGCCATCACCTTGTGTTCCATGTACCCGCCGACGAGCGGGACCACGAAGAACAGCCCGAGGGCGAAGGCGATCTTGGCCGCGACCGACAGCAGGAAGCTGTCGAAGGTCAGCAGCGAGGCCGACTGTGCCGCGAACGTGACGGCCTGCTCGAGGACGAGGTCGGTCATCGGTCGATGTCTCCGACGACGAAGAACACGCTGCCGAGCACGGCCACCGCGTCAGGCACCAGGACACCGTTGAGCAGGTAGGGGATCGCCTGGACGTTCGAGAACGACGGCGTGCGCATCTTCAGCCGCCAGGGTGTGCGCCCACCATCGGACTCCAGCCAGTACCCGAGCTGGCCGAGCGGGTTCTCGGTGCGCACGTAGGTCGATCCCTCCGGCGCCTTGACCATCTTGGGGAGCTTCTGGTTGACCGGACCAGCCGGCATGTGGTCGTGGATCTGCTGGATGATGTCCAGTGAGGCATCGATGCGGCCCAGCAGGCAGGAGAACCGGTCGAACGAATCACCGTTCTCGCCGAGCGGGACGTGGACGTCGACCTCGTCGTACTTCAGGTAGGGCTCGGTGACCCGTGAGTCCTCGGGCACCCCGGTGGCGTGCAGGGTCGGACCGGTCACCCCGTAGGACAGGGCCACGTCGGCAGGGAGGGGACCGACCCCCTTGGTGCGCGCCTGGAAGATCTCGTTGCCGAGGATCAGGTCCGTGAAGTCCGGCGTGCGCTTGCGGAGTTGCGCGAGCAGATCGACGGACTGCTGCATGAACCCCTTCGGCAGGTCGATCTTGAGCCCGCCGGGCTGGTTGTAGGTGAAGTGCAGCCGACCGCCGGTCGCTGATTCGAGCAGGTGCTGGATGTCCTCGCGTTCGCGGAAGGCGTAGAACATCGGGGTGATGGCACCGAGCTCGATCGCGAACGATCCGATGAACATCAGGTGGTTGAGGACACGGTTCCACTCGGCGATGAGCATGCGGATCCACTGGGCGCGGTCCGGGACCTCCATCTCCAGCATCTGTTCGACCGCGAGCGCCACGCCGAGCTCGTTGGAGAAGCCCGACAGCCAGTCGTGCCGGTTGACCAGCGCCATGATCTGGCGGAAGTCCCGGTACTCGGCCAGCTTCTCGAAGCCACGGTGCATGTAGCCGATGACCGGGCGGGCGCCGATGACGCGTTCACCGTCCATGTCCAGCACGATCCGGAAAACCCCGTGGGTGGCGGGGTGCGCGGGACCGATCGACAGTGACATCTCGGCGGTGTCGAAGTCGCCGTCGCCGATGATCTCGAGGTGGAAGTCCTCACCGGGAGCGGTCCCCGGGTGGATGCGTTCACGGGTGGACAGATCGCTCATGCGTCACCCTCCTGAGCGGCGCTGTCGCCGGCATCGTTCGCAGCATCCTCGTCGTCGTCGGCCGCACGCTCGGCGGCCTTCTTGGCCCGGGCCTCGGCCTGGGCCTTGCGACGCTCATCCGCCTTGGCAGCTGCGGCAGCGGCGGGATCGTCGTCGCCGGCATCCGCACCCGCAGCGGCGTCGCCGGCAGCTGCGGCTGCACGCTTCTTCTTGATCAACGCGGCCTTGGCCTTGGACCGGGCGATCCGCTCCGACTTACCCTCCGCGATCAACCGGTCGAACGTCTCCTGATCGAACTCAGGCTCGGCTTCGGCGGACCCGTCGCCGTCGGACCCGTCGTCGGCGGACCCGCTCGACTCCGGCTCGTCCGCGCCCTCCTCGAGTTCATCGACCTCAGGGGCGTTGATGGCCTTCGCCTGCGCGGCCATCGCCTTGTCGAGGTCGTAGGGACCGGGGGCATCACCGATCTTGGGCACACGTTCGATGACCTGCCCGTCCTCGTCGAGCTCAGCCGGCTCTGCGACCCCTGGCCATGGCTTGGCGACCCGGGAGGTCAGGTGGAAGTCCTTGCGCAGGGGCCAGCCCTCGAAGTTCTCGACCGTGAGGATGCGGGGCTCGAGGCCGGGGTGTCCGACGAACTCGATACCGAACATGTCCCAGGTCTCGCGCTCCATCCAGTCGGCACCACGGTAGATGTCGGTGATCGAATCGCAGACCGGGTTGTCGCGTCCGCCGTCGCAACGGGTGCGCAGGCAGATGCGGTTGCCCGTCGAGGTGGAGTACAGCACGGCGACGACGTCGAACCCGTCCTCACGCGCATCGACACCCAGCAGGTTGTCGAACATGTCGTAGGCCAGGAGTTGTTCGTCGCGGCAGAGCGCCGCCGCCGCATGCCACGACCCGGGCGCGACGTGCAGGGTGAAGGTCGCGAACTCCACCGTGGACCCGGTGATGCCGTCGCCGAGGCGGTCACGGAGGAGCTTCTCGGTCTCCTCCGGTGTGAGCGCACGGTCCCTGCGGGCCAGAACCTCGGTCACGTCGGGCCTCCGGAGGCGCCACCCGTGGCACCCTCGATGGCCAACGGCGCGTCGGCTCCGAGCGTGATCGGATCGAGGCGCCGGCCGGCGATACGGTCCTTCAGGGATTCACCCTGGATGCGGTCCTGCAACGCGATGATGCCGTCGAGCAGCGCCTCCGGCCGCGGTGGGCACCCCGGCACGTAGACATCGACCGGGATGATCTGGTCGACCCCCTTGGTCACCGAGTAGCTGTCCCAGTACGGCCCGCCGCAGTTGGCGCAGGACCCGAAGCTGATGACGTACTTGGGCTCGGGCATCTCCTCGTACAGACGCTTGACCGACGGCGCCATCTTGTCGGTCAGGGTGCCCGATACGACCAGCAGATCGGCCTGTCGGGGACCGTGCGCGAACGGGATCACGCCGTGGCGGATGAAGTCATGCCGCGATGTCGAGGCGGCGATGAACTCGATGGCACAGCATGCGAGGCCGAAGTTGAAACACCACAGCGAGTACTTGCGCCCCCAGTTGAAGACGTACTTGACCGGCTGGGGAAGCTCGACCTGGTCCATCAGTCCCATGTGAGGACTCCTTTCTTCCAGGCGTAGGCGAGGCCCTCCAGCAACGTCGCGATGAACAGGAACATGGCGATGAGCGCGAACAGCGACGACGGTGTCGTCGTCGCATCCAGTTCGCCGATGATCACGGCCCAGGGGAACAGGAAGATCGCCTCCACGTCGAAGATCACGAACAGGAAGGCGAACACGTAGTAGCGGATGTTCATCTGCGACCAACCGCTACCGACAGCTTCGACACCGCATTCGTAGGTCGTGAGTTTCAGCGGCGACGGTACCGATGGTCGCATCACGCGGTTCACCAGCATGATGACCGCATACAGGGCCGCGCCGACGATCAGGAAGATCGCGACCGTGCCGTACTCCTGTTCGAAGCTCACCCCGGTCCTTTTCTTGCCTGATGCGTACGGGCCTGATCCGTCCGAGCGCTCACCACACGCCCCCATCGGCGGGCGCGTTGCGCGATGCTAGCAACCTGCTGGTCGGGCCCCCAACGGCTCGAGAGACCCCCGACACGACTCCAGCAACCCGACGGGTTCCCGTGCACGAGCACCCGACACCCGAACACGGATGCACGAAGACCCCGGGAAGACCCCGGGCAGGCGGCGGGAGACCCCGGGGAGACGGCGGGTTCCCGTGCACGAGCACCCGACACCCGAACACGGATGCACGAAGACCCCGGGCAGGCAGCGGGGAGACCCCGGGCAGGCGGCGGGGAGGCCGGCCCAGGTCACGGCAGCCGCCAATCGATCGGGGCGGCCCCCTGCGCGACCAGCGCCTCGTTGGCGCGGCTGAAGGGTCGCGAGCCGAAGAAGCCACGATCGGCGGACATCGGGCTCGGGTGCGGCGACTCGATGCAGGGCGTCGAGCCCAGACGGGGCGCAAGGGACCGGGCGTCGCGCCCCCACAGGATCGCGACCAACGGCGCGTCGCGGTCGGTGAGCGCACGGATCGCCTGGTCGGTGACCTCCTCCCACCCCCGCCCGCGGTGCGACGCCGGCTTCCCGGGCTGGACGGTGAGGCACCGGTTGAGCAGCAGCACCCCCTGATCCGCCCACGGCCGCAGGTCACCCGAGCTCGGAGGTGGATGGCCAAGGTCGTCCTGGTACTCCCGGAAGATGTTGGCCAGGCTGCGCGGGAGCGGCGATACCCCCGGCGCCACGGCGAAACTCAGGCCGATGGGATGACCGGGCGTCGGGTAGGGGTCCTGGCCCATGAGCAGCACCCGGACCTCGTCGAGCGGCCGCTGGAAGGCCGCCAGGACGTCATCGCCACCCGGCAGGTACGCCCGACCGGAGGCCTGCTCGTCACGCAGGAAGCGGCCCATCGCACGGATGCGCCCCTCGACCGGCGCGAGCGCTGCCGGCCACCCGGGGCCGACGAGGTCCTCCAACGGACGCGTCATGGCTCGAACACGCTGAGATCCGGGCAGACCGGTTCGCGGTCGGCACCGGGCTCGAGCACCACCCGCGCGGTGAGATCTAACCGCCCGTCGCCGGTCCGCAGCGCCAACAGCTCGATGGGGTCGGGAACATCGACCTCCAGTTCCAGGCCCAGCGACGACCACAGACGTGGGTCACCTGCCGTCGGGACCAGCACCACAGCGCCGTCGACCAGCGTCGCCCGCAACTCCAGGGTGAACGGCACGCGGGTGTCGCCGACGTCCAAGCCGGTGGGCGTGATCGTCAGCATCGGATCGGCGAACTCGGGAGCAACTGCGTCGAGGTAGTCCGTCAGGGACTGCTCCGTGAGCGTGACATCGGCCACCACCGTCGTTGGCCGCTCCGCCGTCCCCCACCCGAGGGAGACCGCCGGAAGGCGGGCAGCGACGGTGTCAACCGTCAACGCACCGACCTCCACGCCTGCGGCGGATACCCGCACATCACGGACCTCACCCCGGAGGAACCCCAGCACCGCCGGGCGGGCGAGCGAGGTGACCTCGAGCTCCTGCACGGGGACGCACCGCTCGACGGTCGCCCGTGCGGTACGCGTCGCGATCGTGGGCGCGAGAAGTTCCAGGAGTACCACGGCCAGGACGAGGCCGGCGGCGACGGTACCGACGAGGATCCGCGCGATCCGCATCGTGCTAGCCGGTTCGGTCGAGCGAGTACGCCGCCAGCCGCTGCAGCGCGGTCACCGCCGGCCGGTCACCGAACCCGACCAACTGGTCCATGGCTACCTCGACGTATTCGGCGGCAGCCCGGCGGGATCGTTCGAGCGCGTCAGAGCCACGCAGCAGCGTCAACGCGCGTGCCACCTCGGCGTCACTGGGTTCCCCGGCGAGCAGGCCAGCGAGTTCACCGTCCGGCTCGTCCTCGAGCGCGAAGAGCACGGGCAGGGTGCGCACACCCTCCCTGAGGTCCGTGCCCGGCGTCTTGCCGGACTCGTCCGCCTCGGAGGTGATGTCCAGGATGTCGTCCGAGAGCTGGAAGGCCATGCCGACGTTCCACCCGTAGCTGGCGGCGGCTTCGATGCCGTCGGGCTCGACACCGGACAGCAGGGCGCCGTAGCGACAGGAGGTGGCGATCAACGAAGCGGTCTTGCCCGAGATGACCTCGAGGTAGTGGCTGCGTGTCGGCGTGAGCTGCGGCACGTCGGGTGGCAACGCCCCGAGGGAGCCCTGGACCTCCGAGATCTGCCCCTCGCACAGTGACGCGAGCGTACGGGCCATGATGCGGGTCACCTCGACACCCAGGTCGGCGGACAGGTCGGACGCGCACGCGAACAGGTAGTCCCCCGTCAGGATGGCGACCGTGTTGTCCCAGCGGGAGTTGGCCGAGGGCGTCCCCCGCCGCGCCGCCGCTTCGTCGATCACGTCGTCGTGGTAGAGCGTCGCGAGGTGGACCAGTTCGACGATCACACCCGCGTCGACCAGTGCCGAGGCAGGCTCACCCGCAGCGTCCGTGGTGCCGCTGCCAAGGTGCCCCGTCATGGCGACGAGCAACGGGCGGAAGCGCTTCCCACCGGCCGTGATGAGGTACCGGGCCACTTGATCGACGAACGCGTTGGAGGAGGCGACCTGCTCCCCCAACTTGTCCTCGACCGCGTCCAACACACCGCCGACCGGCAGCCCGTGCTCCTCCAGTTCGGCGAGGACCGGCGGTGGGATGCTCAGGCGGGCGGCGCGCGGCTGCTGCCGGGGCGAGATGGGGTCGGTCACCGGACGAGCGCCGCTGCGGTTTCAACGATCTGCAGGAACGGTTGCGGGTAGACACCGAGGTAGATGATCAGGGTCGCGGCGACCGAGACCCCGAGCGACAGCCCGGTACTGACCACGGGCAGGCCACGCTCCGGATCCGGCTCCTCCAGGAACATCGTGGCGGCGATCCGCAGGTAGAAGAACGCGGCGATCACGCTGGAGAGCACACCGATGATCACGAGCCAGGTCAGGCCCGCGGCGATGCCGGCCTGGAAGACCAGCAGCTTGCCGATGAACCCGGCGGTGGCGGGGATCCCGGCCAACGACAAGAGCGACAGCGCGAGGATCCCGGCCAACAACGGCGAGGTCCGGCCGAGCCCCCGCAGCTCCTTGAGCGTGACCTCACCACGGCGTCGGCGCTCGAGTGCGATGACGCAGCCGAAGGCGCCGATCGTCCCGATGGCGTAGGTCAGCAGGTACCACAGGGTGCTCGTCAGCCCGGCATCCGAGTTGGCCGTCACGCCGATGATCGCGTAGCCGGCGTGGGTGATCGCGGAGTAGGCCAGGATGCGCTTGAGGTCACCCTGGACCAGCGCGACGATGGCGCCGTACAACATCGTGATGGCGGCCAACCCCGCCAGGATCGGCACCCACAGGGACTCGAGCGCCGGGAAGGCCACCATGTAGAGCCGGAGGACCGCGGCGAACCCGGCCGCCTTGGTCGCGGCGGCCATGAAGGCGGTGATGTTCGTCGGAGCACCCTGGTAGACGTCCGGCGTCCAGAAGTGGAACGGCGCGAGCGAGATCTTGAAGCCGATACCGACGGTCACCAGCGCGAGTCCGAGCGCCGCGACGACACGGGGCGTGGTCACGAGCCCGATCGAGGAACCGATCCCGGCCAGGTCCAACGACCCGGTGGCCACGTAGACCAGCGCCATCCCGTACAGCAGGATCGCAGAGGACACGGCGCCGAGCACGAAGTACTTCAGCGAGGCTTCCTGGGACCGGCGGTCCCGGCGGGCGAGCCCGGAGAGCACGTACAGGGCGATCGACAGGACCTCGAGGGCCACGAACATCGTGATGAGGTCGTTGGCGGTCCCGAGGGCGGCCATCCCGACAACGGTCAGGAGCAGCAGGGGCTCGACCTCCGCCCGGTTGATCCGGCGTTCCTGGAGGTAGCCGTACCCGATCGGCAGGATCAGCAGCGCGCTGAGGTAGACGGTCACGCGGGTGAAGAACGCGATGCCGTCGTTGGCCAGTGCCCCCTGGAGCGCCTCCTGCGAGGTCATCCCCCCGGCGGTGGGAGCCAGCACGGTGGCGTACTGCCAGCCGGTCAGCACCAACGCTCCGACGAGGGCGGCCGCCGCACTGAAGGCCCGGATCAACGACTGCCGTCTGGGGAACGCCACGGCGGACGCGGGCAGGGCGAAGCCGACGGCGATGACGACCGCTCCGGGGACGACGACCGCCATCGAGATGAGCCAGATACCGACGGCTGCAGCGATCAGCGCGGCCGGAACCGCGACGATGAGTTCGCGGCCGCGGGCGATGGCCACCAGCAGCAGGACCAGCGCCATGGCGGTCGGCAGGAGCTCGGGAGCGACCGCGGACCACTCGACCGACACGGGGGCGATCTGCGCGAGCAGCGGCGTCACGGCGGACAGGAGGGACGTGCTCATGAGCCGTCCTCCTCAGCCGTGCCCAGGACATCGCCCGCCGCATCGACTCCTTCGGCGACCTCGGTCAGGACGCGGTCGACGGACGGCTCGACGATGTCGTAGAGCGGCTTCGGGTACAGGCCGATGGCGACGATGAGCACCACGAGGGGGACGAGCACGCCGATCTCGCGGGGCTTCAGATCGGAGGTGTTGGCGTTGTCCGCGGTGTCGAGCGGCCCGTGGAACATCCGCTGGTAGGGCCACAACAGGTACAGCGCCGCCAGCACCGCGCCGAAGGTCGCCAGCACCCCGGCGGTGCGGTTGATCTGGAAGGTGCCGAGCAGGATGGGGAACTCCCCCACGAACCCGTTGAGGCCGGGAAGTGCGAGCGAGGACAACGACACGGTCAGCCACAGCCCCGCCATGACCGGGACCTGCTTGGCCAGACCACCGAACGCCGCGATCTGCCGCGTGTGGCGTCGTTCGTAGAGGAACCCGATCAGCAGGAACAGCGCCCCGGTGGACAACCCGTGGTTGACCATCTGCACGACCGATGCAGACGTCGCCGTGGTGGTCAGCGCGAACGTGCCGAGCACGACGAAGCCCATGTGGCTCACCGAGGAGTAGGCGATCAGTCGCTTGATGTCACCCTGCATCAGCGCCACGATCGCACCGTAGAGGATGCCCACGACAGAGATGCCGAGCAGCCATGGAGCGAACTCGGTGGTCGCGTCGGGGAAGAACGGCAGCGCGTAGCGCAGCAGCCCGAACGTCCCCATCTTCAACAGCACCCCGGCCAGGAACACCGAACCGCCCGTCGGCGCCTCGGTGTGCGCGTCGGGTAGCCAGGTGTGGAGGGGGAACACCGGGACCTTGACGGCGAACGCGACCAGGAACGCCAGGAACAACCACCGCTGCTCGGTCGCACTGAGCGACAGGGCCAGCACGTCGCTGTAGGCGAAGGTCCCGGTCTGCCCGTACAGGTAGAGGATGGCGATCAGCATCAGCAGACCGCCGAGCAGGGTGTAGAGGAAGAACTTGACCGCGGCGTACTTGCGGCCGGCCCCACCCCAGATCCCGATGATCAGGTACATCGGGACGAGTGAGAACTCGAAGAAGAAGTAGAACAGCAGCAGGTCGGTGGCGGCGAACACCCCGATGACGGCGGTCTCGAGCAGCAGGAAGGCGGCGAGGTAGCCGCGCAGCCGGTCGGTGATCGAGTGCCACGACGCCACCAGGATCAGCGGCGTCAGGAAGGTGGTCAGCAGGATCAGGACCAGGCTGACACCGTCGACGGCCAGGGAGAACTCCGCCCCGATCGCGGGGATCCAGGTCAGGCGCTCCGCGAGCTGCAGGTTCGCGTCGCTGACCTGGAACTGCACGAGCAGGACGATCGATGCGACGAACGTCGCGAGAGATGCGACCAGCGCGATGATCTTCGAGGTGCGGTCGTCGCCGTCGTGCAGGCCGAGCAGCAGCGCCCCGAGCACAGGGATGGCCAGCGTGATCGTGATGATGCCCATCAGCGCACCACCTGGACCAGCAGCACGCCGACGATGGCCAGCGCACCGACCAGCAGCCAGGCGACGTAGCCACGTACCAACCCGTTCTGCAGTCGTCGTGCGACACGCGCCGTCGCCATCGATCCGGCGCCGCTGCCGTTGACCACACCATCGATGACCCGGCTGTCGAACCACGTGACCGCGGTTGCGAGTCCGCCACCGGCGCGGACGAAGATCGCCTCGTAGAGCTCATCCACGAAGAACTTCCGCTCCGCGAGTTCCGCGACCGGTCCCTTGATCGGCTCGGACATCCTGCCGAGCGACAGGTCGCGTCGGACGTAGGCGAGGTAGGCCAGCCCGATGCCGAGGAGCGCCGCGACGATCGCGATCGGGATCAGGACGGCCTCGGTCAGTGGCCCTGCGGGTTCGTAGCCGAGCTCGGCGACCGAGGCGACGGACGGCTCGAGGAAGTTGAACAGGGGCCCACGGTGCACCGGGTTCAGGGCCAGACCACCGATCGCGGAAAGCACGCCCAGCACGATCAGCGGCGTGGTCATCGACCGCGGCGACTCATGGGGGTGGACCTCGTCACCGAAACGCGGCTCACCGAGGAAGATCAGGAAGAACCACCGGGACATGTAGAACGCGGTCAGGATCGCGGCGATCAGCCCCACGACGTAGACCCCGCCGTAGCCGTGCAGGTAGGCCTCGGTGAGGATCTGATCCTTGGAGAAGAAGCCGGCGAACGGCGGGATACCGCTGATCGCCAACCACCCGATACCCGACGTCCAGAAGGTGATCGGCATGGCCTTGCGCAGGCCGCCCATCTTCCAGGCGTCGGTCTGGTTGTTCATCGCGTGCATGACCGACCCGGCAGCCAGGAACAGCAGGCCCTTGAAGAACGCGTGGGTGACGAGGTGGAAGATGCCCTCACGGAACGCGCCGGTGCCGACGGCGATGAACATGAAGCCGAGCTGCGACACGGTCGAGTACGCCAGGATCTTCTTGATGTCGTCCTGGCGCACCGCGATGAGCGCCGCCAGCAGCGCGGTGAACGCACCGATCCATGCGATGATCGTCATCGCGCCGACCGACTGCACCAGGATCGGGGACAGCCGGACCGTGAGGTAGACCCCTGCGGTGACCATCGTGGCCGCGTGGATCAGGGCGGACACCGGGGTCGGGCCGGCCATGGCGTCGGGGAGCCAGACGTACAACGGGATCTGCGCGGACTTCGCGGCGGCGCCACCGAGCAGCAGCAGGACCAGCACGAAGGCGGTTGTGGCGCCGAGGTCGGGTGCCGCCTCGATCAGGACCAGGAAGTCGAGCGACTCGAAGGTGGCGAAGGCCAGGAACATCGCGATCATGAACGAGACGTCGCCGACGCGGTTGGTGATGAACGCCTTCTTCGCCGCGACCGCGTTCTCCATCTTCTCGAACCAGAACCCGATCAGCAGGTAACTCGACAACCCGACCAGTTCCCAACCGAGGAACAGCGTCAGCAGGTTGGAGCCCAGCACCAGGATCAGCATCGAGGCGAGGAACAGGTTCAGGTAGGCGAAGAACCTCGCGTAGCGCTCGTCACCGTGCATGTAGCCGACGGAGTACAGGTGGATCAGGAAGCCGACCCCGGTGACCACGAGCAGCATCACCACGGTCAGTTGATCGATGAACAGGTCGAACCCGACCTCCAGGCCGCCGACCGCGATCCAGGTCGGCAACGGCCGGAGGTAGGTCGCCGGATCAGCCAGCACCTGCGCGGCGACGGCCAGCGACAGCAGGAAACTGATGCCCGACGCGGCGATCGCGACCAGCGATGCCTGATGGCCCAGCCGCCTGTTGAGCGACAGCACGAGCACGAACCCGAGCAGCGGTATGACGGGGATCAGCCAGGCGGCACCGACCGCGCCGGTGCTGGTCTCGACGACGTCGTTGACGACGTTGGCCCCCTCGACGGCGAGCACGATGGGGGCCACGTCAGTACCTCAGGAGTTGTGGGACATCGACGTCGATCGTCCCGCGCCGGAAGTAGAGGTTGACGATCAGCGCGAGGCCGACCACCACCTCCGCCGCGGCGACGACGATGACGAAGAACACGAAGACCTGCCCGTCCGGACCACCCCACATCCGGGCGGCGGCGGCCAGGGTCAGGTTGACGGCGTTGAGCATCAGTTCGATGCACATGAACAGCACGATCGCGTTGCGGCGGACCATGACGCCCACCAGACCGATGCTGAACAGCAGGGCGGAGACAGCGAAGTAGTACCCGATGGCCACGGCTCAGCCCTCCCGTTCGTCGGTGGGCGTCTGGTCATCCGGATCGGTGTCGACGACGTCGGCCGGATCGTGGTCTTGACCGGCGAGGTCCGCGCCGATGGCGGCCAGCGGGTCGTGGTCGTGCGGACCGAGCCCATCGGGGCCGGGGACCCCACCGCCGTCCGGCTCCTGATCGAGATCCTCGATCTCGAGATCCTTGCGACGGGCCAGGATCACCGCACCGATCGTGGCGACCGTCAGCAGCAGGGCGGACAGTTCGAACGCGTAGGTGTAGCGCGTGAACATGCGCTCACCCAGGAACGCCGCACCCGAGCCGTCGTCCTCCGCGAGCTGATCGGCCAGACCGACGCACCGCTGTTGGCCACTGCCGACCTCGATCGGCGCGTCGGAGCCGCACACCGACGGTGGCCCGGTGTACGGACCGACGAACGCGAACAGCAACGCGCTGGCCAGCAGCACCCCGCCGAGCACCGCGGCGATCTGATTGCGACCACGGCCGGCCAGGAGCAGATCATCGCGATCAACGCCGAGGATCATCACGACGAAGAGGAACAGCACCACGATCGCCCCGGCGTAGACCAGGATCTGGATGACGCCGAGGAACGACGACTCCAACGTCAGGTACAGCCCGGCGATCGCGAGCAGGTTCAGCACGAGCATGAGGGCACCATGCACGATGTTGCGCATCGTGATGACGGCGAGAGCCGCACCGAGGGCGAGGACGGCGAACACCCAGA
>SLHP01000247.1 GCA_007136095.1 Nitriliruptoraceae bacterium
GGGCAGACCGTCTACATCCTCGACGAACCCACCACCGGGCTGCACTTCGAGGACGTCCGCCGGCTGCTGGAGGTGCTGCACCGCCTGGTCGACAAGGGCAACACCGTCATCGTGATCGAGCACAACCTCGACGTCATCAAGACCGCCGATCACCTCATCGACCTGGGGCCCGAGGGCGGGCATGGGGGTGGGCTGGTCGTGGCGGCCGGCACTCCCGAAGAGGTCGCCGCAGCGCCGGGCAGCTACACCGGCAAGTTCCTGCGCGAGGTGCTGCCCAACGCCTGACCCGACCGGTGTCCGGACGGGGTTTCCGTGCAGCCGTGTTCACGGGGTGGAGTCTGCTGCACGCGAACCCGGGCCGGCGTGGCGTCAGTCGGGGCGGGGGCGGGGTCCCTGGTCGAGACGTAGCTCGGTCGTCAGATCGCCGGTCGGGTTGTCGTCCCTGGACCCGTCACCTTCGTCCACGGGCGCGTCGTCCTCTGGCGTGTGTTCCTGATCTTCTCGATCGCTCCGGCCGTCCGGTGCCCCGGCCGTCGCCCGCGCCTGGTCGCCGCGCCGGCGGCGGTGGAAACCGACGTCCTCCCCGGCCGGGACATCACGGGTCAGCACGACGTAGCCCGTTGACTGACCACCGATCTCGATCAGTTGGCTCGGCATCCGGATGTTCGCCTGTTCCAACGCGAGCTTCAGCCGCTCACGCAACTGGCGGGTGACCTCCCAGTTGCGCAGCGGCTTGGTCGGGATGACCACGCGCACGGCGACCCCCTGCGGCCCCAGGTCCTGGACGCCCCAGATCTCGGGTGGACCGATGATGTCCTGTCCCCAGACGGGGTCATCGGCGAGCCCGCTGGCGACTGCGTGGATCAACGCCTTGGCCGCCGGGATGTCCGTGTCCAACGCGATCGGGACGTCGAACCGAGCGCGCGCCCATTCCTGCGACAGGTTGCCGACACGCTGGACCGAGCCGTTGAGCACGTGGTGGACGGTGCCATCGATATCGCGCATGGCGGTGGAGCGCAGGCCGACGCGTTCGACCTCGCCGTAGACACCCTCGATCTCGATCCAGTCACCGACGCCGTACTGGTCCTCGACGAGCATCGCGATGCCGGCCAGGACGTCGCGGACCATGTGCTGGGCCCCGAAGCCGATCACGACGCCGATCAATCCGGCCCCGGCCAGGATGGGCTGGAGCCGGATCCCGGCCACGCCGATCACCAGCAGGATCGCGCTGAACCAGATCGCGACGCTGACGACCCCGCGGAGGACACCGGTGATCGCCTTGAGGCGTTGCAGTCGGCGCGTGCGGTACAGCGCCGTGTCGCTGATCGCCCCCACCTGCTGGGATCGCTCGAGCCGGTCGTCGATCTTCTGTTCCATCCGGGTTGCGGATCGAGACACGACCCGGCGCGTCAACCGCGACAGGACGTAGGCACCGAGCAAGATGGCGATGATGATCAGGATCATGGACACCATGTTGGCCGCCCTGGCGAGCAGATCGTTGCCGGTGGTCCGTAACACCAGCAGGCAGAACCACGAGGTCTCGAGGCCGTCGCCGCACACCTCGGTCTCGGACATCTGTGCGATGAACAACGACATGGTCCATTCCCTGTGCGTCAGGTTCGTCGCGCGGCTGTGCGTCAGGTTCGTTCCGCTGTACGTCAGGTCCGTTGCGCCACGAGGGCAGCCTAGGGGCAGCAAGTACCCTCGCGACGATGCGCAACCCGGCCACGAGTTTCCGTCCCGATCCCGGCAGCGTCCCCGACGCGCCGGGGTGCTACCAGTTCAAGGACCAGCACGGCCGGGTCGTCTACGTCGGCAAGGCGAAGTCGCTGCGGAGCCGCCTGGCCAGCTACTTCCAGGCCTGGGACGGGATCGCGGCGCGGACCCGTGCGATGTTGGAGGCCGCACGGTCCGTCGAGTGGATCGTCGTCGATTCCGAGGTGGAGGCGCTGCACCTCGAGTACACCCTGATCCAACGGCACCGGCCCCGCTACAACGTCCGGTACCGGGACGACAAGTCCTACCCCTACCTGGTCCTGTCGACCTCCCAGGACGTTCCGCGTGCCCGGGTGCAGCGAGGCTCGATCGCGAAGGGGGACCGGCGCTTCGGCCCCTACGCACACGCCTACGCCATCCGCGAGACGCTCGACCTGTTGCTGCGGGTCTTCCCGGTCCGGACCTGCTCGCAGGGGGTCTACGACCGGGCCGCGCGATCGGGCAGTCCGTGCCTGCTGCACCACATCGACCGGTGCGCCGCACCCTGCACCGGTGAGGTCACGCCCGACGAGCACCGTGAGCTCGTCGACGGCCTGGCCGACTTCCTCGACGGGCACACGGGCCCTGTCCTGCGTGATCTCGAGGCACGGATGCAGGCCGCATCCGACGACCTCAACTTCGAGGTCGCGGCCCGACTCCGTGACCAGCTGTTCGCCGCGCGGCGCGCCATGGAGAAGCAGCAGGTCGTCAGCGAGCGTGCCGAGGACTTCGATGTCGTGGCCGTCCACGAGGACGAGCTGGAGGCCGCGGTCCAGGCGTTCTTCGTGCGCCGGGGCCGCCTGGTCGGTCGCAAGGGGTGGAGCGTGGACAAGGTCGAGCCGCTGTCCACCCCGCAGTTGTTGACGTCCTTCCTGCTGCAGCTGTACGCCGAACGTGACGACGACGTCCCGCCGGCGGTGCTGGTCCAGGTCGAGCCGGACGATGCCGACGCGCTGGGCACGCTGCTGGCCGAACAGCGACGAGCCACCCGCTCCGGACAGCAGGGCCGGCCGATCCAGCAGGTGCGCTTCCACGTCCCGCAGCGGGGGGACAAGCTGACCTTCCTGCGGACCGTCGAGGAGAACGCCCGCGAGGCCTTCCAACGCACCCGCCTGAAGCGCGCGAGCGATTTCGACAGCCGCACCAAGGCGCTGAAGGAACTCCAGGAGGCGCTCGACCTCGACGAGGCCCCCCTGCGGATCGAGTGCTACGACATCTCGCACCTCGGCGGCACGGAGGTCGTCGGGTCGATGGTGGTGTTCGAGGACGGCCTGCCGCGCAAGAGCGACTACCGACGGTTCAAGCTCTCGGTCGACACCAACGACGACTTCGCGGCCATGCGAGAGGTCCTGCGTCGCCGGTTCACCCGGTTGGCGGAGGAACGGGCCGCACCCGTCGAGGACGACGCGCCCAAGCGGTTCGCCTACCCCCCGAACCTGGTCATCATCGACGGTGGTGTCGGCCAGTTGCACGCCGCGCTGGACGGCGTCCAGGACCTGCCGACCGACGAGACCGCGTTCGTCGGCCTCGCCAAGCGCTTCGAGGAGCTGTGGCGCCCGGGCATGCGTCGTCCCGTCGTGCTGCCGCGAGGCAGCGAGGCCCTGTTCCTGGTGCAGCGGGTCCGTGACGAGGCCCACCGGTTCGCCATCACCTACCAACGGTCCCGTCGGACCTCGGGGATCACGACCTCGGCGCTCGACGACATCCCCGGTGTCGGCCCGACCCGACGACAGGCGCTGCTGGGGCGCTTCGGGTCCGTCGCCGCCATCCGGCGGGCCTCGGTCGACGACCTGGTCGCGGTGCCCGGCATCTCGCCTAGGATCGCTGCGGTCGTCGCAGACCATCTCGGGCGCGTGAAGGAGCACGGTTGAGCGAGCCAACGGCCCACCCGGCCGACCCGGACACGGACGGCTCCGACCCCGGGTCACGGCGCCCCCGGATCCTCATCGTTTCTGGCATGTCGGGGGCCGGTCGGTCCACGGCGTCCAACGTGATCGAGGACCTCGGCTGGTTCGTCATCGACAACCTGCCACCGATGCTGATCGAGCGGGTGGTGGACCTGGCGTTCGCGCCCGGCTCCTCGGTGACCAAGCTCGCTCTGGTGGCCGATATCCGCGGTCGCGAGTTCTTCGGGGAACTGTTCGATGCCATCCGCGAACTCCAACGCAGTGAGGCAGACGTCCGACTGATCTTCCTGGAGGCCGACGACGAGGCGCTGGTTCGTCGCTTCGAGGAGACGCGACGGCGCCATCCGGCGGCGGAGGACGCTGGTGTCCTCACGGGTATCCAGCGCGAACGTGAGCTGCTGCGCGAGCTGCGCGGGCTGGCCGACCTGATCATCGACACCACCGAACTCAACGTGCACGAACTGCGCGACCGGGTCCTCACGCTGGTCGATGACCCGCACGCTGCGCCCCTACGCATCGATGTCGTGTCGTTCGGCTTCAAGCGCGGCTCGCCGCGTGAGGCCGATCTGCTGTTCGACGTGCGGTTCCTCCCGAACCCCCACTGGGTCGAGGAGTTGCGACCCTTCAACGGCCGCGATCAGGAGGTCCGTGACTACGTCTTCGGACAGCCGGCCGCGCCCCCGTTCATGTCCGCCCTCCAGCACCTGCTGGATGTCACCGTGCCGGGCTACGTCCAGGAGGGCAAGCGGTACCTGACCATCGCGATCGGCTGCACCGGCGGCAAGCACCGCTCGGTGGCGATCAGCGATGCGATCGGGGAGCACCTGCGCTCCACGACCGGCCTGCCGGTCACGGTGCAACACCGCGATCTGGGCGCCGAGTGAGCGGCTCGGCGACGCCCGAGAAGGCCCTGGGCACCTCGGCGGTGGCGATCGGTGGTGGGCACGGAACGGCACGCAGCCTGCTCGCGCTCCGGGAGGTGTGCGAACACGTGACGGCGGTCGTGACCGTCGCCGACGACGGGGGGTCCTCCGGCCGTCTCCGGCGTGATCTGGGCGTGTCGCCTCCCGGAGATCTTCGGATGGCTCTGACCGCGCTCGCCGGGGACAGCGATCTGCGGGACCTCGTGTCCTACCGGTTCCGGCGGGGTGAGCTGGCCGGCCACAGCCTCGGCAACCTGGTCCTCATCGCCCTGCAGGACCTGAACGGGCAGGACCTGGTCGCGGGCCTCGACCGCCTGGCGATGCTCCTCGACGTGTCGGGCAGGGTGCTGCCGTGCACGACCACCCCGATCACGCTGCATGCACAGACCGCCGATGGCGCGGTGACCGGTCAGGTTGCCGTCGCAGCAACGCCGAGGTTGCAGCGGGTCTGGCTCGACCCGGCCGATCCGGTCACACCTCCGGACGTGCTGGCTGCGATCGCGACGGCGGACCTCATCGTGCTCGGGCCCGGGTCGCTGTACACGAGCCTGCTCCCCAACCTGCTCGTGCCGGGTGTCGTGGACGCCATCAACCAGGCTGCCGGTCGCGTGATCCTGGTGAGCAACCTGCGCGAGCAGCCGGGGGAGACGGAAGGGATGGCGCTGGTGGACCATCTCGATGCGTTGCAGGACCATGTCGGGGACCTGCGGATCGACGTCCTGGCTGCGCACGAGGGTGCGGCGCCCTCGGGCGGAGGCATCCCCCTGGTGGTCGATCACCGGGCAGTGGCCACGCGCGTCGAGCAGTTGCGGCTCGTCGATCTCCTCGACGGTGACGACGGACACGATCCTGAGCTGCTGGCCACTCTGTTCCGTGACCTGCTCTCCGGCTGATGCAGAACCCTCCCGGCTTCACGGAGGCGGTTCGCCAGGAACTGGCCAACCTGCCCGTCGGGTCGGCAACGGTGGTCGTCGCCGAGCTGGCGGCGCTGTGCCGGTTCGCGGGGCGACTCCAGCGCACGGGGGGCGATCCGTCGATCCGGCTGGTGCTGACGTCCACATCGGGTGCGGTTGCACGGCGCGCCTTCCGGCTGCTGCAGCAGCGGTACGCGGTCCGTGCCGAGCTGGCGGTGCGTGCCCCCGGTGGCGTCCGGCGACGCAGCACCTACGAGGTCCGTCTCGCCGACGCCCGGCACATCGCCGCCGACCTCGGCCTGGTCGATGCAGCCGGCCGGCCGGTGCACGCCGTTCCGGAGGGGCTCGATGCCGTGCGGGCAGCGGCCTACCTGCGGGGGGCGGTGATGGCGGCTGGCTCGTTCTCGGCCCCGGGCCGCCCGGCCCACCTCGAGATCCGGGCCGGCTCGGTCGCGGTTGCCGACGGGCTGCGGGCGTTGCTCGTCCGGGAGTTGGACGGTCCCGTCACGCTGCTCACCGACGCCCGCGATCGCGTCGTGTGCAAGTCCGGAGCTGCGATCGGTGAGCTCCTGGTCCTGGTCGGAGCCCCCGGGGCGTTCATGCGCTGGGACGAACGCCGGTTCCGGCATCAGTTGCGGAGCGAGGCCAACCGGCTGGCCAATGCCGATGCCGCCAACGTGAACCGCACCATCCGTGCCGCATCCGCCCAGATCCAGGGGGTGGAGCAGGCCCTCCAGCAGTTGGGGATGGACGGGCTGGACCACGACCTGCGCGAGGTGGCGCTGGCCCGGCTGGCGAACCCGGCGGCGTCGCTGCAGGAGATCGGCGAACTCCTGGATCCGCCCGTGGGCAAGTCCACGGTGCACCGCCGGCTCACCCGCCTGCTGCGCCTGGCGTCGGAAGGTCCGTCAGCGTGATCGGGGGTACGGAGGACCCTAGAGCGCACCCAGAGGCGCTGCTAGGATCGGTGACAACGCTTGCAGCGTTGGCCAGCAGCCCTGTGGGCACGGCCTGCAGGCCCAGACAAGACCACGACAAGACCACGAAACGCACCACGAACCGAGGAGAACCTCCATGACCACCCGTGTCGCCATCAACGGCTTCGGCCGGATCGGCCGCAACCTGCTGCGATCCGCCCTCAAGAGCGGCATCGACCTGGAGTTCGTCGCGGTCAACGACCTGACCGACACGGCGGCCCTGGCGATGCTGCTGAAGTACGACAGCGTCCATGGTCGCTTCGACGGCACGGTCGAGGTCTCCGGTGACGACATCGTGGTCAACGGCAAGACGCTCAAGGTCCTCTCCGAGCGGGATCCCGCGGCGTTGCCCTGGGCCGACATGAACGTCGACCTCGTCGTGGAGTCCACCGGGTTCTTCACCCAGCGAGACGATGCGGCGAAGCACCTCACGGCCGGCGCCAAGAAGGTGCTGATCTCCGCACCCGCCAAGCAGGAGGATGTGACGATCGTCCTCGGCGCCAACGAGGGGGACTACGACCCGGCGGCGCACGATGTGATCTCGATGGCCTCCTGCACCACCAACTCGGTGGTTCCGATGGCCAAGGTGCTCAACGACAGCTTCGGGATCGCCCAGGGCCTGATGACGACCATCCACGCCTACACGGGTGACCAGAACATCCACGACGCGCCCCACAAGGACCCGCGTCGCGCCCGGGCCGCGGCCGTGTCGATCGTGCCGACCACCACCGGTGCCGCCCAGGCCGCCTCGCTCGCGCTCCCGGAACTGGAGGGTCGACTCGGCGGGATGGCGCTGCGGGTCCCGATCCCGGACGGGTCCATCACCGACCTGACGCTGATACTCGATCGTGAGGTCACCAAGGACGAGATCAACACCGCCATGAAGGCCGCTGCGGACGGGCCGCTCGAGGGCATCATGGAGTACAGCGAGGATCCCCTCGTGTCGATCGACATCGTCGGGAACCCGCATTCCTGCGTCTTCGACGCACCGTCGACCCTCGCCAATGGCAAGCTCGTCAAGGTGCTGGGTTGGTACGACAACGAATGGGGGTACGCGACCCGCCTGGCCGAGGCGGCGGTCTACATCGGCGAGCGGCTGTGACCTCCCCGCTCCTCGACGGGGTCCGCACCCTCGCGGACCTGGACCCCGCTGGGAAGCGGGTGTTCGTCCGTTCCGACTTCAACGTCCCGATCCGAGCCGGCGTGATCACGGACGAACTGCGCCTGCAGGCATCGCTGCCGACGTTGCGGCACCTCCTCGACGGCGGTGCGGCCGTCGTGGTGGCCTCCCACCTGGGGCGGCCCAAGGGTGCGCCGGATCCGGACAGCTCGATGGCGCCCGTCGGCGCCCGTCTCGCCGAACTCCTCGACGTCGAGGTGGTGGTCGCCACCGACGTCGTCGGCGCCGATGCGCGCGACAAGGCCGCAGCCCTGCAACCCGGCCAGTTGTTGCTCCTGGAGAACCTGCGGTGGGACCCGGGCGAGACGGCCAACGACGATGCCTTCGCGGAGGCCCTGGCCTCGTTCTGTGATGTGTACGTCGATGACGCCTTCGGAGCGGCACACCGGGCGCATGCGTCGATCTCCGGGATCCCGGCGCGACGGCCCGGGTACGCGGGCCTCCTGCTCGAGCGGGAGCTGGACGCGCTCGGGGGCCTGCTGGCCGACCCGGCGCGGCCCTACCTCGCCATCCTGGGCGGGGCGAAGGTCAGCGACAAGCTCACCGTGCTCGAGAACCTGCTCCAGCGTGTGGACGTCATCGCCGTCGGTGGCGCCATGGCCTACACGTTCCTGCTGGCCGAGGGCATCGCTGTCGGATCGTCGCGGGTGGAGGCTGACCAGGTCGACACCGTGCGTGACATCGTCGCGGCCGCGCGTGCCCGCGATATCCGGGTGCTGCTGCCGACCGACGTGGTGCTGGCCGCGTCGTTCGACGAGGACGCGACCGCGACCGCGGCTGCCGTCGGCTCCATCCCCGCCGATCAGATGGGGCTCGATGTCGGGCCGAAGACCGCGAACGAGTACGCGACCGCGATCGCCGGGGCCGGAAGCGTGTTCTGGAACGGTCCGATGGGCGTGTTCGAATGGGAGGCCTTCTCCGGAGGGACGAAGACGGTGGCGCGGGCCATGGCGGAGACCTCGGCCTTCACCGTGGTCGGTGGCGGTGACTCGGCGGCGGCGATCCGCTCCTTCGGCCTGGACGACCGGGTCGATCACGTCTCCACGGGTGGGGGCGCCTCCCTCGAGCTGCTCGAGGGCAAGGATCTCCCGGGGGTCGTCGCGCTGCGTCGGTAGCGCCCGCAGACCCCTGCGGTAGCGTGCCGCGGCTCGCCCCCGCGTCGACGCTCCGGATCACCGGGCCCCGGGTGCGTTGATCCGGAGCTGCACCAGCGTGGGCCACGCCCTGCCGACCGACACCGCCGATCTGCGCGCCACCGAGGTGGTGGGCGCCGGCCTGCGGTTGGTGGGTCGGTTCATCCGCGGAGCGCCGGTGCCCTACGCCGTCGCGGCGACGGGTTCCATCGCGTTCACCGCCGGTATCGTGGCCAGTGCCGCGGTCATCGGCTGGGTGACCGACGAGTTGATCGTGCCGGTGCTGGCCGATGGCGCCGGTATCGACGGGCGCCTCCGCGTGGCCATCCTGCTCCTGGTCGGGGTCGCGCTGTGGAAGGCCACGGGGATCGTGATCCGGCGCTCTGCGGCGAGTTGGTTGGCGTTCGGCTCCCAGCGACGTCTGCGCAGTCGGCTGATCCGCCATCAACTGCAACTCAGCCTGCGCTGGTACCGGACGCGCGGGATCGGTGACCTGTTATCGGTGTCGGATGTCGATACCCGGCAGGCCACGTTCGTGCTCCATCCGTTGCCGTTCGCGACCGGGGTGATCGCGCTGCTGGTCGGATCCGCCGTCGTGATCCTCATCACCGACCCGCTGCTGGGACTGCTCGCGATGGTCGTGCTGAGCCTGGCCGTCGGGATCGACCTGCGGGGATCCTGGCGCACCTTCGCCGCGATGGAGGAGGCGCAACGTCGGCGTGGTCATGTCGCGGAGGTGGCGCACGAGAGCATCGACGGTGCGGACACGGTCCGGGCTCTGGGGCGTGAGGACGCGGAGGTCGCCCGCTTCACCGTTGCGTCCCGACACCTCCGGGACCAACTGGTCGAGGTCGGCCGGGTCTGGACCGGGTACCGGGCCGTCACGGAGGGCATCCCCGCCGTCGGGACGGTGCTGGTCCTGGTCGCCGGCACGTTCCGGGTCACAGCCGGAGACCTGACCTCCGGGGAACTGGTTCGGGTCGTCTACCTCCTGTCGCTGCTCGCGGTACCGATGCGCATGATCGGCTACCTGATGTGGGACCTGGCCAACAGTGTCGCCGCGTGGCGGCGGGTCGAGCAGGTCCTCGACGCCGACGACGTGGTGGGCCATGGGGCCACGGAGGCCCGTGCCGACAGCCCGGCCGGCGTGTTCGCGTCGGGGCTGTCGTTCTCCTACGGCGACGGTGCCCCGGTCCTGCAGGGTCTGGACCTGTCGATCGAGCCGGGTCGCACCGTCGCGATCGTCGGCCCGACCGGTGCGGGGAAGTCCACGCTGGCCCTGCTGCTCGCGCGGTTGTGGGACCCCGATGAGGGCAGCGTCCGGCTGGACGGCCGGGACCTGCGCGAGCTGGCCCCCGGGGCGGTCGCCAGCGAGGTCGCCTACGTCTCACAGGACACGTTCCTGTTCGATGAGACGGTCGTCGATAACGTGCGGATGGACGCCGACATCACTGATGCCGAGGTTGAGCGGGCTCTGGCGCTCGCGAACGCATCCGGCTTCGTCCGGAGCCTGCCGGAGGGCCTGCAGACCCGGCTGGGGGAGCGGGGCGTGACCCTCTCGGGTGGCCAACGGCAGCGGATCGCGCTCGCACGGGCGCTGGCGCGCTCACCCCGGCTGCTGGTGCTCGACGACGCGACCTCGGCCGTGGACCCGAGCGTGGAAGCGGCGATCCTGCGCGGCCTCCGGCAGGCGGACGTCGCCGCAACCGTGGTGGTCGTGGCCTACCGACGGTCGAGCATCCTGCTGGCCGACGACGTCGTCTACGTCGAGGATGGCCGCGTCATCGCGCATGGGTCCCACGAGCAACTCGTCGCGGACGTGCCCGGGTACGCACGGCTCCTCGAGGCCTACGAGGACGACGCGACCCGTCGCGCCGCCGAGCGGAGGCGCTCGTTCGAGATCGGCCGTGATGACGGTGGCGCCCCGGAGACCCGCTCATGAGTGCCGAGCAGGAGCCCACGTCCTGCTCACCGTCGCTCGTGCAGGCGATGCGGGCAGCCGCCGCCGCGGCACCTGCCCTGCGCCGGGGGCTCGTCGGGACCATCGTGCTGGCGTTCCTCGGCACCACGGGGCAGGTCGTCGTGCCGATCGCGATCCAGCAGTTGGTCGACGGGCAGGCACTCGCCGGCGGACCGGCCGATACCGGTGGGGTCGTGGCGGCCGGCGGCATCGCCCTCGCCGCGCTGGCGATGGCGATCGTCCTGAACCGGATCGCACTGCGGCGGATGGTGACCGCCGCCGCACACGGCCTGTCGGAGCTGCGTATCGCCGCCTTCCGACGCATCCACCACCTGTCGAGCCTCCAGGTCCAGGCGGAACGCCGCGGGGTGCTCGTCGCCAGGGTGACCTCCGACGTCGAGGTCATCACGCAGTTCCTCGAATGGGGTGGCGTCGGGATGCTCGTGGGGGCGGCACAGATCCTGATGGTCGTGATGGTCATGGCGATCTACGACCCGGTCCTGGCCGGGCTGGTCGTCGTTGCCGGCACGGTGTACGGGCTGATGCTGGTCGTGTTCCAGCGCACCCTGCGGCGCGGCTACGACCGCGTCCGGGTCCTCGTCGGAGATTCGCTCGGGGCGATGAGCGAAGCGATCAGTGGCCTGCCGACGATCCGCGCGTACGGCGCCGAGGAGCTGACCGCGGCGAAGGTGGACCGGGCCCTCGACCGCCAGTACCGAGCCGAGGTTCGCACGCAGAGCCTCGGCGCCGGTCTGTTCTCGACGGCTGAGTTGTTCGCTGCGGCGGTCACGGCCGGTGTCGTCGCCTTCGGCGTCACCGGCCCGACCGAGATCACCGCCGGGCAGTTGATCGCCTTTTTGTTCCTGGTGACGCTGTTCATCGAGCCGGTCCAGTTGCTCGTCGAGGTGCTCAACGAGGCGCAGACCGCATCCGCGGGGTTACGTCGGGTGCTGGAGGTGATCGAGAGTCCGGACGAACTCCCGGACGCCGGCGATGCGGGTCGGGATCCTCCGGCCGGCCCCCTGGCGGTCACCTTCCGCGACGTCGGCTTCCGCTACCCGACCGGCGCGGACGTGCTGACCGACCTCACACTCCACCTCGATGCTGGTCGTCGCTACGCGATCGTCGGAGAGACCGGGTCCGGGAAGTCGACCATCGTGAAGCTGTTGACCCGGCTCCTGGACCCGACACGGGGAGACATCCTGCTGTCGGGTGCCGCGTTGCGTCAGGTCCCGTTCCGGACGCTGCGTCGTCGGGTCGGTTTCGTCCCGCAGGACGGCTTCCTCTGGGACGCCAGCCTCCGGGAGAACGTCCGGTACGGCCGTCCCGAGGCGACCGACGATGAGGTCGACGCGGCCCTCGGGGAGTTGGGCCTCGCCAGCTGGATCGCCCGCCTGCCCCGGGGGATCGACACAGCGGTCGGTGAACGGGGTGGACGCCTGTCCGCCGGTGAGCGCCAGCTGGTCGCCCTGGCCCGCGCCTCGCTGGCCGGGCCCGACCTGTTGGTGCTGGACGAAGCGACCTCGGCGGTCGATCCCGCTCTGGAGGTCGCCCTTCGTCGCGCGATCGAGCGCCTCACCGGGGGGCGGACCAGCGTGACGGTCGCACACCGGCTCTCGACCGCCGAGGCGGCCGATGAGGTGCTGGTCATCGACGCCGGTCGCCTGGTCCAGCGGGGCCCCCACGCGACCCTGGTGCAGACCGACGGGGTCTACGCGCGACTGCACGCGGATTGGGCTGCCGGGACCTCACGGTGACGGTGGGCGCGTCCGCGTGACTAGGCTGGGGCCGGACCCGAGCTGCCAGGAGAACGCGTGACCGACCGGATGCCCATCATCGCGGGGAACTGGAAGATGCACCGCGACCACCTCGAGGCGATCCAGCTGGTGCAGAAGCTGGCGTACCACCTGAACCCGGAGGACTACGAGGGGCAGGAGGTCCTCGTCTGCCCACCGTTCGTCTCGCTGCGGTCGATCCAGACCCTGATCCAGTCGGACAAGCTGCCCATCGGGTTGGGGGCGCAGAACTGCCACGATCAGGACGAGGGTGCGTTCACCGGCGAGATCTCGGCCGGGATGCTGGCACGGCTCGACGTGTCCTACGTGTTGTGTGGCCACTCGGAACGACGCGCCCTGTTCGGCGAGACCGACGAGGTCGTCAACGCCAAGGTCGTGGCCGTCCAACGGCACGGACTGCGACCGATCCTGTGCGTGGGCGAGGTGCAGGAGGAGCGGGAGTCCGGCCGGGCGGACGAGGTCGTCATCGACCAGCTGCGGGGCAGCTTGCAGGGCATCACGATCTCGGACGCCGCCGAGCTCGTCATCGCCTACGAGCCCGTGTGGGCGATCGGGACGGGGCTGACGGCGACGCCCGACGACGCACAACAGATGTGTGCGGTCATCCGCACGGAACTCGCTGCGCTCTACAGCCAGCCCATCGCCGACGGGGTCCGGATCCAGTACGGCGGCAGTGTGAAACCCGGCAACGTGCGTGAACTGATGGGCCAGCCCGACATCGATGGCGCGCTGGTTGGCGGCGCGAGCCTGTCGAGCGAGGATTTCGCCCTCATCGTCGGTCACCGACGCTGACCGTCGACACCCTGCAGGACGGTGGCGTGCCGCGATGGTCGGTGCGCTGACTGCGCAGAACGCGTAAGGTTGTCGCTGTTCCAACGACCTCGGTAGTAGCGTACGGGGTATCCCTGAGTGGCCGTCTGCTCGAACGCGCCGAAGATCCGGTGTGTCGCAGCGGTCGCTCTCCACCGAACTAGGGAAGGAATCACGGTGGTGAAGGACAAGAAGTACGGATGGCGGCTGGTTGCGGCCGCCGGGGCCCTCGCGCTGGTCGCGACGGCCTGTGGCGACGCGACCGACGACGCGGAGCCCGATGACACGGACACCGAGGAGCCGGCGGACCCCGAGACCGACGACGCGGAGGACGAGGAAGCCGCGCCGCCATCGGACGACTACTGCGAGGCCGGCGGAGAAGCGGAGCTCGTGTGGGTGCACGAGCAGGAGCCGCCTGACCTCCACCTCGACGACCCGAACAACAACCTGTCGATCGCTTCCTGGATCCGTCAGGCCATGTGGGAGGCACCGTACGGCGTCTCCGCGGCCACGACGTTCATCCCGGAACTCGTCGAGTCCGAGGACGTCTCCGAGACCGATGACGGCTGGCGCTACGAGTTCACCCTGCGCGATGACGCGGTGTGGTCCGACGGCGAGCCGCTGACCGCGGAGCACGTCAAGGGCACCTACGACATCATCATGGAGGGCTACGATTTCGAGACCGGTGAGGGTGGCGTCTACCTGTTCGGTTCGCGCTCCGCGGCCGGCTACACCCTGATCGACCCCGACAGCTGGGAGGTCGACGGTCAGACCTACTCCTTCACCACGGAGGAGTTCTTCTCCGGCTACCAGGGTTGGTTCGAACCGATCCAGCCCGTTCACCTGATCGAGGACGCCGAAGCTGCCAACGCCGCGATCCCGGACTGGGAGATCGACGGTGAGCCGCTGCCGTCGTCCGGCCCGATGATCTTCGAGTCGTGGGACCGTGGCGTGGGCATGACGCTCACGCGCAACGACGACTACCACGGTGTCAACATGGAGAACCCGGACGTCAGCAACGCGGGTGTTGCCTGCGTCAGCGGTATCCAGATCAACTTCGTGGCGGACACCGATGCGCAGATCAACTCGCTGCTCGCCGGTGAGTCCGACATCATCATGACCCAGCCGCAGGTTGCCTTCGGTGAGCGCATCGCCACCGACGACAACTTCACGGTCGCATCCGAGGCCGGTCCGGTCTGGGAGCACTGGGGCCTCAACGTCAACAACGAGCACCTGTCGGACCCCGACGTGCGTGAGGGCATCGCGTTCTCGCTGGACAAGCGTCCGGTGATGCAGGCCCTGTACACGCCACTGTTCGAGGACCTGCTGCCGGAGACCGGTCTGGGCAACGTCTACTGGATGTCCAACCAGCCCGCGTACGTCGATCACCAGGGCGAGGCAGGCTACGGCGTCGGTGACGTCGACAGCGCGGCTCCGCTGTTCGAGGGTGCCGGCTACGAGCGCAACGACGACGGCATCTGGGAGCACCCGGAGAAGGGCACCCTGACCCTGCGGGTCGGGACCACCGGTGGTAACCAGCTGCGTGAGCTGCAGATCCAGATCATGCAGGAACAGCTGCGTGAGACTGGTGTCGAGATCGAGATCGACAACGTGCCGGGTGCCGCGTACTTCGGCGAGCGTCCGTTCGCACCGGAGGCGATCGAGTGTGCACTCAGCGGCGGCGAGGAAGGCGACTGCACCGTGTGGGACATCACCCAGTTCGCCTGGGTCGGTGGCCCCTGGCCGGGCGCCGGTCACAACGCCTTCCTGAGCGACTCGGGCAACAACCCGTACGGGTACCAGAACGACGAGTTCGACGCGAAGGCGGACGAGTGTGACTCGATCGCCGATGAGGACGAGCGGGCTGACTGCTACAACGAGCTCAGCCAGTACGTCACCACCCGCAACATCGATGACGACGGACTGGTGGTCCTGCCGATCACCCAGAAGCCGTCGTTCTTCGCCTACAGCAACGTCAACCTCATGGAGGGTGCCGTTGCGCCGGACGCCAACGCGGCCGGTCCCATCGTGTACGTCGTGGACTACCTGCCAGCAGGCTGATGGTCCGACACGCATGATGGTGAGGGGGTCCGCGATGCGGGCCCCCTCACCCGTTGGCGGGAGGGTGACCGACCGGCAACGGGCCGGTGGCCATCTCTCGACATCGAGATGTCAATCGGGCGCGCGTGCGTAGCGCGGTGGGCAGAACTTGCCACCCACGGTCGGGTGCGCTTGCTAGCCTCCGCTCGCCCGGGTCGGTGCAGGAGCATCCGAGCCCGACAGGGCAGAAGGGGAGGCGTCTTCGTTGTTCGCCTACGTTGCACGCCGCGTGCTGACCACCATCCCCCTGTTGTTGATCGGGACCTTCCTCGTCTTCAGTCTGACGGCGATCTCGGGCGATCCGCTGGCGCGTCTGGCCCAGCTGGATGTCGATCAGGCGGCATACGACCGGATCATCGAGCTCTACAACCTCGATCAACCGATCCCGCAGCGCTACGCCAGCTGGCTGGTCAGCGCGGCGCAGGGGGACATGGGTCCGTCCCCGTCCCAGGGCGGGCAGCAGACGTTCGACCTGGTCTGGGAGCGGGCGAAGAACACCGCACGGCTCGCGGTCCCGGCGTTCATCATCATCGCCTTCACGGCGGTGACACTCGGCGTGTACTCCGCCGTGAAGCAGTACTCGAAACTCGACTATTTCGTGACGGGGTTCTCCTTCCTGGGGATCTCGTTGCCGACCTTCGTGTTCGGGTTGCTCCTTCAGGTCTTCTTCGGGATCTGGTTCTTCGACTGGTTCGGATTCAGACCCTTCTTCGTGCAGGGCATGCGGACGGTGTCGTCGCACGGGTTCGTGCCGATGATCCAATCCCACGTCCTGCCCATCATCACGTTGTGGTTGGTGATCACCGCGTCCGAATCGAGGTTCCAGCGCGCTGCGATGCTTGAGGTCATCAACTCCGACTACATCCGGACCGCGCGCGCCAAGGGTCTGCCCCGACGCACCGTCATCCTCAAACATGGCCTGCGGAACGCGTTGATCCCGCTCGTCACCATCTGGGCCATCGACTTCGCGCTCCTGCTCGGCGGGGCGGTGGTGACCGAGACGATCTTCGCCTGGCCGGGGCTTGGCCGCCTGCTGTTGGCTGGCATCTTCCAACAGGACCTCAACCTCACGATGGGGGTGGTGGTCTTCATCGCCGCACTCGTGGTGATCTTCAACCTCATCGCCGACCTGCTCTACGGAGTCCTCGACCCTCGGATCCGCTATGAGTGAGACGCTCCCTCCCGCAGACCGTGATCCTGAGACCGTCCCGCTGTCCGGCGGCGCCCTGGGCAACGAGATCCCGGAAGAAGCCCACCTGATCGATGAGCGCGAAGGCATCGGTGCCTCTCGTAGCTTCGGTCGTCAGACCTGGGATCGCTTCCGTCGCCATCGGCTGGCGCTGTTCGCCGCAATCGTCCTGGCCCTGCTGGCCCTCGCTTTCATCATCGGCCCGATCCTGTCGCCGCACGGCTTCGCGGAGCAGAACTTCATGGCCTTGAACCAGGGTCCGAGCCTGCAGCACCCCTTCGGCACCGACACCATCGGTCGGGACATCATGGTGCGCACGTTCCAGGGTGGTCGCTTCTCCTTGCGCATCGCCCTGTTCGTCGCCCTGCTGACCACGGCGATCGGCACGGTCATCGGTGCGATCGCCGGCTACTTCGGTGGCCTGATCGACACGCTGCTCAACCAGTTGATCAACCTGTTCCTCATCGTGCCGACCCTGGTGATCCTGCTGGTCGTCGGCGTGCGCTACGGCGCGACCCCGAACGGGATCGCTCTGATGCTCGCGTTGCTGCTGTGGCCGGCCATCGCCAGGATCGTGCGTGGCCTGTTCATGCAGTACAAGGAGCAGGAGTTCGTCCTGGCCGCGAAGGCAGCGGGTGCCCGGGCGCCGCGGATCATGTTCCGCCACATCCTGCCCAACACCTTCGGCCCGATCGTCGTGAACGCGACGCTGTTGGTCGGTGTCGCGATCATCCTCGAGTCGACCCTGTCGTTCCTCAGCGTCGGCGTGCAGGATCCGACACCCACGCTCGGGAACCTGATCGAGAAGGCGAAGGGGCAGATGGACAGCAAGCCGTCCGCCGTCCTGATCCCCGGCGGGTTCATCACGGCCATCACCCTGTGCGTGAACTTCCTCGGCGACGGGCTCCGGGACGCGCTGGACCCGACCGCACGGAAGGGCTGATCGATGGCGACCACCCCGCTGCTGAGCGTCCGAGATCTGTCCGTCGGCTTCAAGACCGATGATGGGCTGGTCAAGGCTGTCACCGGCATCAGCTTCGATGTCGTGCCGGGCGAGACCCTGGCCGTGGTCGGGGAGTCCGGCTCCGGAAAGTCCGTCTCCGCGATGGCGGTCATGCGGCTCCTGCCGAGCTACGCACAGATCACCGGCTCCATCGAGTTCGACGGACGTGACCTGTTGGCGTTGTCGGTTGCCCAGATGCGCAAACTGCAGGGCAACGAGATCGCGATGGTCTTCCAGGACCCCATGACCGCACTCAACCCGGTCTTCACGATCGCGAACCAGTTGGTCGAGGGCATCCGGATCCACAACCCGACGGTCTCCAAGAAAGCCGCCCGTGATCGCGCGGTGGATCTGCTGGCGCTCGTCGGTATCCCGGAGCCACGGCAGCGCGTGGACAACTACCCGCACGAGTTCTCGGGTGGGATGCGCCAACGCGCCATGATCGCGATGGCCATCGCCAACGAACCCAAGCTGTTGATCGCCGATGAGCCGACCACGGCGCTGGACGTCACGATCCAGGCCCAGGTTCTGGAGGTCATGAAGAAGGCGCAGGAGGCCACTGGCGCCGCGATGATGTTGATCACCCACGACCTCGGACTCGTCGCCGGTGTGGCCGATCGTGTACAGGTGATGTACGGCGGCCGCCTGTTCGAGACCGCCGACACCGACACGATCTTCTACCGGTCACGCAACCCCTATACCCGGGGGTTGATGACCTCCATCCCGACGGCGGCGGCGCGCACCGATGCCCGGCTCCAACCGATCCCGGGTGCGCCGCCGTCTGCGATCCGCCAGCCGAAGGGTTGCGTGTTCCGTCCACGCTGCCCCAACGCCGAGGATGAGTGCTTCGAGGAGCCAGATCTCCTGCCGCTGGGCGAAACCGGTGAGCACCAGAGCCGATGCCACTTCGCGGAGGCCCTGCCCGAACTGGAGATCAACGACCCGACGGAGAGGTCAGCATGAACCAGGCAGCCTCGGACCAGACGAGCCAGACCGGCGACCCCGTGCTGGAGATCACCGACCTGGTCAAGCATTTCCCGATCCGTGCCGGGCTCCTGCGGCGCGAGGTCGGCCGGGTCCACGCGGTCGACGGGGTCACGCTGGCGGTCGCGGAGCGCGAGACGCTCGGCATCGTGGGAGAATCCGGCTGCGGGAAGACGACCCTCGGGCGCACCATCCTCCGCCTGCACGAACCCACCTCGGGCACGGTGCGGTTCCGCGGCGAGGACGTGACCACGGCATCCGGGCCCCGCATGCGTGAACTCCGCCGCAACCTGCAGATGGTGTTCCAGGATCCGTTCGCCTCGCTCAACCCCCGCCTCCCCGTCAGGGACACGGTGTCGGAGCCGCTCATCATCCACGGCACGGACCGCAAGGAGGCGCACGATCGGGTGGGCGCGCTCCTGGATGCGGTCGGACTCTCGCCCGAGCACGGCAACCGCTATCCCCACGAGTTCTCGGGGGGACAACGTCAGCGCATCGGTATCGCCCGGGCTCTGGCACTGAGTCCCGATGTGATCATCCTCGACGAACCCGTCTCCGCATTGGACGTGTCGGTGCAGGCGCAGGTCATCAACCTCCTCGAGGATCTGCAGGAGGAGTTCAACCTCACCTACCTGTTCATCGCCCACGATCTGTCGGTCGTCCGCCACATCTCGGACCGCGTCGCCGTGATGTACCTCGGCCACGTCGCGGAGATCGCCGGAAGCGACCAACTCTACGATGAACCGGCCCACCCCTATACGCACGCCCTGATGTCCGCGGTGCCGGTCGCGGATCCCCACCGTGAGAAGTCCCGTCAGCGGATCATCCTGGAAGGCGATCTGCCCTCACCGTCGAACCCGCCGTCAGGCTGTCGCTTCCACACGCGGTGTCCGATCGCGCAGGATCGGTGTCGCACGGAGATCCCGGAGCTGCGGGAGCTGGCGCCGGGCCACTTCGGTGCCTGCCACTACGCCCTGGAGCCCGGCGAGACCCTGCTCCAGCGGGTCGAGGACCTGGGCCGCAGCGTGCAGATCGCCGGTGACGTCGACCACGTGGACCTGCCGAAACTCTGAACGTCCGGGCCCGTGCACGAGGTTCGACGGCCCGTCACTGATCGCGACGACGGCGGTAGAGGTACGTCGGTGGGGCGTCGGCGTGGGGACGCGGCGCACGCAACGGGACGGGGATGTCGTGCCGTTCGAGCAGTCGCGCGAGTTCGTCGTGCTCCGCGCGGCTCTCGAGGTTGTCGGTCAACAGCCAGCGCTTCCGGCCGGATCCACGAGCGATGAGTCCACCGGAGACCTGACGGGCGTCCCGATCACTCTCCGCCAGGTTGCGGACGAGGTTCATCGTGTTCGGTCGTGTGCGTTCGATGGCTACCAGGCGGGACCAGACGAGCCGTTGCTTGCGCAGAAGACAGACGCGGACCACACCGTCCGTGCTGAAGCGGGTGTGCCGTGGCAGGTCGGTCGCGACGACCAGTGTCAAGAGTGCGCCGATGATCAACAGCGTTGTGGGGATCGGTCTGAAGCCCACGCCACCCACCGCCGCCGCGCCGAGCGCGAGGAGCACGGTTGGGCTGATGGCGGCACTGATCCACCCACGCAGGGAGGAGTGGATGACCAGCTCGTCGTCATGCATGGACGGTAGGGTAGGTCAGCCTGGCGTGGCGGCAGGCCACGCCAGCGGTTCTCGCGGATCTCGCGGTGCGCCCACCCATCGTCCGGTCGGGCGTGTAGGCTCCATGCAAGGAGCAGGCCACGGGGATCCCGCGAACGGGAGGACGATCGATGACACGGCGCAACGAACCCCTGGAGGCCCTCCTCGGGCCACTCGAGCAGGATGTCATGGAGGTGATGTGGCGGTTGGGTGACGCCACCGTGCGCGACGTCCACGGTGAACTCGTCCGTGCCCGCACCATCGCATACACGACCGTGATGACCACGATGGGCCGGTTGGCGTCGAAGGGGCTGCTGCAGCGCGACACCGCGGGCCTGGCCCACCGCTATCGTCCAGCCGTCAGCCGTGAGCACTACGCGACGTCCGCGGTGGGGGATGTGCTCACCTGGCTCCTCGATCGCTATCCCGAACCGGCGGCCGCGTACCTCGCCGAGGTCGTCGACGATGTCGACGCCGTGTCGCTCGAAGCCCTGAAGGAAGCCGTCGCCCGACGTCGTCAACAGGAGCAGTAGCCCGGTGGACCTCGGCGTTCTGCTGAGTTTGCCCGTGGAGTCGATCGCCATCAGGGTGATCTTCGCCACGGCCCTCTGCGTCTGCCTGGCCCGCCTGGTGCTGCGCCTGGGCATCCGTTCGCCCACCGTTCGGGTCGTCGTGGCGATCGCGCCGGCAGCGGTCCTGCTCGTCGTCGCTGTCGCTGCATCGACGCAGCTGCGACTGCCACAGCTGTTCGTGCCGGTCGACGGAGCTGGCGTGCTGCCGATCCGCGTCGCGGACGGCTACCAGAACTTCTCGCCGATGGAGGTGCCGCTGCTCATCGGCGCCTGGGCCAGCTTCGTGCTGTTCCGGCTGACCCGGCGTGGGATGGCCCTGCGCTCATCTCGGCGTTCTGCACAGCGGGCGATCGTTGTGGGAGAGATGCCCGGCAACGTCCGTGACCTGGCGTTGCGTGTGGCCGCGGATCTCCAGGTTCCGCCTCCGACGGTCACGGTGGTGCCGGCCTGTCCGGGAGGCGCGTACGTCGTCGGCTCCCGCAGGCCCGTCATTGTGCTCGATCGCGACCTGGTCGCGCGGTTGGACCACCATGAGCTCGAAGGGGTCATCGCCCACGAACTCGCCCACATCCGCCGCCGCGACAACAGCGTGGCCGCCCTGGTGGGCATCGTCCGTGATCTGGCGTTCTTCGTCCCGGGTGTCGGCTGGGCTGCCCGTCAGCTGCACCGGGAACGTGAACTGGCCGCCGACCAGGTGGCTGTCGGTGCCACAGGCAGGCCGGGAGCGCTCGCGGGAGGTCTGCTCAAGGTTCTCGAGGTCGGGCCCGCTTCCCGGTCGCCCTGTGCAGCCTTCGCTCCGCAGGGTTCGCTGGTGGACCGGGTCACCATCCTCGTTGAGGATCGACCACCCCCATCTGACACCCGTCGGCGATGCGAGGTCAGCGCCGCTGTCGTGATCTCGTGTTTCTCCGTCGTGATCGCCATGATCGTGCCAGCCGTCCTGGCGGGACCCGACCGGGAGCGGGATGCCGTCGCCCTGGTCTGGTCCACCACCACCTCCGGTCAGACCGATCAGGTCGAGTTCGCCTCCGACGCACGGGCTTTCGACGTCTATCGACGCTCGAACATCGATGCGGTCGAGCGCGACATCCCGGTCGCCGTTGCCCACGACGAGCACGCAACCAGCTACCGGCGTAGCACCCTGCATGCCTGCGGGACCGAGGGTGCCAGTTGCCCGGCGCCTGATCGCACGCCGGGGCTCGGTATGCGTCCACAGCCCGTGATCACCGTCGATGATGCACTGACGGGACAATGGCGCTCCCGGCCTGTGGTGAACGGTGGCGGCGAGGCCCGCTCCGACGGTTTCCGGCTGTACTGGTTGGCGGTACGCGACTAGCGCGTTCGTCCAGCGGGTGCATATCGCCCGACCCAGGGAGCGTGCACGCGGTGGTGACCTCTCGCTGATAGCCTTGGCAGCCGGTCGGTCGTGCGCCACATCAGCACCGGGTTGCCGGCCATCGCGCTGGTCCTTCGACCGCTCCCATGTTCCTGAACCGATGATCCGAGGTTGGCTGTGGTCTCCGTGCTGATCGCCGTGCACGTCGTGCTGTCCCTGGTCCTGATCATGCTGGTGCTGCTGCACCGAGGCCAGGGTGGCGGTCTGTCCGACATGTTCGGCGGTGGTGGTGGCGGCCCGATGCAGGGCTCCGCGGTCGTCGAACGCAACCTCGACCGGTTCACCGTCATCGCGACCCTGGCGTTCGGTGTGACCAACTGTCTGCTCGTCGTCTTCCTCTGACCGCTCGGCGCCACGGCAGCCTGGTCGGGGTCGTGGCGCTGTGTTCGTTGCTGATCGGTGCGTGCACGCCCGCGCCGCCTCCGCCGCCTGACGGGCAGCCTCCGGAGCCGTCGATCGCACCGCAACCCAGGTATGAGCCCGGCGATGCCCGGGCCGGCGGGACGTTGCGGGTCGGCGTGGCCCAGGAGCCGGGCTCGATCGATCCCCGTTTCGTGGTGGATCCGGACGCTGAACGGATCGTCGGACAGCTGTTCGATCCTCTGGTGCGACTCGATGAGGACGGACGGGTCGTTCCGGCAGCGGCAGAGAGTTGGGAGGTGCTGGACGGAGGCAGCCGGCTCCGCTTCCACCTTCGAGCCGCGACGTTCCACGATGGGGAACCGGTCACCGCTGGAGCGTTCCAACGCAGCTTCGATCGGATCGCGGATGGAACGGCGTCCCCGCGATCGTTCCTGTCCTACCTGCTCGAACCGATCGCGGGCTCGGACGCCGCCGAGACGTCTGGGGCCCCACTCGCCGGACTCGAGGTCGAGGACGACCGTACGCTGGTGATCTCTCTCGAGGAACCGATGCCGGGCTACCTCGTGACCCTGGCTCACCCGACGCTGGTGCCGCTTCCAGAGGTCGCTTCCACCGACCCGCAGCGGTTCGCGGAGCAACCCGTTGGGAACGGGCCCTTCGCGATGAACGAACCGCGTGAGCCGGGATCCTTCCTGCGACTGACGTCCTTCCCGGACCATCACACACCACCGCTGCTCGATGAGGTGGTCGTACAGATCTACGTGGATGATCCCGGCCGACAACAGCAGTGGGACGACCTGACTTCGGGCCTGCTGCAGGTCGGGGAACTCCTGCCCGAGCAACGGTCGGATGCCGCTGCCACCTTCGGGATGTCGTCGGACGGCTATCGCGGACCCGGTCTGCTCACGGGGGAGTCATCGACGACCTACCTCTACGGGTTCGACACCACGACGGCGCCCTACGACGATCCACAGGTCCGCCGGGCGCTGTCCCTCGCCATCGATCGTGATCGGCTGGCCGACGACGTGATGCAGGGGACACGTCGTGCCGCGGATTCGCTGGTTCCGCCTCCGATCCCCGGGAGCCAGGAGGCGGCCTGCGAGCATTGCCGCCACGATCCGATGGAAGCGAGGTCACTGTTCGCAGCCGCGGAGACCGACGTCACGTCGGTGACGCTGACCCATGTCCGCGGAGCGAGTCACGCAGCGATCGCCCAGAGTATGGCCGCCGACATCGAAGCCGCCCTCGGGATCAGCGTCGATCTACAGGCTCGCGATCTGGAACCGTTCGTCCGGGCCGTGCGGGCGGGAGAGGTCCCGTTGTTCTGGTTGGGTTGGGAGGCCAGCGAGCCAGATCCCGGGTCCTACCTCTTCCCCTTGTTCCACAGTTCGCAGATCGGGCAGGACAACGTCAGCGGGTACCGCGACAGCGACGTCGATCGTCTCCTCGAGACGGCGCGCTCGGCGCCGACCGCTGCGATCGCGACCCCCTTCCACCAGGGCGCCGAGCGTCGGATCCTCGAGGATGCCCCGGTCCTGCCGTTGCTGTGGCACCGCCATGCGGTCCTGGTGACATCGGATGTCCGGGATCTCTACTGGTCACCGCTGGGGCGGGTCGATCTCTCGGTGGTCTGGCTGGCGGATCGCTCCTGAAGCCGTCCGGGCGCGTTGGCGACCCCTTCCGCCGACGGCTAGGCTCCGCTCTCCGCAGGTTCCTGCGGGTCTCCACGCGCGAGTGGCGGAAATGGCAGACGCGCACGGTTGAGGGCCGTGTGTCCGAAAGGACATGGGGGTTCAAGTCCCCCCTCGCGCAC
>SLHP01000207.1 GCA_007136095.1 Nitriliruptoraceae bacterium
GATGAGGAGCACTCACCGGGCGAGGCCGGCCTGGCCTCCACCGCGATGCCCGTCTGGGTCGTGGCTCTGATGGCACTCGGCGCCCTGTCGATCGCTGCTCCGGTCGTCGCGCGCAAGCGCAACAACTGAGCCGGTAGGTAACAACGCAGTACACGTGGGGGAGGCTTCGGCCTCCCCCACGGCCGTACCCTCACACGCCATCCAGCCAGCCAGACGCTCGCACACGGCAGGACGTCACCATGACCGCTCGCACCCGATGGATCAGCCTCGCGCTCGGCGCCCTGCTGCTTCTCGGCGCCCCGGCCGTCTGGTTCCTGAGCCAGCCCACTCCGAGCGCCGGCGAGCTCCCCGACGCCATGGTCGTTGAACCGACCGATGACGGCGACGACGAGGTTGATGCAGCCCCGGAACCACCCACCTTGGAAGCTGATCGCGACGCCGATGAGGACAACAGCGCCACCGGTGAAGTCGCCGACGACGAGACCGCGACGCAGACACGGACACGGGCCCCCAAGCCGGTCAGCGTGTCGATCCCCTCCATCGACGTGGACGGCGCTGAGGTCGTCGAGGTGGGACTCGACGAGAACCGCGCGGTCGAGATCCCCGACGACGTCCACCAGGTCGGTTGGTACAACCGCGGCCCGCGGCCCGGCGAGGACGGCAACGCCTTCATGACCAGCCACATCGACTCCCGGACCCAGGGTCGAGGCGTGCTGTTCGACCTGCGCCGGAGCGAGCCCGGCGATCTGATCGAGGTGAACCACGAGGACGGCAGCACGACCCAGTGGGAGGTCGTCCATCGCGAGCGGATCGTGAAGGGCTCCTACCCGATGGAGCAGGTCTTCCGCTTCGACGGACCGCCCGGGCTCGTCATCGATACCTGCGGTGGGCCGTTCGACCCGAACACCGGCTCCTACGAGAACATCGACATCGTCTACGCGGTGCCGCTCGGCGCGGACTACGACACCACCGACCTCGCCGGCTCAGCGACCAACTGAACCGCATCGGTCCCGTCCGTCAGGACCGATCAGGCCAGGGTGATCGCCCGCCCCTCGGTCAACGCCTCGACGATCCGCGCCGCGCCGACGATCGTCGCGCCCGCGAGCAGTTCCTGGTCCCCGGTGATCCCCCGCTTGGTCGCACACGCGCTGCAGAGCCAGATCTCGCCACCCCCAGCGACCAGCTGCCGGGCAAGGTCGGCCAACGGTGGCATCCCGTCGACCTCGATGCGGTCGACCACGCCCGGGATGCCGAGGTTGGCCGCTTCGACCGTGCAGACCACCACCGCCCGTTGCCCGCTGACGGCGGCGGTCGCAGCGGCGATGAACGGCACGATCGCGCGTTCCGGGTCGTCCTCCGCGTGGGAGCAGGGGAAGAGCAGCAGTTCACTCACAGGGTCGTCATCCAGTCGTCGAAGGTCCGCCCGGTGATGCACTCGAACGCCTCCAGGTACTTGGCCCGGGTCTGCGCCACGACGTCGGGGGGGAGCTCCGGCGCGGGTGGCGTCCGGTCCCACCCGGTCGAGGTGGCGTAGTCGCGGACGAACTGTTTGTCGAAGCTCGGCGGGTTGGTACCCGGCTGCCAGGTGTCAGCGGGCCAGTAGCGTGACGAATCCGGCGTCAGCACCTCGTCAGCCAGCACGATCTGCCCATCGCGCAGCCCGAACTCGAACTTGGTGTCGGCGAGGATGATGCCCTGTGCGGCCGCGTGCTCCGCGCCGGCGGCGTACAGCTCCAGGGACAACTCACGCAGCTGGGCCGCCAGGTCCTCGCCGACCCCCGACGCCATCACCTCGAAGCTGACGTTCTCATCGTGGTCGCCGTCCTCGGCCTTGGTGGCGGGCGTGAAGATCGGCTCGTCGAGTCGGTCCGCCTCCCGCAGGCCCTCACGCAGCGGCACGCCGCAGACCCGACCGCCCTGTTGGTACTCCCGCCAACCGGATCCGGCCAGGTAGCCGCGCACCACGCACTCGAACGGCACCACCTCGACCTTGCGGCACAGCATGAAGCGTCCAGCCAGCTCGTCCCGCTGGTCGGACAGCTCAGCCGGCAGATCCGCCACGGAGGTGGAGACGAGGTGGTTGGGCACGATCGGGTCCAAGCGGTCGAACCAGAACGCGGCGATGCCGGTCAGCACCCGTCCCTTGTCCGGGATCGGTGTCGGATGGATCACGTCGTAGGTCGACACGCGATCCGACGCGACCAGCAACAGGTGGTCGGCATCGATGTCGTACAGGTCGCGGACCTTGCCGGACCGCAGATGCGTGAGTCCCTGGATCGTCATGGTCCGCCTGGTTCGTGGGCGCGCTCGCAGCCTACTGGTGGGCCCCGTCACCGGTCGGCCGCTCACCCGTCGCCTGGCGGTCCAGATCCTCGGGCGTGTCGATGTCCGGAGGGCTCATACCCGCCACCAGGACGTGGGCCACGTCCAGGTCATCGAGCAGGTCCCGGGCGCCGGCGTCGCCCGCAACCTCGCCCACCACGCGGGACCACACCCGACGGTGGAGGGCGACCGGGTGGCCGGGACGGTCCTGGTAACTCGCCCGCGCCGCGTCCGGGCCATCCTCCAACGCCGCGACGACCTGGCGGATCGACGCCGGCGAGATGCCTGGCTGATCGGCGAGCAGCATCACCGCAACGCGCGCGTCGGGATCATCCTGCACCGCCGCCAGGCCGGACCGGACCGACGACGACTGACCCGTCGCGTGCTCCGGGTTGTCGACGACCTCGACATCATCATGGTCGGCCACCGCAGCGGTGACCGCTTCGGCGTCATGGCCCACGACGACAACGGTCCGGTTGATGTCGGCAGCGCGGGCAGCGTCCAGCACGTGGTGCAGCAGGGGTCGCCCATCAAGCTCGGCGAGCGCCTTCGTTGCACCGAACCGGGTGGCCGCTCCGGCCGCCAGGATCACGGCCACCACATCACGCGTAGGCTGATCGGGTTGTCGATGCCGGTCACGATCCGCACGGTCTCGTCGTTCCCGGCCGGAGAGGTGCTCGTGACGTTGTCCCGCCTGGAAACCGACCCCGTGCTCGACCGCCGCCGAACGGCCGCGGTCGTCACCGCCAGTGATGGCGTCGCCTACGGTCATCGCACCGACGATTCTGGAGCCGCGGTCACAGCGCTGCTGGAGGCCAACGGCTTCACGGTCGCCAACCGCCGAGCCGTCTCCGACGATCGCGAGGTGATCGCCGCCGCGCTGCGCGAACTGGCGGCCGCCGACCCTGGTCTGATCGCGATCACCGGCGGCACGGGGTTCGGGCCCCGGGATGTGACGCCTGAGGCGACCCGCGACGTGATCGAGCGTGAGGCGCCGGGGCTGGCCGAGGCGATGCGTACCAGCGGGCGTTCGAAGACGCCGATGGCGGATCTGTCGCGTGGGGTCTGTGGCGTCCGCGGACGAACCCTCATCATCGACCTGCCGGGCAGCCCACGGGGAGCGACCGAGAGCCTGGAGGCCGTGCTCGGTCTGCTGCCGCACGCGCTCGACCTGTTGGGCGGCGATACCCAACAGCACCCGGCCGGCCACGGCGACACGGGATCGGACTGACCACCTCGTCGCCCCATCACCGGCGCGTGAGCCACCAGATCAAGCCGGCGACGAGCGCCAGCCCGGCCACCAGCGGAACGGCACGCTTGATCGTGGCGGCGCCCGCGACCTCCATGAGGTCGAGCGCCTCGTTCTCGCGGGATGGGTCGGGGGCGATCTTGCGCGGTCCGGTCGCCGCCGGAGCGGCAACGGCGGGCTCCGCCGGAGACACCGCACCCTCCGCTGATGCCTCGGCGCCGACCGCCGCAGCGCCACTGGCCACCGCCTCCCCGCCAGCAGCGCCGCCGTCGCTGAGCACCAGCTCCTCGAGGCGCTCCGAGAACTGGTCGATGATCTTGGTCCCGACCTCGCCCATCACCCCGCGACCGAACTGCGCGGGCTTCCCCGTGACGGTCAGATCGGTCACGACGTGTACCAGCGTGCCCTCGTCGGTCTCCGTCAGCTTGGCGGACACGTCGGCGTTGGCGGTCCCGGCGCCGCGCGTCTCCTTGCCCTTGGCGTCGATGCGCGCGGTCTTGGCCTCCTCGTCAACGTCGATGAGTTCAGCGGTCCCGCGGTAGCTCACGGTGATGGGTCCGACCTTGACCTTGACCCGACCGGTGTAGACGTCGCCGTCCACCTCCTCGAGCGTGGCACCCGGCAGACACGGCGCGACCTTCTCCAGGTCGATCAACGTCCTCCAGGTGGTGTCGATGTCGGTCGGCACGGTGAACTCGTTCACGAACTCCATGGGGCGATCTCCTGCTGGTCGTGGTGGATAGGTCCATCGGTCTGCCGCAGGGCAGCGCCACTGCCGCCCTGGCGCAACATGATCAACTCGGCCGCGATGGCGATGGCGGTCTCCTGCGGGGTCCGTCCCCCGAGGTCCAGCCCGATCGGCGATCGTAGGCGGGCGAGCGCATCGTCGTCGACGCCCTCCTCACGCAGGCGGGCCAACCGATCGTCGTGCGTCCGGCGTGACCCCATGACCCCGATGTACCCGGCGTCGGTCTGCAGCGCCACCTTGAGGACGGGGACGTCGAACTTGGGATCGTGGGTCAGGACGCAGATCGCGGTGCGGACGTCGATCGCAGCGGCTTCGAGGTAGCGGTGCGGCCACTCGACGACGACCTCGTCGGCGTCGGGGAACCGGGCCGGGGTCGCGAACCGGGCGCGGGCGTCGCAGACGGTGACGTGGTACCCGAGGAACGACCCGACCGAGGCGACCGCACCCGCGAAGTCGATCGCCCCGAACACCAGCATCCGCGGTCGCGGCGCGAACGATTCGATCAGGACCGTGACCTCGTCCATCCGGCGCTCACCGTGCGGGCCGTAGTGGCGCAGTCCGGTCGCGCCCTGGGCCAGCATCCCGCGGGCGCCCTCGACGATGGCGTGGGTCAACCGGTCGTCGGGGACCGAACCGTCGACACGGTCCTCCCCCACGACGATGCTGCGCCCGACCGCATCGTGATCGCCCGGGTGCTCGATGACGGTCGCGACCGCGACAGGCTCCTCAGCGTCGATGCGCGCACCCAGATCGTCCAGGTCCAGCACATCGGAGGTCACGGGGCGGACGAACACCTCGATCGTGCCACCGCAGGTCAACCCGACGGCGAACGCCTCATCATCCGAGATGCCGTACGACACACGCTGCGGCACACCGGTCTCCAGGACCTCCGTCGCGACCTCCACGACCGCGCCCTCCACGCACCCGCCGGACACGCTGCCGAGTACGTCGCCATCCGGGTGCAGCGCAAGGGTCGCCCCGGCGCCGCGCGGAGCCGACTTCGAGGTCGAGCTCACGGTCGCCAGGCCGATCCGCGCACCGGCGGTCTGCCAGCGGCGCAGCGTGGGCAACTCCTCACGCACGTGGGGTTCCTCCTGGGATCGTCGCGTCGGGCGGATGGTCCGTTCCTGCTGCGACCGCTCCTGCCGCGACCGATGCTGTGCCGGCCGATCCGGCGCCGACCAGCTGGCCGGCCGCGGTGGCTCCACCGGCAACCATACGACGCCGACGGCTCCCGCGCGAGGTCTCCGCGGTCGCACCCGCGACCGTCCGGGCCAGCGCCTCCAGCGCCGCCAGCGAATGGCCCTCGACCAACTGGTCACACCAGGGCAGGGATGCGGCCATCCCGCCCGCCGTCGGCGCGAACCCGGGACGCGCCACGCGCGGGTTGGCCCAGACCACCCGGTGCGCCAGGCGTGACAGCCGCTGCATCTGCGCGCCCAGGTCGGCGACGTCGCCGGTCTCCCAGCCGTCGGAGAGCACCACGACGACCGCGCCACGGGCAGTGCCGCGCTGTCCCCACCGGTCGAGGAAGTCCTTGAGCGTGACACCCAGCCGCGTGCCGCCCTCCCAGTCGGGGATCGCGCTCGACACGGCGCGCATCGCCGTGTCCGGATCGCGGTGGCTGAGCTCCTCCGTGACCCGTGTCAGACGGGTCCCGAGCGTGAAGACCTCCGTACGCCCCGACGTGCGCCGGGCAGCGGCGTGGGCGAACCGCAGCAGGGCATCGGCGTACCCGGACATCGATCCGCTGACATCCACGAGCAGCACCACCGGACGCGGTCGGGTGCGCGGCGCGTCGAACGCCAACGGGCCGGCCTCACCACCAGCAGCCAGCATCGCGCGGATCGTCCGGCGGCGGTCGACCGATCCCCGTCCGGCGGGGCTGCGTCGCCGCGTCCGGCGCTGCTCGCCGGGCAGCGCGAACGTCGCGAGCAGCCGATCCAACTCACGCCGCTCCTGTGCGTCCAGATCGGCGATGTCCCGCTCGCGCAACTGCTCGATCGCGGAGGCGTTGCGGGTGATCGTCTGCAGGGTCGGCCCGTCATCATCGGGACTCCCACCCGGCGCGGGGGTGGAGCTGATCGCGTCCGCACCCAGCCGCACCTGTCGCCGTGTCGTCGAGCGCGCGTGCGCGGTGACCCCGTCGAAGAACGCCGCGAACACCCGGTCGTACCGGTCCAGATCGTCTGGATCGGCGCAGAGCGTCAGCCGTCCGGCCCAGTAGACGGCGGACCGGTTGGTGGCCGGCAGTTCGGTCAGGGCCTCCAGGAACGCGTGCACCCGGTCCGGAGAAGCGTCGACGCCGGCGGCCCGCAGCGTGTGCGCGAACCCGACCGCGGAACCGGTCAGGTCGGCCTCGGCCAGCGGCTGATCGGGCGGACGGTCTGCGTGCCCGTCGGTCACGCGCCGCCCACGACGGCCCGGGCGACCATCGGGCCCATGTCCATCTGCCGCGCCCGCTCCTGGTCCTCCCGGAACTTCAGCACCGATCCGAGTGTCCGGGTCGCCACATCCGCGTCGAGGTGGTCCGCGCCGAGCGCGACCAGTGCCTCGGTCCAGTCCAGCGTCTCGGCCACGCCGGGTGGCTTCAGCAGGTCCTGTTCACGCAGGAGCTGCACCGCGGTCACCACCTCGCGGGCCAGCTCCTCCCCGACGCCCGGCATCCGGGACCGCACGATCGCGACCTCGCGGTCGAAGCCCGGGTGGTCGACCCAGTGGTAGTAGCAGCGACGCTTCAGCGCGTCGTGGACCTCCCGGGTGCGGTTGGAGGTCAGGATCACCAGCGGCGGGGTGGTCGGCCGGATCGTCCCCAGTTCCGGGATGCTGATCGTGAACTCGCTGAGCACCTCGAGCAGCAGGGCCTCGAACTCGTCATCGGCGCGGTCGACCTCATCGATCAGCAGGACCGACGGGCTCTGCTCGAGCGCCTGCAGGATCGGCCGGGCCACGAGGAACCGCCGGTCGTAGAGCTCGGCTTCCAACTCGGCCGCCGCCGACCGCGCATCCAGGTCCGGATCCACCGCTGCGCTGCGCCCGGCCGCTTCCGCACTGCGCAGGTGGAGCACCTGCCGGGGGAAGTTCCAGTCGTACAGGGCCTGCGAGGCGTCGATGCCCTCGTAGCACTGCAGGCGGATCAACGGCGCGGCGATGACATCGGCAAGCACCTGCGCGATCGCGGTCTTGCCGACCCCCGCATCACCTTCGAGGAACAGCGGCCGCCGCAGCACCAGCGCGAGGTAGGCCGCCGTCGCCAACCCGTCATCGGCGAGGTAGCCGTGCTCCTCCAGCCGAACGGCCAACCCGGCGGGATCGGTGATCCCGTCGGGGAGCCGATCGGCCGGTGCCGGGGGCGGGGTGGGCGCGGGGGGCGGCGCCGGGGGCGGGGTCAACCCACGCC
>SLHP01000056.1 GCA_007136095.1 Nitriliruptoraceae bacterium
ACCGGTTGCTGCGCCGGATGACCCGATGGGCTCTACGATGCATGGCACCAGCCCCTGGGAGGGGCCCCGTCCCTCAGTGAGGAAGCTGTGCGTCGCGCCAAGATCGTTGCCACCCTCGGGCCTGCTCTCGAGGATCCGGATCGCCTCCGCGCAGCCATGGCTGCCGGGATCGACGTGGTCCGGCTGAACTTCTCGCACGGCAGCAAGGAGGAGCACCAGAACCGGCTCGATCTGGTGCGCAACATCGCCGAAGACCTCGGTCGCAACGTGGGCAGCCTCGGAGATCTCCAGGGTCCGAAGATCCGCCTGGGCCTGGTTCCGGATGAGGGCGTCCTGCTGACCGATGGTGGTGAGGTGACGCTGGTCTCCGGCGTCGAGGAACTCGAGGTCCACGAGGAGGGTGGAGCGCCTGTCCTTCCGGTCGTCTACGAACAGTTGGCCAAGGATGTCGAACCCGGCGCGTTGATCCTGATGGACGACGGGTTGCTGCGCCTGGTGGTCTCGTCGGTCGACGGCGACCGGGTGCACGCCCGCGTGGTGGTCGGGGGTCTGGCCAAGTCCCGCAAGGGGGTCAACCTGCCAGGCGTGAAGGTGTCTGCGACCAGCCTCACCGACAAGGATCGCGAGGACGTCCGCACGATGGTCGACATCGGCGTCGACTGGATCGCGATGTCGTTCGTGCGCACCGCCGAGGATGTCACGGTCGTCCACGATCTCGTGCGCTCGCACGGCGGGATGCAGCCGATCGTCAGCAAGCTGGAACGCCCGGAGGCCGTCGACAACCTCGAGAGCATCATCGCGGTCACCGATGCCGTCATGGTCGCGCGCGGCGACCTCGGCGTCGAGATCGGTCCGGAGCGGGTGCCGGCGATCCAGAAGGAGATGATCGACCTCGCCAACGAGCACAGCCGGCCGGTCATCACGGCGACCGAGATGCTGGATTCGATGATCCGCAGCCCGCGTCCGACGCGCGCGGAAGCCTCCGACGTCGCGAACGCCATCTTCGACGGCACCGACGCCGTGATGCTCTCCGGCGAGACCGCTGCGGGCCGATACCCGGTCGAGGCGGTCCGCACGATGGCGCGGATCATCGAGGTCGCCGAGGCCTCGAGCGACCGTGTGCACACCGTCGCACCGGTCACCCAGCAGGTGCTCGGCAGTGTCGTCGCCAAGGCGGCGGTGCAGATCGCCGACGATGTGGAGGCGGTCGCCATCCTGGTGTTCAGCTTCTCCGGGAAGTCGGTCCAGCTGGTGTCGAAGTATCGGCCGAAGCAGCCGGTGATCGGGCTGACGACCGAGGTCCGCACCAAGCAGCGCTTCGCCCTGATGTGGGGGACCGACGGGCAGATGGCCCCGATGCAGGACCACTCGCAGGACCTGATCCTCGCGGCTGATGAGATCTGCCTGGAGCACGGGTACGGCTCCAAGGGCGAGGCGGTCGTGATCGTTTCGGGGATCCCCGGCGGGATCGGTGGCACCAACCGGGTGCTCGTCCATCGGCTCGGCGCGATGTCCGATTGACCACCATGGAGGTGCCCGAGGAGTTGCGTGACGAGCGCTACTGCGTGCTCGCGACGCAGGCACGTGGCGCCGGTCGGCGGCACAGCGCTGAGCTGTGGTTCATCCCGGCGGACGGCGGCGTCTACCTCATGAGTGGCTCGGGCGGGTTGACCCAGTGGTGCCTGAACCTCCAGGCCGAGGAGCAGGGGGTCGTGCGTATCGGTGGTCGTGCGTGGCTGGCGCGGGCGGCGTTCCTGGAACCGACATCCCCGGAACGCGTGACCGCGCTGAAGGAGTTCCACGCGCAGTACGACCCGCCGGGCAAGGACCGGACGCCGGCGTGGGTCCAGTCGGCGACCGTGCTGCACATGGTCTTCACCCGGGAGCTGTAGGCGGCCGCCGTCTCACCGTCCCACGTCGACCGGTTCGCTCGGAGGTCCTTCGCGCAGCAGGGTGTCCAGGTGCTCGGCCAGCCGGGCCGGTGCCACCTCGGCATCCGAGCGCTGCAGGTCATCGACACCCCACCAGCGGGCGTCGGTGGCACCGTGATCGTCCAGGGGCGCCGTCACCGGATCGAAGGCCGACGTCCGGGCGAGGAACCACCGTTCCTCCTGGTCGATCCACAGTCCCCGGAAGCTGAACGTGACGCGGCGGCGCCAGATGAAGGGCCCCAGATCGAAAGCGATGCCCAGCTCCTCGCGCACCTCGCGGGTCGCCGCCGCCTCGTGGCTCTCCCCGGGTTCCAGCCCACCGCCCGGCGCGGTCCAGACCACCCGGTCGTTGGCCGGGATGTGACCGACCAGCAGGGCGCGGTCAGCAGGATCGAGGAGGAGCACCCTGGCCGCGGCACGTTCCAGTGGTACTGCCTCGGTACCGACCATCGGCTCGGGTTCACGCCGGGGGTGCGGTGGGATGACGCGCGATGCGACCACGGTGCGCTGGCCGATGACGTGCAGGCGGCCGTGGCGGTCGACGATCATGACGGCATCGTCATCGAGACCTACGAGCCGGCCCACGACGTCCGTGAGCTGCGCCTCGGGCCCGGGGTCGGGTGCCGTGCTCTCGGACGGGACGCCGAGCGCATGACGGACCGACACCCGGTCGCCGACGTCGTCCGCCGTGACGCGGTGCACGTAGCGGGTCCGCGAGCCGGGACGGGGTGTGCCCTGGTCCATCCTCAGCCCCCCGCCTGATCATGGACCTGCACGGTCACGTCGAAGGTGCGCTCGAACAGTCGGGTCCTGCGCGCCAGTTCGTCAGCGGTGACGTGCAGGCCGTCACCGTCGAGGTGGAGTTCCACCGTCGCGGCGTCCAGCTTCACCGTCACGTCGGTCACCGCCTGATCGTGCGCGCGGTCGAGCCCGTCAGCGATCTGCAGGATCGCCAACAGGTGACGGGTGCGCTCCTGGTCAGCCGCGGACAGTGACGCGTAGGGCGGGAAGCGCCGGTCGATACCCCGTGAGGGGTGGAACCGGACCAGCGTGGCCAGCAGCGCCAACTCGGCCGGATCGAACCCCCGGAGTTCGGCGTTCTCCACCAGGTAGGCACCGTGCTGTTGCTGGCGTCGGAGAGCGAGTGACTCACCGACCGCGTGCAGGTGGGCGGCATGCTCCAGCAGGCCACGGTCCCGCTCGGCGCGTCCATGGATGGACCGCGTGCCGTCGAAGACCTGGGCGGCAAGGTGGGCGACGTGTGCCGGGTGCGGGTCGTCGGGCACGAAGCTGAGGCGCATCCGTTCGACCTCCCGGCTGCGCAGGTCGTCGGCTCCGGGCGGGCCGGTCACCCCGTGCGCGTCCAGCAGGATTGCCTCCCGCAGGCCCCAGTCGCTGACGGTGACCTGGGCGATCCCCAGCCGCTCGAGGACCCGGGTGAGCACGATGGCCGCGACGTGGAGGTGATCGGCACGTTGCTCCTTCATCCCGGGCACGTCCAGACGGCCGTCGAGGTCACGGGTGACCAGGTCATCGCGGAGGTGGTCCAGTTCGCGACGGCTGACGCGGAGTTGGTTGAGCGTGGCGGGGAGCCACACCGCCTCGTCGACGGCGGCGATCCTCGCCAGGGCGCGCACGGTGCCACCGACCGCGACCGTGGTGCCGGGATGATGCGAGCGCAGGACATCGACCAACGGGTCGATCTCCTCATCGACGCGTTCGGTCAGGACGCGGATGTCGCGCTTGCGCAGCGGGTCCCGGGTCACGAGCGCCGAGAGTCGGCTGGCCCCCAGGCGGGTTGACGCGGACCAGACGACCCGGTCGCCGACCCCCACCGCGAACTCCAGCGACCCGCCGCCGAGGTCCAGGACGAGCACCGGTTCCGATCGCACGGCGACCGCCGCACGCACCCCCAGGTAGGCCAGCCTGGCCTCGGTCCGTCCGTCGAGGATCCGGACGTCGGTGCCGGCCGCCTCGGAGAGAGCATCGATGACCGCCGGACCGTTGTCGGCGTCGCGCAGCGCCGAGGTGGCGACCGCGAGGTGCTCCTGCGCGCCGACGCGCCGTGCGAGACCGGTGAGATGAGCGACGGTCGCCACGGCTGCGGTGCGGTGCTCCGGGGGGATCGTGCCGTGCCGCGCGACCACACGGCCGAGGTGCAGCATCTCGCGTTGGCGCATCACCGGGGACAGGTGGTGGCCGTCGAGGTCGGCGACCAGTACGTGGAACGAGTTGCTCCCGAGGTCCAGGACCGACGTGCGCATCGGCGATCAGGCCGGTGGCGGCAGGTAGGCCGCCGTGACGGGCTCCGCACCACCGTCGAGCACCCACGTGCTGCCCTTCTGCCACCGCAGGGGATCGGTGAACGTGACGCCCTGGTGGTGCAGGTCGGTCAGCAGCAACTCGATGACGTCCCCGTGGGAACACAGCACCGCGTGGGTGCCGTCGAGGTCACGCAGGAGTCGGATGACGGCATCCAGCGTCGCGCCCTCCGCGATCGCGTCCTCCTGCTCGATGCGCAGGCCACGCGCATCCGCCAACGGTTCGACGGTCTGGACGCAGCGGGTGAGCGGACTGCTCAGGATGCGCTCGACCGGCCGGTCGGTGTACTGCTCGACGACCCCGTTGGCCTGCCGCCAGCCGCGCTCCGACAACGGCCGGACCGCATCGTCACCGGTCCAGTCGCTACGTGCCCCGGCGTGGGCGTGGCGGAGCACCAGGATGGTCATGTCGAGATCCCCTCGAGCGCGTCGGACAGCAGTTGCCGGTCGGGACCATAGGTCAACAGGGTCTGCGCGTCGGCAACGCTGACCCAGCGGGCGATGTCGATCTCGCGGTCCGGGGGACGCGCCGCCGGGTCACCCTCGAGGTACTCCATGCGGAACCACCGCACCCGCTTGGGGCGGCCCTTGGAGCGGTAGAACAGGGGTGCAAGCTCCCGACCCGGCCGCGCTGTGACCCCGGTCTCCTCCGCGACCTCACGGGCCGCCGCCTCCGCGGCGTCCTCACCAGGATCGAGCTTGCCCTTCGGCAGGGACCAGTCGTCGTAGGCCGGCCGGTGGACCACCAGCACCTCGATCCGATCGTGGTCGCCCGACGCGTCTACGCCCGACCGTTGCGCACCGTCGGACGACACCGCTCGGAGGACCACGCCCCCGGCCGCCTCGATCCGGGGAGCCTCGTGCTCGCTCATCGGCCGATCCTCTTGCGGGCGAGGTCCTGCAGGGTCTCATGGCTCTCGATGCCGACCACGGTCGGGACCCGTGTCCAGGTGGTGTCGGCGTTCAACTCCCAGGCCAGCACGTCGTCGTGCAGAGCGACCTCGAAGATCTCCTCCAGGCGGTCCTGCAGGGCCGGGTCGGTGACCGGGGTGAGCGCCTCGACCCGCCGGTCCAGGTTCCGGGGCATCCAGTCGCCGGAACCGATCAGGTAGTCGGCGCCGCGCTCGGTCGAGCCGAACCGGTAGACCCGGGAGTGCTCCAGGTAGCGACCCACCACGGACCGCACCCGGATGTTCTCCGAGAGCCCGGGCACCCCGGGGCGCAGGCAGCAGATCCCGCGGACGAGCAGGTCGATCGAGGTCCCGGCTCGGGACGCGGCGTAGAGCGCATCGATGAGGTCACCGTCGACGAGGCTGTTCATCTTGGCGATGATCCGTCCGTCCTCCGCAGCCGCCTCGCGCTCGATGAGTTCGAGCATCCGCCGCCGGAAGTTCATGGGCGCGACCACGAGCTTGCGGTAGGACTCCTGGCGTGAGTACCCCGTCAGGACGTTGAACAGGTCGGACAGATCGGCGCCCAACTCCGGGTCCGCGGTGAGCAGGCCGATGTCCTCGTAGATCCGCGCCGTGCGGTCGTTGTAGTTGCCCGTTCCGATGTGGGCGTAACGCCGGACCCGTCCATGCTCGCTGCGCACCACCAGTGCGACCTTGGTGTGGGTCTTCAGGCCGACGACCCCGTAGGCGACGTGGACCCCTGCTTCCTCCAGCGCCCGGGCCCACTCGATGTTGGCCTCCTCGTCGAACCGGGCCTTGAGTTCGACCAGTGCGACGACCTGCTTGCCCTCCTCCGCGGCATCCAACAGGGCGCGGATGATCGGGCTGCCGGGACCGGACGTGCGGTAGAGCGTGATCTTGATCGCCAGGACCTGCGGGTCGTGCGCCGCGGACTCGACGAAGGCCTGGGTCGATGTCGTGAACGAGTCGTAGGGGTGCTGGACCAGCACATCGGCCTCGCGCAGGACGGCGAACAGATCGAGGTCCTCACCGGGAGGGGAGACCAGCCGGGCCTGGGTGGTGCGGTGGAAGTTGGGTTGCTTCAGATCGGGTCGATCGAGGTCGTACAGGGTCCACAGGCCGCTGAGGTCCAGCGGACTCGGCAGCACGCTGACGTCGTCGTGGGTGATCTCGAGTTCCCGCAGGAGCAGGCCGAGGATCTCATCGGTGATGTCGGGTTCGACCTCCAGGCGCACGACCCGTCCGAACCGGCGACGGCTGAGTTCGGACTCGATGGCCAGGAGCAGGTCGTCGGCCTCGTCCTCCTCGACCTCGATGTCGGCGTTGCGGGTGACGCGGAAGAAGTGGTGCTCCACGACCTCCAGCCCGGGGAAGAGCCGGTCGAGGCGGGCCGCGATGACCTGCTCGATCGGGACGAACCGCTCGCCGTCGGGCAGGAGGGTGAACCGCGGCAGGATCGGGGGAACCTTGAGCCGCGCGAACCGCGATCCGTCCGTCGAGGGGTCCCGCACCAGGACCGCCAGGTTCAGCGACAGGTTCGAGATGTACGGGAACGGATGGGCCGGGTCGACCGCCAACGGGGTCAGCACCGGGAACATCTGCTCCTCGAACAGCTCGTCGAGGAAGGCGAGATCGGCCGCGTCGAGCGCATCGTGATCACAGAACCGGATCCCGGCGTCGGCGAGCGCCGGCACCAGGTCCTCGCGGAAGGCCACCCCGTGGCGCAGCGCGAGGTCCGCGGTCAACTTGCTGATGGCCTGGAGTTGCTCCGTTGGCGACATGCCGTCAGGGTTGGATCCGATGACGTCGGCCGCCACCTGTTCCTTCAGACCGGCCACACGAACCTGGTAGAACTCGTCGAGGTTGGACTGGAAGATGGCCAGGAACTTCGCCCGTTCGAGCAGCGGCAGCGAAGCGTCCTCCGCCAGGACCAGGACACGCTCCTCGAACTGCAACCACGACAACTCCCGGTTGAGGAAACGCACGGGGCCGTCGTCGGGATCGGGATGGTGCCCGAGGATGTCCGCGGTCCGCATGGGCGCACGCCCGACGTCGTCTCCGGCGATCGGTGCTGATCCCTCAAGCGTCACGGATCTCCCTTGCGTCCCATGGCCGGACGTCAGCTGACCGACCCGGACGATGAGCGTAGGCAGCATGGGCGAACGGTGCCTGAACACGGCCGTCTGCCGCGCTCGGTACCTTGCAGATGGTCGGGTACCGCTCAACCGAGCTTGACCGCCTAGGATCGTCTGGGCACCCCGATCGCCCTGACCGGCCAGATCGCCCCACAGGAGGACGAGCCTTGACCTACACGATCGCCGAGCCCTGCATCGACGTCAAAGACAAAGCCTGTGTCGAGGAGTGTCCGGTTGACTGCATCTACGAGGGTGACCGGATGCTCTACATCCACCCCACCGAGTGCATCGACTGCGGTGCCTGTGAGCCGGTCTGCCCGGTCGAGGCGATCTTCTACGAGGACGACGTCCCGGACGAGTGGCAGGAGTTCACGCCGATCAACGCGGAGTTCTTCGAGGACAGCGTGACCGGACTGGGCTCCCCGGGTGGAGCCGCCGCCGTCGGGGCCGTCGACAAGGATCACCCGAAGATCGCCGACTGGGAAGCCTGATCCGCGTCGGTAGCAGTCGGTAGCATGGAGGTTCTCGGGGCGAGGTCTCGTCCCGAGGACCGCCTCCCGACCAGGACCGAGTCCCGCAGGAGCCTGCCGTGACCTACGTGATCGCCGAGCCGTGCATGGACGTCAAGGACACCGCCTGTGTCCAGGAGTGTCCGGTTGACTGCATCTACGAGGGTGACCGGATGCTCTACATCCACCCCGCGGAGTGCATCGACTGCGCGGCATGCGAACCCGCCTGCCCGGTCGAGGCGATCTTCTACGCCGATGACGTCCCGGACGAGTGGAAAGAGTTCACCTCGATCAACGCGGAGTACTTCGAGGACTCCGTGACGGCGCTGGGCTCACCCGGTGGCGCTTCCGAGGTCGGCGCGACCAAGGTCGACCACCCCAAGATCGCCGGCTACGAGATCCCGTCGGCGACCTGATCGGCCGTCTGCTCGGGCGCCGCTCGCCGCGCCGTTCCTCACGTCGGGACCCGGCGCCTGACATCGACGTGGGCGGGCTCGCGACCTCCTACCTCGAGTCCGGGGATCCGACCGGCTGGTTCGACGCGCTCTACCGCGAGGCCGACGGTCACCCCGAGTCGATCCCCTGGGCCGAACTCGCCACGCACCCCTACGTGGTCGACTGGTTGGATGACCCCGTCGTGCAGCCGCCGGGTCGCCGGGCGATCGTCGTCGGCTGTGGCCTCGGCGATGACGCCGCCGAGCTCGCCCGCAGGGGCTTCGAGGTGGTGGCGTTCGACGTCTCCGAGGCAGCCGTCGACTGGGCGCGGACCCGCGTCGGCGCCGACGGCATCGACTGGCACACCGCCGATCTGTTGGCGATCCCGGGCGAGTGGCACGGCGCGTTCGATCTGGTCATCGAGGTCCGGACGGTGCAGTCGCTGCCCGGCGTGGTGCGCGACGCGGCGATGCAGGCGATCGGATCGCTGGTCGCGCCGGGTGGGGTGGTGGTCGCTGTGACGCTGGTGGCCACCGATGCGGACACTGCACGGGACTGGGCGGGTCCACCCTGGGCCCAGGCACCCAGTGAACTGGCCGCGTACCGGGCGGCGGGGCTCGAACGCGTCGCGCTGGAACACCCCGATCCGCAGGGTGAAGCGGCGATGGAGGTGCGCCTGACCCTCAAGCGACCGGCGGCCGGGCTCCCGCTGATCGGGTGAATCCCCCCGGGGTCCTCGACGGGGCACGGGGGAGTTCTGACCGTGCTCAGTTCAGGCGGTCAGCGCCCTTCTGTGCCAGCGTCCGCGCCACCGCGACCGCGACGGTGACGACGGCGACCCACACGACCAGGTCCCGTAGGTCCCGGTCGTTGACGACATCGACCGCCGTGGGGGGCCGGTTGCCGGTCGCACGTTCCCAGCCGATCTCCGCCACCCGTTTCGCGCCCGCGGCAGCGGCGGTGGTCGCAGCGACGGCGACCGCCTTGGACAGGATGGCGTTCATGTCGATCTCCCGGGAACGAAGGGTCGCCGCCGCTCAGGACACGATCGGCAGCATGGCGGGCTGGTTGTGGGCGTCGGGCAGGCGGTCGGTGGGCCAGCGCTTCCGTGACCAGCCCGAGAGCTTGCTGAGCAGGTTCATCGCCACCGGGTCGTCCTCGCCCGGTTTCGCCTCGATGAGCCCGGCATCGAGCACACCCTTCAACCACTCCTCGCCGCGTTCGGTGCGCACCACGGTCAGCGTCCAGTTGTCGTCCGCGCCGATCCCGCCCGTGGAGATGTCGGCGTGTTCCGCCGCGAAGTCCGGGCACAGCTTGCAGCCCTCACGGGTGTAGGGGTGGAACAGCTTCAGCGGGATCTCGTGGTACTCCCCGTCGCGGGTCCAGACCTGGAACACGCCCTTGATGTTGATCTTGGTCACGTCCGCGATGTCGATGCCGTGTTCGGCCAGCACCTTCTGCTGACCTTCGTAGGTGAAGGTCTTGGAGCACAACAGCCCGATCGTCAGCGCGATCTTGCGCTTGTACTTGTTCACCCCGTACGCCTCGACCGACCCGTTGATCGACGCCTGACAGGACATCCCGACCAGCGCGACCTGCTTCATGCGCTGCTCATCCGCCTGCTTCATCGCCAGCGGGTTCGCCGCGTAGGTGTAGCGCGACCCGGCGGTCTGGAGCACCTCGTCCCGGTTGGTCGCCAGGAACGGTTCCGCATCGAACGGTCCCCGGTCGCTGGTCACGGTGCGGGAGGTGAGCGCGCCCTCGATCCGGTCGGTCTCCAGGCCCCAGATCAGCAGCGTGGAGACCAGTCCGCCGTCCTGCCCGAGCTCGTGGACCGTCTTGTCCGTCGCACGGGTCAACAGGATCGAACGCACCTGCCCGTAGATCTCATCGGCCTGCCGAGGGCGGCCGAACAGCGCTTCGTCGAGGTCCGACTCCCAGGACCGGAACCGCGGACACGCCCGGGTGCAGATGTCACAGCCGCGGTCCCCGATCACGCACTGATCGTGGGCCATGCCCTCCCCGATCTGCACCGGGAAGTAGTCGTCGGTGTAGCCCAGCACGTCCCGCGGGCAGGCCATCACGCAGGCCGCGCACCCCGTGCACAGGCCCGTGTCCACCACCTCGCGGTACAGCTCGCGCCAGTGCACCTCACCCATGTCTCGCCCCTTCCGGCAGATGTGTGGTCAGTTCGTCGATGTCGTCGATCAGCCCGTCGAGGACCTCGGTCGCCGCGCGTGACCGCAGGCGGTGCTTGGTCCCGGCGTAGGCGCGTGCGGGAAGTTCAGCCAGCTCCCGTGCCCGTGCCTGTGCGACCTCCAGGACCTCGTCGGGTGCCACGACCTGATCGGCGAAGCCGGCCTGCACCGCGGTGGCCGCATCGATGCGTTCGCCGGGCAGCAACAGGTCCTCGAGGCGATCCGTGCGCATGTTGGCCCGCGCGAGCGCCAGGCCGAAGTGGGGGATCTCGAAGTCGATGCGGGTCTCGGTCAGGCCCCAGGCGCCGCCGTCGGCTGCCACCGCATGGTCACAGGCCATCGCGAGCATGGTGCCGGCGGCGATGGCGTGGCCGGTCGCCGCACAGACGGTCGGACGCGGGTCGGTCCACCACCGCATCAGGCAGGTGCCGAAGTCGACCAGCAGGCGACGGACCCCGTCGCGGCCGTTGGCCGCCATCCACTTGACGTTGAGCCCTGCGGTCAGGATCCCGGGCCGACCGGCCAGCACGATGGCGCGCGCATCGGGCGCCTCGTCGAGCGCGGCGATCAACGCGCCGAAGACCTCGGGCGTGAGGGCGTTCTTGTCGCCATCGTCGAGGGTGACGGTCAGGATCCCGTCGTCGATCCGGCTCTCCACACTCACGCTGGCTCTCTCGTCGTCACCGGCATCACGGGGCTCGGCCCGATCGTACTCCCCGTGCCCTGGTGGCCGGGCATCGGGCGGAGCCCCGTGTGAAGCGCGAGCTCATCTCAGCAACCCCGACGCTTCCGGCGAGGTCTGCGGACCGCGTCCTTGATCCCGCGGGGTTGCTGTGAACGCAGACGTTCGACGAGCGCGGGCAGGGCCTGCTCTGCGGGTCGCGGGATCCGTCGGTCGGTCGGCAGGGTCGGGTCCGGATTGATCTCCCAGAGCCATGCTCCTTCCCGGTCGGCGAGTCGTGGCAGGCTGGCGGCTGGTTCCACCTCGGCTGCGGTCCCGGCCACGATCAGGTTGTCGCAGTGCCGGACGGCCTCGTGGGCCCGGTGGAGCGCGGCTGGAGGCAGGTCAGGGTCCGGCGTGAGCCGTGGAGTTCGACGACGTCCTCGCTGCCGGCCTCCTGATGCAGTGCATCGACGTTCTGGGTGATGATCGTGGACACCACGCCGAGCTCCTGCAGTTCGGCGATCGCGAGGTGGGCGGGGTTGGGTTGGGCCGTCTCCAGCACCTCGTCGAGTTCCCACAGCATCTGCCAGACCTTCTCCGGGTCGGCCTCGAGGGCTTCGATGGTCGCGTACTCGATGGGGTCGTAGCGGGCCCAGAGGCCCTCGCCGCCCCGGAACGCGGGGATGTCGCTCGAGACCGAGATCCCGGCACCTGACAGCACGACCGCGCCCCGGCGGCTGCGCTTGAGGGTGGCGGCCAACTCGTCGAGCATGTCGAGCGCCATGACCGCGTCCTCCAGATCCACGCTGCTCCCTCCACGGACGGTCGCCCGGCGGCGTCACCAGTGTGTCGGATGGCAACCAACGTGCCGGTTGTTCACGGGCCTTGCGATGATCGTCGGTCGCGGTCGTCCGCAAGGGCTCGGTCCATCCAGTCGGCCAGCATCCCCTGTTCCCGCGATCGAGGTCCCGTGTGGTCTGGCGGCCCTGCGCGGTCGTCGTCGCTCCAGGGGATGAGGCTGGCCCACGCCAGCAGCCGGCTCGCGAGGTCGCCACCCTGGTGCTGCCGCTCGGCGAACGCCCGGATCGCCCGGCCCGCCGGCGTGTCGGGCAGCTGGTCTGGGTCCTCGGGAAGGGCGAAGTCGACCTCGTAGACGTCCGAGCTGCAGAGTTGGCGTGTCGCACCGAGCTGGTCGAAGACCTCGAGCATGGGTGCGTTGTCGGCCCGGACGTAGTTGCGGAAGACGGTGATGCCGTTGGCGCGGGCGGTCTCGGCGAGCACCGCGAGCAGCAGTGTGCCGAGCCCGCGACCGTGGTAGCGGTCAACGACGGTGAGGACCGCCTCGGCGACGTGGGAGGTCCCCGAGGCGCGGATGTAGCGGCCGACACCCATCCCGGGCAGCTCGGGGTGAGCGGGGTCGAGGGCGACCCATGCGACATGATCGCGATGGTCGATCTCCGTCAGGTAGCGCAGCTGTTCATCGCTGAGCTGTTCGATCGGCCGGTTGAACCGCAGCTCGCGCGAACGTTCCGACAGCAGCCGCATGCCTTGCTGGAGCCGCTCCTTGTCCTCGGCCCGGATGGGCCGCAACCGTGCCTCGCTCCCGTCACGTAGCTCCACCGTGATGGGTTCGGGGGCGCGGCCCTCCGCCGCGAGTTCGGTCAGCTCGACGACGTTGTCGAGCTCGTCGAGCTCACGGGCAGCTGCCATGTCGGCTCCTGTGCCGATTGCCATCGATCTCATCGTACGGCTCTCGGTGTTCCACAGCAGGCGAAGGCAGCTCGTCGGACCGGGACGTCGATCAGACGAGCAGTCGCGCCGCCGATCGCGAGGTCGTGGGTGCATAACTGTCCCAGGCGGCGGCGAGTCGGCGCATGCCCTGTTCCAGGACGGGTTCCGGACGTGCGAAGACGACCCGGATCGAACGGCGGTTGCCGTCATCGACCGATAACGCGGGGCCGGGCACGATGGCGACGCCGTGACGGGCCGCGACCTCGGCGAGCTCGTCGGCGTTTCCTCGGGGGATCGTCGCCCAGATCGACAGCCCCCCGGCTGGACGGCGGAAGGTGACGTCCGGCAGGAGCTTGGTGAACAGGTCGCTGACCAGGTCACGTCGTGGGACGAGCTCGGATCGACGTTCCCGCTGGACATCACCGATCCGTTCGAGCAGCTTGACCGCCAGCAGTTGGGACACCAGTGGTGAACCGAGGTCCGCGACCGTCTTGGTCGCGAGCATCCGCACGGCCCAGCTCTCGGGCGAGCGCAACCACCCGATGCGCAGGCCCGCCCAGAACAGCTTCGCCGTCGATCCGATCGTGTGGACGATGGCGTCGGGTGCCAGGGCGGCGATCGATGGCGGCAGGTCGACGTCCTCGAGGACCACGTCGGCCTGGGCGAAGTCCTCGAGCACCACCATGCCGGACTCGGCGGCGACCCGGCCGATGTCCCGCCGACGCTCGATCGGCAGGATCGCACCCGTCGGGTTGTGGAAGTGCGGCGAGACGTAGATCAGCGCCGGCTGCGTACGGGCGACCAGGTCCGGCAGGACGTCGGTTCGCACGCCGTCCTCGTCCACGGGAAGCGGGACGATGCGGGCGCCGAAGCGACGGAAGATGTCGAGCGCGCCGGGGAAGGTCGGGCTCTCGACCAGGACGGTGTCTCCCGGTCGCAGCACCTGGCGGGAGACGAGCGAGATCGCCTGGTGGGCACCGGTGGTGATCACGACCTGGTCGGCGTCCGTCGGTAGGTCGGTCTGCACGAACCGTTCGGCGATCCGTTCTCGGAGCAGGCGCAGCCCCTGTGGCACGTACCCGTGATGCGCGGTCAGCGCGGAGACGTCGTCGATCGTCAACGAGGCGATCACCTGGTTGACGGTGTCGGAACCGGTCAGTGCCGCGACGGAGAGATCGACCAGTTCGTCATCGGAGACGGACTCCTCGCCGGGCCCGCTGCGTTGTTCATGCCCGTCCTCGGAGAGGAACAGGCGTGCCGTGGCCACGGCATCCGTGCCGCCGGGGGCGCGCGACTGCGGTCGACGTACCCACGTGCCGGAGCCCTGTCGGCTCTGCAACCAGCCATCGCTCTTGAGTCGGTCGTACGCCGCGACCACGGTCGCGCGGCTCACCGACAGCGATCGCGCAAGGGCGCGTTCGGGTGGCAGCACCGTGCCCAACGGGATCTCACCGCGGTCGATGGCACGCTTGAGTGCTTCCGCCAGCAAGCGGTACAGCGGACCGTCTCCCTGGGTCGCATCGGCCAGCAGACTCGCGAGATGCGGGCCACTTTCGCGGATTGGATCGTCCAAAAGCAGTCCAATACGGGGTGATCGAGGAGTTGGACCGGAGGGTCGTGGCTGATACTGTAGCGAATGCAAGGCCAACCGGATCGGCTTTCCGCTGAACCAACCGGCCCACCACCCAGGCTCGAAGCTAGGGTGCTGACAATTTCAGACACGCGCCAGGCACCTCTCCCAAGAGCCTGCGCGCGACGCTCGGGAACCGACCGGACCATCTCCCGCTCCACCATGGCGGCTCTCCCACCGCCAGGATGTTCACTCCCAAGAGACATCCGAACGGCCCGGCCCCCGAGCGAACATCGTCCCCCCGGCCCTCCCACCGGGGGGACGCTTCTGTCTCCAGCCTTGCTGCGTAGCCGGGCGGCTCGCCCGTGCCGGCGCGGTTAGGTGAGATCCAGGGACGGCACGCCCTCGAGTCCGTCGAGCAGGCGGACCCGCACCCCGCAACTGCGCAGGAAGTCACGCACCTCGATCCACCCGTCGTAGCGTCCTCCGGCCGCGACCACCTCGCCGATGCCGGAGTTGGCGATCAGCTTGGCGCAGCCGAAGCACGGGGCGCCCGTGCAGTACAACGACGAGCCCTCGCGCTCCTCGGGTGAGGAGAACAACAGCGCGTTCGCTTCCGCGTGGATCGCGATGCATCGCTCGTAGTCGTGGCCCTGTGGGGCGTCGGACACCGCGCGGGGACAACCGCCGTCCTCGCAGTGCGGGTAGCCGGACGGGCCCCCGTTGTAGCCCGTGGACACGATCCGACGGCCGTGGACGATCACCGCGCCGTGCTTGCGACGCGAGCAGGTGGCCCGTGTCGAGGTCGTGCGTGCCAACTCGAGGTAGTACTCGTCCCAGGACACGCGCGCCACAGCCACTCCCCATTCGTCACGAGCGCAGCGTAGTCACTCACGTCGGGGTGCCGGTCGGTGCCCGGCCCCTCCGCGTCAGATCGCCGGCCCATCCCGTTGGATCTCTCGGAGGCGGCCGGGACCGAGCGCCAGTTCGGTGGGGTTCGCGGCCCGGATCGAGGCCCACAGCAGGTAGACCCCGATCGCGAGGCTGCCGGTCGTCACCGTGACCAGGAGCCAGGCGACGGCCCGCCACACGGATCGCTCCCGGAAGGCGATCCACAGCCACATGATGCCGAAGGCGAGGTAGAGATCGACCAGGGTGACGCGCCCCCATGCCAGAGCAAGCAGGATCGCGCCGTCCCCGGTGAGCGAGGAGGTCGCGAGCGCGGCCGTGATGACGGCGAGCATGGCGCCGACCGTGAACCCGGCGAAGAGTCGGATCGCCAACATCGTCATGGGGTGTGGCCCTTCCCGCCCGGGTCGATCGCCCGCCGCCCGGCGCGGTGCCGGACACCAGCGGCTGCCGCCGCGGCGCTCAGAGGTTGCCGCGACGTTGCTGCGCGCGCTCGATCGCCTCGAACAGCGCACGGAAGTTGCCCAGTCCGAAGCCCGTCGCGCCGTGGCGCTGGATGATCTCGTAGAACATCGTGGGTCGATCCTGCAGCGGCTCGGTGAAGATCTGCAGGAGGTAGCCCTCGTCGTCACGGTCGACCAGGATCCCGAGGTCCCGGAGATCGCCCCAGGATTCCTCGACGTGGCCCACCCGGTCCTCCGCCTCCGCGTAGTACTCGGAGGGGACGGCCAGGAAGCCGACCCCGCGCTCGCGCAGCGAGCGGACCGTCGTGACGATGTCGGGGGTCTCGAGGGCGACGTGCTGGATGCCCGGCCCGCCGTTGGCGTCCAGGAACTCCTCGATCTGTGAACGCTTGCGCCCCGCGGCGGGCTCGTTGATCGGCATCTTGATCCGTCCTGCGGCGTCGCCGAGCACCTTCGACATCAACGCCGTGTCCGCCGTCGAGACGTCCTCGTCGTCGAAGTGCCGCAGTGGCCGGAACGCGAGGATGCGTTCGTAGAAGCGGGCCCACTCCTCCATGCGGCCGAGTTCGACGTTCGCGACGACATGATCGAGCGAGCGCAGGCCGACCGGGTGCGCGATGGGGTCGTCCTCGATGGAGACGTAGCCCGGGAGGTAGGCACCCCGGTACGCCGTGCGTTCGACGAACGAGTGGATCGTGTCACCGAAGACGCTGATGGCGGCGCTCACGACCGCGCCGTCGTCGTCGTGCAGCGATCTCGGGGGGTGCAGGGGGTTCGCGCCGCGGGAGACCGCGGCATCGAAAGCGGCCGCGGCCTCCGGGACCCGGAACGCGACGTCGCGCACGGCGTCACCGTGGCGGGCGTGATGTGCGACGATCTGGCTGTCCGGGCGGACGCCGCTGGTCAGCACGAACCGGATATCGCCCTGTTCGATGACGTAGGACGCACGGTCGCCGACGCCGGTCTCCGGACCGGCGTACGCGGTGAGTGCGAACCCGAACGCCGAGCGGTAGTGGTGGGCGGCCTGTTTGGCGTTGCCGACCCAGAACTCGATCGCGTCGTACCCGTCGATCGCGGGTGGGGACTCGTCCATGGTGCCTCCGGACGACCGGATGTGAACCTGGTGCGGGCCGCAGACGGCCGATGCCTCACGGGGCCAGGACCATCGCGCGCTGGCCGCACAGCGTACGACCCCGGCACGGGGCCCGCGAGAGCCCGGTGTCAGACGGGCGGGATCTCGCCCGGGGGCAGGTCGCTGCGGCCCTCCAGCGGTGACAGTTCGAACTCCGGACGCCCGATGCGCAGGAACTCCACGGGCTCGTCGTTGGCCAGGTGCTCCTCGACGAGTTGGGGGATGTCCTGGAGCGTGACCCCGCCGTACCAGACGTCGTCGGGCGCCACGTAGATCGACGGGCCGACCATGCACGGTTCGAGGCAGCCCGATGCCACGACCTTGACGTCCACGAGCCCCTGGCGGCCGGTCTCCTCGCGGAGCGCCTCGAACACCCCGGCACTGCCGCGACGGATGCACGATGGGCGGGGGTGCTCCTCCGGGCGCTCGTTGATGCACACGAAGACGAACTTGCGGGGCATACCGATGCGGGCCACCGATACCTCCAACGTGTCGGGTCGTGGATGGGACACCGATGAACGTATCCCGGTGACGGTCCAGGTGGGTCACCGCCGCACGGCACCGATCCCCGACTACTCGAGCCCACGGATGGCGACGGCGGGGTCACGCCAGCCGAGCATCGCCTCGGTCATCCGCAGGACGTCCACGGTCCGCTGGACCTCGTGGACCCGGACCAGGTTGGCCCCACGGAGGACCGAGAACACCGCGGCGGCCAGGCTGCCGTCGACCCGACGCTCCAGTGGGGCGTCCAGCGTCTCGCCGATGAAGTCCTTGTTCGACAGTGCCACGAGCACCGGGTAGCCGAGCGCCTGTAGCTCCGGGAGCCGGCGGGTGATCTCCAGCGAATGCGCCGTCGTCTTCTGGAAGTCGTGACCGGGGTCGACGATCAACCGGCCGGCGGGGACCCCCGCGGCGATCGCGCGGTCGGTCAGTTCGCGGCAGTGCGAGATGATCGCGTGGGTGACGTCCGGGAGGTAGTGCCGCCGGAAGGGACGGGTCCGTGGCTCGCCACCGTGGTGCATCGCGACGTACCCGGCCCGGTGCTCCACGACGACGTCCAGGACCTCCGGGTCGTGCAGGCCCGTCACGTCGTTGATGATGTCGGCGCCGGCCGCCATGGCTGCGGCCGCGACCGGTGCCCGGAAGGTGTCGACCGACAGCAGCACATCGGGTTCGACCGCGCGCAGTGCCTCGACGAACGGCACGACACGGTCGATCTCCTCATCGACGGACACCGCATCGCCGGGGCCGCCCTTGACGCCGCCGACGTCGATGATGTCCGCCCCCTCAGCGACCAGGCGGCGGGCGTGTGCGAGGGCGGTGTCGAACGCGTAGGTCGCCCCACGGTCGTAGAACGAATCCGGGGTGCGGTTGACGATCCCCATGACGCCGACGCGGCGCGACAGGTCGATCCGGCGACGGGACAGGTCCAGGATCGGCGCCGTCGGTGCCTCGGGCTCACCCGGTGCACGCAACGGCGTGGGGAGCGGACCACGCCCCGGTCGGGCCGCATCCGGGGCCTCATCGGGCGACACGGTCGGCTCGGGCGTCACGGTCGCCTCCGGTGGGGTGCGGCGCTCAGGTGAGGAACTCGAGCACCGACGCGGCGATCTCGCCCGGCGCCTCGACCGGTGCCCAGTGCCCCACGTTCGGCAGCACCCTGATGCGACTGACCGGGATCGACGACTTGATCTCCTCGGCCATCGCCAGCGGCGTGGAGCGGTCGTGCGCGCCGGTGATCATCAGCGTCGGCTGGCCGATCTCGTCGCGACGGATGTGCGGTGCCTTCGACAGCGCCCGACACGACTTCGCGTAGCTGATCGGATCGTTGCGCAGGAACATCTCACGCAGCAGTCCGACCGCGCCGGCCTGGGTGGCGTGTGTCTGGGGAGAGACGGCTCCCTCGAGCCAACTGTCCACCAGCACGTCCATGCCCTCGGCCTCGACGAGGTCCGCACGTTCGCGGTAGGCGTCGGCGGTCGGCGGCTGGAAGTAGGAGATCCCACCGACGAGTACCAACTGGTCGACCGTGTCCGGGGAGGTCTGGGCGAGGTGCTGCGCGACCAGCGTCCCGAGCGAGTGACCGACGAGCGTGACCGCCGGGAGTTCGAGGTGGGCGATGAGCTTCTTGATGTCCTTGGACCAGCCCTCGATGGAGAACTTGCCGCGACTCTGGCTGCGGCCATGGCCGCGGAGGTCCATGGCGACGCCGTGGTGGTGTTGTTGCATGGCCTGCATGACACCGTGCCAGACGTTGCTGGACCCACCGAGGCCGTGGATGAACACGACCGGCGGTCCCTCGCCGTAGCTGACGTAGTGCATGGCGTTGCCGTCGATCTCGGCGAACACGTCGATCCCTTCAGGTCGGTTGGCGGCGTTGAGGTGGAGGCCGGTGCGCCGCATCTTCGGGCGGGCCGCGCGCCCTTCGGCAGCGTCGGGCCCATCGTCGGGTGAGCCTAATGGGTCCACGGTGGCGGTACCCACCGGGGAGCCGCACCGTGACCTCCCCTGCACGTCGTACCCTCGTCCAACGACCAGGAGGCAGGCATGCGACTCGAGATCACCCGGCACGTCGCCGCCCCCCGGCAGGTGCTCTGGGACGTGCTCACCGACTGGGAACGTCAACCGGACTGGATGCTGGACGCCAAGGCCGTGCACGTGCTGACCCCGCAGCGCACCGGTGAGGGCGTGACCCTGCGCTGCCCGACCAACCTCATGGGCGTGACGGTGCAGGACATCATGCGCGTCACCGGCTGGGAGGAACCGAGCTACCTCGAGGTCACCCACCTGGGCAAGATCATCACCGGCTACGGGGCGTTCGAACTCGCGGAGGACGGTCCCCAGGCCACCGTGCTGACCTGGTGGGAGGAGGTCGATCCACCGCTGGGCGCCCTCGGCGAGTGGGGTGCGAGCACCCTGGTCCTGCCGATCCTGCGGCGCATCTTCGGTCGCTCCCTGCGCAACCTCGCCGAACTCGCGGAGCAGGACGCGGGCGCCGGCAGCACCCCGTCCGGGGCCGACGCCGACGCCTGAGGCACGGTTGCCTCTGGCTGCGCCGGTCAGTTCCTGAACGCCTCGAACGGTTGCTGACAGGTCGCGCAGTAGCGCAGGTCCCGACACGGGGTCGGCCCGAACGGCGCATCGCGGACCGTGTCCGTGGAGCCGCAGTAGGGACAGGGCCGTGGGTCCGAGGCCCCGACCGCCACGGGCAGGGTCGGGCGGCCGTCGGGCGTCACCGCGCCCTGCACGTCGCCGCCCGGAGGTGCGATGCCGAACTCCCGGAGGTGCTCGCGACCCGCGTCGGTGATCCGTGCCGCGGACCAGGGCGGGTCGTACCGGAAGCGCACGGTCACGTGCTCGACCCCCGCGAGGCCGCCGACGGCGGCGCGTACGTCACGTTCGATCATCTGCGTCGCCGGGCAGCCGGAGTACGTCGGCAACAGCTCCACGGTCACCTCGGCACCATCCACCTCGAGGTGGTGGAGCATGCCGAGCATCCCGATCGTCACCGGTGGGAGTTCCGGATCCGGGACCGAGGTCACCGCCCGGCGGACGTCGTCGACATCGACCGGTGCGGTGCGCATCATCCTCGCCATCGCCGTCCCCTCACCACCGGGCACCGGGGTGCGCGCGGTACAGCGTGGTCATCTCCGGCCAGACGTCCTCGGTGAAGTCGGGCGAGTGCCGCCCGCGGCGTCCGCCCGCCGCGGCGTCGGGCACCCGGTCCTGTGCCGACGGCACCAGCGCGTCGTACCCGACCTCCCGCAGTCGCGGCCCGATGACGGCGAGCCATGGCTCGCGGAGTGCCACGTGGCCGCGCGGGAACAGGCCCGAGGTGACCGCATCGTCCTCCCCGTCGACGGGCTCGAACAGCCCGAGTGCCTCCGGGAGCACGACGGCCAGCGCCTCGCCGAACCGTCGGTGCGCGTCGTCGTCGGCCGACGTGCCGTCCGTCGCGCTCAGGCGGGCGAACCAGTGGTCGGCGTGCTCGAGGTGGTAGCGCGACTCGTGGCGCAACCGTTCGGCCACCGCCGCGATATCCGGATCCGAGGAACCGGTCAACGCGTCCAGGCGCAGCGCGTCGAGGTGTTCGTAGGCCCAGTGCCGCGCGAGTGTGAAGGCGAAATCCCGGGGTTCGCGTTCGCACAGCACGGCGTGCCGGTAGTCGGCGGGGTCGCGGCCGAGCCCCAGGGCATCGACCCGGGCGCGCGCGTCGTGGCCACTGCTGTCGCCGGCGTTGCCGAGCAGGACCTGGAACCACAGATCGGCGTGGTTGATGCCGTCCTGGGCGATCGTGGAGAACGCCAGGTCCTCCTCCAGTGACGGGGCGACCCCCGTCCAGTGCGACGAGCGGTGCCCGCTGATCAGGGCATCGTCGGCGATGGCGAGCAGGACCTGCGCGCGGGGGGCGGTCAGGTCGGGCAGCGTCGGCGTCGGCAGCGTCATGGGGCGTCCTTGGTCGCGCTGCCCGGCACCGGGCGGTCCCGGAGGGCGCCGCGGCCACGCGCGTCGGCGGCCGCCCGCGCGGCCTCACGCTTCTCGCGGAAGCCCGAGTAGCCCGTCTGGAGGCGGTAGGTGATGTCGGTGCGGCGCTCCAGCAGCGAGGGATCCTCCAGCCCGTGCAGGTGATCGCTGCGCACCACCGCGTAGTCGACGCCCTCCTGGTGGCGGAAGTGGGTCTCGCGGGCGATCAGCAGGGCGGTGTGGTGGTCGGCGGCGTGCAGGTTGCCGACGTGTTCGAGCGGCGCGTCCCATTTGCGACGGCCGAAAACCTCGTAGGTGGGCACGGTGAACCCCTCTCAGGCAGCGGCGGGGACGCGGTCCCCGGTGACGATCTGGTGCACCCAGGCGTGGTTGCGGTGCATCACCTGCCGCCAGTACAGGCGGGTGGCCGTGGCCTCGGTCGGCTCGCCCTTGACGATCTGTTTGAGGCGACCCCAGTCGGGTTCGGTGTAGGTCCAGGTCTTGGTCCCCGGGTCGTAGGCCAGCGCGGGGTCCGGGGTCTCGATGCCCATGTCCCACAGCTTCGGGACGTACTGGCCGATCCAGTCCTGGCGGGACTGTTCGTTCGTGCGCGTCTTGACGCCCCAGTGGATCATCGGGTCGTCCTCGGCCGCGACGTTGGTCCCGAAGAAATGCATGACCGGTTCCCACCACCGGTTGACGGCCTCCTGCAGCATCTCGAACTGCGCATCGGTGCCGCTGGCCAGGGCGAGCATGATGTCCTCGCCGTGGCGGTAGTGCAGGGACTCCTCGGCGACGACCCGTCGCATCACCCGCACGTAGGGCGCGTACGACGTCTCGAGCAGCGCCCGCTGGGTCACGATCGCCGCCCCGTCGACCAGGAACCCGATGCAGGCGACGTCGCCCCACGAGTGGGTGGGGTAGTGAAACACGTTGTGGAACTTGCCGCGGCCGGCGATCAGGTCCTCGTACATCGCGGGACGTGGCCGGCCGAGCGACTCCGCGACCCGGTAGATCAGGTGGGCGTGGCCGACCTCGTCCTGCACCTTGGCCGCCAGCGACCGCTTGCGCAGCAGCGTGGGTGCCCGGGCGATCCACTCCCGCTCGGGTAGCGCGCCCATGATCTCCGAGTTGGCGTGCATCTCGATGAAGCGGATGTTCAGATCGCGGTAGGTCGCCGGCATCCAGTCGGCGGGCTCGACCTTGTGGCCGGCATGGATGCGGGCGACGAACTCCTCGGTGCGGACCGGGTCGTCGTCGGCCGACGCACCGTTGCGGCCTCGCGCAGCGCCGGTCGGGGTCGGTGACGTCGCTGCACCTGGCACATCCTCGGCAACCTGGTCCGGAGCGGGGGACACGACCGGTGCGGGATCGAGGTTGGAGACCGGGTGGTGGGCAGCGTGTCCGTCGGGGTCGGCGGCACGGGCCAGGTCGTCCCAGAACGCCCACCCGCCCGCTTCCGTCGCCCGGTAGTGGGCGAGGAAGGCGGCCGCGGCACGCTCGCCGAGCCAGGAGGACGGCAGGAGTTCCGCTGGCAGGCCGGGGTCCAGGAACAGGAACCGTCGCCACCGGTGGACCAGTTCGAGCCGCGCGACGAACGCCGACCGGTCGTTCCCGGGTTCCGGCGGCTGGGTGTCGTAGCGGTCGAGGAACGTCCGGTGGCCGGTTGCCAGGTCATCGAGGTCGTAGGCCGTGGCCGCGAGGTCCCGGTCGTCGCCGTCGAGGGAGGCCGTGTAGGCCTCGACCTGGCCGGTGACGTCGTGCTTGGCGAGCACCGCTTCGCGGCGGGCACCCAGGTCCCAGGGGCAGATCCAGAGCTCGGCGGAGAGTTGCCCGTAGCCGAGCCAGGCAAGTTCGCGTCGCAGCGCCGCTCGTGCTGCGGCGTTCCCGACAGCCGGTGACAGCCGGAGCATGTGCCAGCGGCCATCCCACGCCAGGGGTCGCCGCAGGTAGATGCGGTCGGCGGCCTCCTCCAGGCGACGCATCCCGACCGGGGTCGTGCGGTAGGCGGCGAGTCGCCCCCTGCGCTCTGCGGCGAGCAGGTCCTGCGCGACCAGGCGGCGCAGCGCCTGTCGGGTCGTGTCCGGGGTGACGCCCAGGGCGCCCATGGCCTCGGTCACCGCGCCCAACCACGCGCGTCCACCGGACGGGGCGACGACATCGCCCCAGAGGGTCAACAGCAGCGCTCGGGCCGAACCGATCGGGCGGTCGTCGACGCTCCCGGTGTCGTGCGGGTCGTGCGTGTCGTCACCCATGCACCTACTCCTCCCGGGCACCGGGGCCACCACGGTCCCGAGCGGCCCATCTGGAAGTGTGACACTCGTCGGTGGGTCGGTCAAGAGATCATCACACAAGTGCGCGCGTCGCGCGGAACCACGGCCCGAGATCCGGCTTCCCGGCCGCGTCGGACAGCCCGTCTCAGGCGGTGGGGACGGTCCGACGCGCAGCCGCCTCGGCGAGGAAGTCGTCCTGGCGGACCAGTCGCTGCTCGAAGGAGCCGCGGGCGACGTTCGAGCCACCGTGACGGACGAGGATCTCGCAGACCAGGGTGAGTGGTCCGACCGTGGCGACGGTCGCGGTGAGCGCGATGGTCTCGCCGATCGGCACCGGGGCGCGGTGCAGGATCTCGAGGCGTGCCCCGACCGCCTCCTCGCCGTCCTCGAGGTGGGGTTCGAGGATCCCCCGGCAGATGCGTTCGATGTCCGCGACCAGCGCGCCGGTGCCGTAGACCGGATGCATCTCCCGCCCATCGATCCGTGCGGACATGTCGGGGCCCACGACGATCTCCGTCGTGACGGTCGTGCCGCGGGCTGGTCCTGGTCGCATGCGCGTAGTCTCGTCGGTACGGCGCGCCAGCACAACCCGAGCGTGCGTCTCG
>SLHP01000138.1 GCA_007136095.1 Nitriliruptoraceae bacterium
CCACGGCGTAGTTGAAGAACACGTGGGCGATCAGGATCGCGGTGACGGTCCGGCGCAGGTCGATGGTCGGTGCGCCCGTGCCGAACAGTCCGCCGAGTGCGGTGTTGATGGGGCTCTCGGGCCCGAGCAGAGCGAGGAAGGCCGCCGCGACCACGACCGTCGGCAGCACGAAGGGGACCGTGACCGACGCCCGCAGCAGCGCGCTGCCACGGAACCGCAGGCGCGACAACGCGTAGGCCCCCGGCAGGCCGATCGCCAGCGTCAACAGCGTGGACAGCGTCGCCTGCCACAGGGTGAACCAGGCGACCCTCGCCACCACGGGGTCCCGGAGGACCCGCCCGATGGCAGCGGGATCGAAGCTGCCCTCCGGGCGCAACCCGGTCGCGACGATGGTCGCGACCGGGTTGACGAAGAAGACCGTCAGGAACACCACCGGCACCGCGAGCAACGCGACGGTCGTCCACCGCCGCGTCGAGGGGCGCACGCTCGCGGTCCCGGTGGTCACCGGTGCCTCACCGCAGCACGGTCCGGGTCCACTCGTCGATCCACTCCTCGCGGTTCTCGCCGATCACCTGAGGATCGAGGTCCAGGGGATCGTCGGGGAGCACCGCGTGCTCGACGAAGACCTCGGGTAGGTCCGCGTCATCGACGACCGGGAACACGAACATCGTGAGTGGGATGTCCTCCTGGAACGTCGTGGACAGCATGAAGTCGACCAGTTGCTGCGCCTCGTCGGGGTGCTCGGTGCTGCCGAGGATCCCGACGAACTCGATCTGTCGGATGCAGGACGCCTCGATCACGCCGGTGGGCGCCTCGTCCGGCATCGGGTCGGCGAAGAACACCTCGGCCGGGGGGCTGGACGCGTAGGAGACCACGATCGGCCGGTCACCGTCGCTGGCGGCGGTGAACTCGCCGTAGTAGGCCTCGGTCCAGCCGTCGGTGACCAGGACATCGTTGTCGCGGAGGGTCTCCCAGGCGTCGAGGTAGCCCGACTCGCCGAAGTGGTCGATCGTGGCCAGCAGGAAGGCCAGCCCGGGGGATGAGGTCGCCGGGTTCTGGACGGCCAGGAGCCCCTCGTACTGCTCGTCGAGCAGGTCGCTGAGATCCTGTGGCACGGGGATGCCGGCGTCCTCGAACCAGCCGACGTCGTAGTTCAGGCACACGTCGCCGACGTCGATCGGGGTCAGGCGGTGCTCCGGGTCGAGTTGGTAGCGCTCGGGCACGGCTTCGAGCCGGGGGGACTCGTAGCTCTGGAACAGATCCGCATCCAGGGCGCGGGACAGGAAGGTCGTGTCGACCCCGAAGAGCAGGTCACCCTGCGGTTGGTCCGCGGTCAGGATCGCCTGGTTCAACGCGGTACCGGCATCGCCCATCGGCACCACCTCGACGTCGATGCCGGTCTCGGTGGTGAAGGCCTCCAGCACGTCGGTCGACACGTCGAACGAGTCGTGGGTCATCAGGCGGATCGTCACGTCGTCGGCCGGCTCGTCGGGGGCCGCCGCGTCGTCCTCCGCCTCGCCGTCGTCGGTCTCGGCGTCATCGGTGGGGTCGGGTTCTTCGGTCGTGTCGTCCGGCTCGTCGGCCGGACCGTCGCCGCAGGCCGCCAGCACCAGCGCCAGCGACAGCAGGAGAGGAACGAGGATCGGTCGGGTTCGCTTCATCGGGTTCATCCTTGGGTGGGGTCGCCCGGCTGGACCGCGAGCAGCACGCCGTCGTGCAGCGCCACCGTGGCCCGGTCACCGGTGAACTCGTTGCTGACACCCCGCGAGGAACCTGCGGCCAGGTCATGGCCGTCCAGTGCGAACCGCAGACCGTTGGTCGTGACGCCGCAGGCGTCACCATGGACAGCGAGCAGACTGACCGGTTCGCCCGGTGCTCCGCAGAGTCCGGTCGCCGATCGGCCACCACGGACCACCGTGAGGGTGGCGTGACCCATGTGGGCCACGATCCGAGTGTCCGCGTACGACGTGGAGGCGAACAGGGCGGTGTTCGCCAGCAGGTGATCCAACCGACCACCGTGCCCCCCGACGACCGTGATGCGCGCGGGTGACCGAGCCATCGCCGCATCGAGGGCGATGGCCAGATCGGTCCGGTCCTTGTCGGGCGGATACTGGTCGACCGCGGTGCCGGCGGCACGTGCCGCCGCCAACTGGTCCGGATCGACGGAGTCCATGTCACCGACGACGAGGTCGGCGGTGAGCCCCAGGATCGGCGCGAGCGCCAACCCGGAATCCGCAGCGATCACGGTCGCATGGTCCGGCAGGAGGTGACGGATCGCTCCGTCGACGGTGTCGCCGCCGGCCAGCACGATGACCTCGACGTCGGGTGACGACGTGGTCGACGCGGATGACTCGAGCACCGGGCACCTTCCTCCGCTGGCATTACCCAGCTCAGGTTCCACGGGTCGATGACGCTCTCCCGCAGACGCGCCCGAAGGCACGTTCGCGGTCGCTGGTCACCCTCTCAGCCCGGCTGTGCCCGAGCTCCCCGGGTGTCATTGCCGGCACCGTCGGTGCCGGCGCGGCCACTGTACCGGGCTGTGCGGAGGCGACGATCAGCCGGTGTTGCGCAGCCCCGCGGCGATGCCGTTGGTGGCGACCAGGATCGCCTGGCTGAGGGAGTCGGCATGCCCGTTGGTGCGGTCCTCGTCGCTCGCGTGCTGCAGCCGGTCGAGCAGTGCCACCTGGACCGCGTGCAGCGGATCGAGGTACGGGTCGCGCAGCCGCAGGACCTCGGCGAGGTCAGGATCGTGGGCGAGGAGTGCGTCGTGTCCCGTGATACGCAGCAGGCCGCTCACCGTCCGGTCGTGCTCCGAGATCAGTTGTGGGAGCACCGCATCACGGACCTCGGCGCGGGCGAGCCGCGCGTAGTCGGCGGCGATCCGCAGATCGGCCTTCGCCAGGGACATCTCGACGTTGTCGAAGGTCACGCGCAGCAGGGGGCTCTCCTGGGTGATGGCACGCAACTCGGCCCACCGGTCCTCGTCATCGCGCGTCCAGGTGTGCAGGGCCGTGCCGATGCCGAACCAGGCGGGCAGGTGGATCCGACACTGCGTCCAGGCGAAGACCCACGGGATCGCACGCAGATCGTCGATGCTGCGGCCGGCCTGGCGGCGCGCCGGTCGCGAGGCGAGGTTGAGCTGACCGATCGCCGCCAGTGGTGTGGCATCGTGCAGGTAGTCGATCAGGTGCGGGTCGTCGTGCACCAGGTTCCGGTAGGCCGCCCGGGCCAGGTCCGACAGCTCATCGAGGACCACGTCCGCCCGGTCCGTGGTCTTCTTGGCGCGGTCGGGACGTGCGGTCACGAGCACCGCGCTGATCAGTTGTTCGAGGTGGCGGTGCGCCAGGGCGGGGTCGCGGTACCGGGCGGCGACGACCTCGCCCTGCTCGGTCAGGCGCAGACGCCCGCGCACCGATTCGGGCGGCTGTGCGCGGATCGCGGCGTTGGCCGGACCTCCACCCCGACCGATCGATCCGCCCCGCCCGTGGAAGAGCGTGAGTTCGATGCCGTGTTCATCGGCGACCGCGGCCAGAGCCCGTTGGGCCTTCTGCAGCTGCCAGGTGGCGGTCAGGTACCCACCGTCCTTGTTGGAATCGCTGTAGCCGATCATGACCTGCTGATGGTCGCCACGGTGACGGATGTGTTCGCGGTAGGTCGGGGTCCGCAGCAGGTCGTCCAGTACCCGCGGCGCCCGTTCCAGGTCGTCCACGGTCTCGAACAGTGGGACGACGTCCAGACCGTCGGCGCAGCCCGCGTCGCGTGCCATGACCAGTACCGCGAGGACGTCGGACACCTGCTCGGTCATGGAGATGATGTAGGTATCGATCGCCTGGTGGCCCATCCGCTCGTAGGCGCGGCGAACGATGCGGAACAGCCCCAGCGTCTCGTTGGTGTCGTCGTCGAAGTCGAGCACGGCCGAAGTCAACGGTCGGTCGATCGACAGCTCGTGGTTGAGCAACGTGAGCTTGTCCTCCTCGGACAGCGATCCGTAATCATCGGTGTCGCCGTAGCGACGGAAGATCGCCCCGAGCGCATCACGGTGTCGTCGGGCGTGCTGCCGCAGGTCCAGGGTCGCCAGATGGAACCCGAAGACCTCGGCCTGCACCTGCAGGTCACGCACCCGACCATCCGCGATCGCGGCGCCGCCGGCGTGCCGCAGGCTGTCGCGCAGCAGTTGGAGATCGGCGATGAACTCGTCGGGGTGCCCGTAGCTCTGGGGATCGACGTGGTGATCCGTGCGCCATGCTCCGCCGGCCCGGTCCTCGGTGATCAACAGTACCCGGTAGGTCAGGGCGAGGAACTGCCGGTGCGGCTGGGCCTCGTACCGCCGTTCGATCTCGACCGCCTCGTCCGGCAGACGGTCCCGCAGTGCCTGGTAGCGCTCCGCGAGTGCGGAGGTCGTGCCTCGCGCTTCGCCCACCGACAGGTGGGCGTGCAACCGGTCGATGCTGCGACGGAGCAGCTTGATCGCCAGCAGCTTGTGTTCACGCAGCGTCTGTTCGGTGACCTGCTGGGTGACGTTCGGGTTGCCGTCGCGATCACCACCGATCCAGGACCCGAACGTCAGGAAGCGGCCGACGTCGACCGACGCCGACGGGAACCTGCGGGAGATCGCCTCGTCCATCTCCCGGTACAGCCGGGGGACCAGGTCGAACAGCACCGCGTCGATCCAGTACAGCCCGTTGCGGACCTCGTCGATCACGGTCGGCGGACGGGTCCGGGTCTCATCGGTCAGCCACAGCGAGGCCACCTCCTCACCGAGGTAGCGGATCACGCCCCCGCGCGCCTCGGGCGAGAGCGTCTCCTGGTCCAGGCGGCGCAGTGCGACCGAGATGCGGTTGAGTTTGGTGAGGATCGTCCGACGGTTGGACTCGGTCGGATGGGCGGTGAGCACGGGCCGGATGGCCAGGCCGTCGAGGACGTCGCCGATCCGGTCCGCGGTCACGCCGCGGGTGGCGAGCCGGTCGATCGACTGCGCGATGCTGTCCGTGAACGGTTCGTGGCGGGCGGCGGCCTGCACCCGTTCGGCGATCATCTGGCGGACCAGGGCCTGATCCTCGGCGAGGTTGATGAGGCGGAACCAGGCGGCGAAGGCGGTGGCCAGGACCAGCGCGTCATCCGGCGAGACATTGCGGAGCAGTTCGGTGAGCTCCGGTCCCGCGTGCTGCTCGCCATCTCGGTGGCCGATCGCGAGGCTGCGAACCCGTTCCACGAGCGCGAACCGTTCCTCGCCTTCGATGGACGCGATCGTGCGCCCGAGCAGGTCACCGAGCATCCGGACCTGTGCGCTGGTCGCTTCTCGATCCACGGGTGTGCGCCTGACGTCCGGTGGCTGGTCGGTGGCGCAATCTACGCCAAGCCGTCTCGCTACGGTGGGTGACGTCGTGCCTGGAGGGAACCGTGTCCGTCTCCGCCGTCCCAGCGTTCGTGTCGGCCGATCGGCTAGCGACGTTGTCGCCGCCACCGGTGCTGGTCGACCTGCGGTGGTCACTCGACGGGAGCCTCGGTCGTGATGACTACGTGGCGCGCCATCTACCCGGGGCCGTCTACCTGGACCTGGACACGGTTGCGGCGGGGCCGCCGACACCCGCGGGCGGACGGCATCCGCTCCCGGACCCGGCGGCGTTCGCGGCCTCGCTCGGGGAGCTCGGTATCGGCTGGGACGATCCGGTGGTTGCCTACGACCAGGGGCCCGGGATCATCGCGGCCCGGCTGGTCTGGATGCTGCGTGTGATCGGCCAGCCGGCAGCCGTCCTGGAGGGCGGGTTGGCGGGTTGGGCCGGCGCGGTCGAAGCGGGCGAGGTGACGCGGACCCCGGTCGTGCGCGCCGAGCGCGACTGGCCGGTCGACCGGCTGGCGGATGCCGACCTGACGGCGAGTATCGCCGCGCGACGCGACGGGGTGGTCCTCGATGCGCGGGAGCCCGCGCGGTTCGCCGGGGAGACCGAGCCGGTCGATCCCCGCCCCGGTCACATCCCAGGTGCGGTGAACCTCCCGGTGACCGACAACCTCGATGTCGCCGGCCGACTGGAGGCACGCGACGTGTTGGCGCAACGGTACGGCGCGACGGGCGCCCTGGAGGCGGGTGAGGTCGTCGCGTACTGCGGCTCCGGTGTCGCGGCCTGCCACGATCTGCTCGTGCTGGAGGAGTTCGGCATCCACGGCCGGTTGTACCCCGGGTCGTGGTCGGCCTGGAGCGCTGATCCACAGCGGGAGGCGGCCACCGGGACGGGGTAGTGTCGCCGGCATGCTGGTCCTGCACTTCGATCACACCTCGCTGCCCGCGGTGGTGGCCGCGCTGCGCCTGCAGGCCCTGGCCGACGCGGGCGGCGATGTGGGCTTCCAGGGCATCGACGTCCTGGGCGTGGACATGGCGCTGCCCGTCACGCTCGATCAACTCGATGAGATCGAGCGGTGGCAGGACCGCGCCAAGGCGTTGGGGCTGACGGTGCGGCGGCCGTCCCAGCGGCCCCCGACGCTGTCCGCCCACCTCATCGCTGATATCGCGCGGTCGCAGGGGCTCGGGGCGGCCTGGCGTGAGACCGTCTTCCGGGCCTACTGGACCGACGACGCGCCGATCGACGCCCCCGACACCCTCTGCGACCTCGCACAGCGTGCCGGCCTGGATCCGGATGAGGTCGCGATCCGACTGCGCGATCCCGGCGCGCGGGTCTCGGTCCGACAGCGCATGACGGCCGATCGCGGCCGCGGTATCGGCGGTGTCCCGATCCTGGAGAGCGACGGCACCCTGGTGTCCGCGGAACTCTCGGACCCCGACCTACGAGGGCTGGCCGGCCTGTGAGGCGGCGGGATCAGGCAGGTCCGCCCGGACGCTCCGACTCCGTGGCCTCGTGCGGGATCTCGTCGGTGAGGTCGCCCGTGATGTCGACCGGTTCGAGTTCGAAGGCGATCTGGCGGTCGTCGATGGGTTCGTCGGGTGCGGCCGTCCCGTTCCGGGGGCCCAGGGGCTCCCCGGCCGGACCCTCGGGTGGCACCAGGAGCGCCACGACGTAGACGATCTGGGCTGCCAGCGCGCCGAAACCGGTCAGGACCAGGCCCAGTTCGGCCGGCATCGGGAGGGCGGTCGGGATGATCGCGCCGAGCACGAACGCCAGGGAGAACAGCGTCTCGCTCCGGGTGAAGGCGGCACCCCGCCGCTCGGCCGGCACCGTCGACTGCAGCAGTCCATCGAAGGCGAGTTTGGCCGTCCCCCATGCGATCCCCGCCAGCCCGGCGGTGATGGCGGCCGCGGTCAGACCGAACCACTGGCCGGCGGAGAACGCGGCGGCCGCGGTGATGGCCAGCGCGGCGACCACCATCGGTTCCTCGCTGGAACGGCGCTCCAGGATCGGAACCGCTCGCGACGCGATCGCGAAACCGGCACCCGCCGCCCCGAGCAGCGCACCGAAGTCCAGGAGGCTCGCCTCCATCTCGCGCAGTGCGAAGGCCATCAGCAGCAACAGGAAGCCGTTGAAGGCGCGAACCCCGGCGGTGGCCAGCCGGGCCATGCGCACGGATCGTTGGATCCTGAGGTCGGGGAGTGGGTCGTCCGGATCATGGTGGACACCGCTGCCGTCGGGTGCCGGCAGGCGACGCCCGAGCAACGCGGCGGCCGTCGCCGCCATGGCGGCCAGCGCCAGCGGACCGCGGACATCGACCACCAGGGCCGCCAGCACACCGACCCCGGCCGCGACCCCTCCGGCGAGCATGCCGATCCAGGCCAGGCGCGCGTTGGCGGCGACGAGCGCACGAGGGGCGTCCAGCGCCAAGGGCAGCAGGGTGTTGCGCGTGATCCCGTGGACGCGGGAGAGCACGAGCAGCCCGAACGCCGCTGGGAACAGCCACCAGGAGTCGGGGACGACGGCCAGTGTCAGCGCCAGGAACGCGCGCCCGCCGGCGGCGGCGACCAGCAGTGTGCGGGTCGATGCCGGGGTGCGGTCGAGGATCCGACCGAGGGTGGGTCCGATCACCGCGAAGGGGGCGACCGTGAGCACCAGGTAGAGCACGACATTCGCCCGCGCTTCGGCCGACGGGACGGAGAAGAACAACGTGCCGGCCAGACCGATCGCGACCAGAGTGTCCGCTGCCGTGCTGCCCACCTGGGTCATCGCGAGGTTCCGGAAGCCACGGCCACCGGTCTCGAACAGGGATCGGACGCTGCCGGACAGCCGTGTGACGCTGGCACGGCCCACCCGCCCGAGGGGGCTGCGACGGCGGTAGACACGGGTCGGGAAGGTGGTGACCGGCTCATGGCGTGGACCACGGCTGCGTACCACCAGGTCGCCTCCTCGTCATCGGACCAGCGTCCAAACTACCGGCGGACACTCCCGACTGGCAGGGCTGAGGACACCGATCAGCTTGGCGTGGTGTCCGATGACGTGTCAGGCTCCACCGACCGACGGAGGATGTGCAGGTGAGTGAGATCGACGGCATCGATGTCCCGCGGGTGACGGCCTGGTTGCAGGAGCGAACGGACCTGCGGGCGCCCCTGACCTTCCACCTGATCCAGGGGGGGCGGTCCAACCTGACCTACCGGGTCGAAGATCCGGACGGTCGTCGGGTGATCCTGCGTCGCCCGCCGCTCCACGGGGTGTTGGCGTCCGCGCACGACATGGAACGCGAGCACCGCATCATCAGCGCGCTCGGGCCATCGCCGGTCCCGGTACCCGAGTGCGTCGGCCTCGAGGAGGACGTCGAGGTCTCCGGCGCACCCTTCTACGTGATGCGGTTCGTGGAGGGTGAGGTGATCCGTGATGCGCAGGCCGCGCAGGCGCACCTGACCACGGCGACGCGGGCCGCGGTGTCGAAGGACCTTGTGGACGTCCTCGTCCGCCTCCACGAGGTGGACGTCGATGAGGTGGGGCTCGGGGAGCTGTCCCGGCGCGATGGCTACCTCGAACGGCAGTTGCGCCGGTGGCACGGTCAGTTGGAGCAGGGCAGGACCCGCGATCTGCCGGTGCTGGACGAGGTGCATGCGCGGTTGTCGGCGGCGATCCCGGCGCAGGGGGCGGTCAGCATCGTCCACGGCGATTACCGGCTCGACAACGCGATGGTCGACCCGGCGACGGGAGCCGTCCAGGCCGTGCTGGATTGGGAGCTGACGACCCTGGGAGATCCGCTGGCGGACGTCGGTCTGCTGCTGGTCTACTGGACCGAACCGGGCGAGCAGGTCCGTGTGCTCCCGGACGCGCCGACCTCGGTCGAGGGGTTCGCCACCCGCGCCGAGCTCATCGAGCGGTACGCAACGGCGTCGGGGCGCGACCTCGAGGGCATCGGCTACTACGTCGCGTTCGGGTACTGGAAGCTCGCCTGCATCCTCGAGGGTGTCTACAGCCGGTATGCCTCCGGTGCGTACGGGGAGACCGATGGCAGCCATGAGGCCTACGGCGCACTCGTGCTGGAGCTCGGGGAACGGGCCCGGGGCGCGGTCGCGGAGGTCGGTGGGTGAGTGCGACCTCGAAGGCCCTGCTGCTGGACTACGGCGGGGTGCTGACCGGACCGGTGCAGGACTCCTTCGCGGCGTTCGAGCGACGTCTGGGCATCCCGGTCGGTCGCAGCTTCGAGGTGCTCGTTGCTGCTTCCCGGACGACCGGAGGGGGTCTCATCGGTGCCCTGGAGCGTGGCGAGATCGCCGTGGACGAGTTCGACGGTGCGTTGGTGGCGTTGCTCCGGCAGGACGGCTACGACGTGGAAGCCGGCCGGCTCCTGGACGGGTTGTTCCAGGCGTTGGAGCCGGCCGGTGCCCTCTGGGACGTCGCTCGCCAGGCCCGCGCTGCGGGTGTGACCACCGGCCTGCTGTCGAACTCCTGGGGCGCCGACACCTACCCGCGAGCCGCGCTCGACGAGCACTTCGACACGCTGGTGATCTCTGGCGAGGTGGGCCTGCGCAAGCCGGATCCAGCCATCTACCACCTCGCCTGTGAGCGCATCGGGCGAGCGCCGGAGCAGTGCGTGTTCGTCGACGACCTGCCCCGCAACGTCGAGGTGGCCCGGGAGATCGGGATGGCCGTGGTGCTGCACGACGGGGACGACGGCGCCACGGTGGCGGCCGTCTCGAGGTCATTGGGGATCCGGCTCGAGGTGCCCTGACCGTTCGGCGCTCCCCCGTTGCCGTGCGCCAGAACGTGTGTGGCGTGCGGGAACACGGGCAGTGAGGCACTAGGGTGCCGCCCATGTCTACTCATGATCCCGCTGAAGAACGCCTCGCCCTGTTCGTCGACCACGAGAACGTGGCGATCGGGGCCCGCGACATCGGTTATCGATTCGATCCCAAGCCGCTGCTCGACGCTCTCGCCGAGCGGGGCCGGCTGATCACCCGCCGCGCCTACGCGGACTGGAACCTCTTCCGCGAGGACCGCCGGGGCATGGTCGATGCCAACGTGGAGCTCATCGAGATCCCACAGCGCTCGGATTCGGTCCGCAAGAACGCCGCGGACATCCAGATGGCGGTCGATGCGATGGAGCTCGCGCTGACGCGTGACTTCGTGTCGACGTTCGTCATCGTGTCCGGCGACTCGGACTTCACGCCACTGGTGGGCAAGCTGCGTGAGCTCAACAAGCGCGTCATCGGGGTCGGCCTGAAGGGCTCCACCTCGGCGATGCTGCCGCCAGCGTGCGATGAGTTCATCTTCTACGACCGGCTCGAGGGCATCCCGTTGCGCGAGCCCCGCGGCAGCAACCAGGGACGCCCGAAGAAGAAGTCCTCCGGCGGTGGATCCTCCAAGCCCAAGGCGTCTGGCGACAAGCCGGTGGCCAAGGACGGCTCCAAGGACCCTTCGAAGCCCAAGAAGTCGTCGCAGAAGCAGGACCTGCGCGAGCTCGAACGGCTGCTGACGCGCACGCTGTCGGGGATCCAGTCCTCGACCGCCGGTGCGGTCCAGGCGTCGAACCTCAAGCGCGCGCTGTTGCGCAAGGATCCGACCTTCAGCGAGGGCGACTACGGGTTCCGTGGGTTCCGCGAGATGCTGCGCCACCTGGCGGACAACTCGGTCATCACGCTCAACGACGGTCCCGCGCCCGGCGACCCGGAGGTCGACTTCCCGTCGGCTCCGCGGGACGAGGACAGCGCCTTCCAGCTCCTGCGGACCACCGTCAAGGAGCTCATGGTGGAGCTCGGGGGAGACCCGCCGCTGTCCGGCCTCAAGGACCAGTTGCGCAAGCGCGAGCCTGAGTTCTCCGAGAAGGATCTCGGCTACTCCGGCTTCCTCCAGTTCTGCAAGGCGGCGGTCACCAAGGACATCGTGGAGATGGACTGGGAGGACGAGGACCAGGAGTACTACCTCTACGTCGAGGACGATCCCAAGGGGTCCTGACCTTCGGAAACGCATCCGCGACGTCGGCCCGTGGACACGTGGTGGACACGCCAGCTGCGCTTCTCTCGACCTCGCCGAGGTCCGTCACCTGGTCGAAGGTGGCGGGCGGTAGGAGCTCGAGGTAGCCGTGGTCGCTCCGACCGATGAGGTGGTTGCCGAGGACCCCCGCGAGCGCGTCGGGCAGGCCAAGGGGGTCCTCATGGCGCGCGGTGGTGTGAACGCGGACACCGCCTTCGAGCAGCTGCGTCAGCGCTCACAGGACCAGAACCGCAGACTTCGTGATCTCGCCCGGGAGATCGTTGCCGACCATGAGGTCCACACCAGCCCCGGTGGTGATCGACCAGACGAAGGTCCCTGAACTGCCGGTGGCGGAAGGGTCGGCTGTCCCGTACGGTCGAAGATGCTCGTCAAGAAGCGGCGGCGAACCAGCGAAACACCTGAGCTGGAGGAAACCATGCCGCGAACCGGAGCACCCACACGGCAGCGTTCAGCGTCCATCGCAGCGGTGAACGGGCCCGCGGAGCGTCGCACGGCGCTGGAGTCGGCGTTCCTGGCCTGGCTCGACAGCCCGGTTCGACCGGACGAATCCGGGGTTGACGGTCCGGACCAGCAGACCGTGCCCATCGGTCGCGTCCTGGGTGAGTTGAGTCTGTCGCCGACCCCCTTGCCTGACGGTGCGGCCGCGCAACTCGGACTACCCGTGGGTACCTCCATCGGCCACGCCGCCGCCGAACTGGTGGTCGCCGTCAACGACCCCGCCATCGAACGCTGCCGCAGCTACCGGTCCGCGGTCGACTATCTCGCGGAGCTCGATCGGCCGGTACCTCCACGGGATGCCGATGGGCAGGGGGGATGATGGACGCCCAGACGCCCCGCCATCGGCCGTTCGGGTCCGACCCGGGCTGGCTGGCCGCGTACACGGTCGCATTGACGCGTTCCACGGTTCCCGAAGAGCAACGTGTGGCTGAACTGGTGAAGGTCACCGACGGCCAGCCAGAACTGTTCGAGGCGGCCATCCACCGATTGGAGAGCTCGCCGGCCCTTGCCGGCTGCCCATCCGAGCAGGCTCAGGGTCTCCTCGGACGAGCACTGGCTCAGCTGCGAGCCGATCACGCCCAACCCCATCGCTCGCCCCGAGCGATGGTTGAAACGATCACGGGCTAGCAGGTCTTCGAGGCGCTGGCCCCCGGCGTTGGCGAGTCACGCCCCCTCGCCGACCTCGGAACGGTCACCCGGTGGTCGCCGGTCGGGTGGGGATCCCCGTTCGCCGCGAGGAAGCGGATGAGCTCTGCGGCCACCGGCTCGGGTGCGAGGACGGGGCCCACGTGACCGGCGCCGGGAGCGTGGGGACCTCACCGCCAGGCACGCGGTCAGCCACGTGCTGATCCATGCGCTCGAACCACGGCCAGGCCGGACACCGGCACCCCAAGGGCCAGGACCGGCAGGACCAGGACCGACGCGGAGGTGGCCACCGCGGTGACGGCGTCGGTCTGCTCCGATGGAAGGTATGCGTCAGGCCACTGTCAACCGACGTCTGGGCAGCCCGGATGTGGTCGTGAGGCCGAGTGACTGCCTCTTCAGCCGACCGATGCCGGTTTCACAGTCAGTCCTCCGGGTCGTACCGGTGCGTGTACTCCTCGGTGCGTGAGGAGCCGTCCGGATAGGTGATGGTGCGCGAGAAGATGACGAGGAAGCCGTCGCGCTCGTCACCTTCCTCGACGTCCAGTCGGTCCGAGGTCTCGGTGGTCACCTCAGCCCACGGGGTGCTCCAGAGGCTGACCTCCAGCTGCCCCTCGGTCGCGGCAGAGGCGATGAGGATGCCGTGGGGGAATCGTTCTCGATGACCAGATCGATCGCATCCCACGCCAGGGTCGCTTCACGACCCTCTGGGTACCGCTCGAAGTCCAGCGAGTGCGGCTGGAACTGGATGACCTCGATGCCGGCGAACCAGGCCGCGTTCATCAGCGTCGTGGCCATCTGGCTGACACCGCCACCGACGACGCTCACCAGTTCGCCATCCTCATCGATACCGAGCTCCTTCACTTCCTCACGACTCAGGTCGGGTTCGACCGTGGCGCCGGGTAGCTCACCGACCCGCTCGGGGCGCTCGACGTCGTCGGGCACGTCGTCATCCAGGACGTCGTCGTCATCGGCGATGCCCGTCGCCAGGGCCAGCACCCGATCGGTGGCCGCGTCCAGGTCGGGCTCGAACCCGCGGGTGCCGCCCTCGATCCGCGGCTGGTCGTCCACCAGCGTGACGGTGACCTCGACGGGATCCACGGTGAGGTCGAGGTCGGCCACGAGTTCCTCGAGGTGGTCGGCATCGCCGACGACCTGGAGCCGTTCACCCTCAGCGGCGTCCTCATCCCGGTCGATCCGGAGCACCTCGGTCAGCTCGACGGGCGACAGCTCGATGTGGTCACCGCCCACCGCGTGGCGCAGGATGACCGGCCCGTTGATGACCTCCTGCGCCAGTGGGACCACGGCCTGCAGGTCAGCGGTGGTGATGGCCGGCTCGGTGGGTGCCGCGAGCGGGACGTCGAGGGTGGCCGTGTCGTCGGTCGGTTCGTTCGGCGCCGCACGCTCGTCGATGAGGTCGAGGAGATCGTCGCGCAGTGTGTCGGTGAGCACGGTGACGCCCAGCTCGGGTTCGGTGACCTCCACCTCGACGTCGTCGCCGTCCCCGACGAACGTGATGTCGGCCTCCTGTTCGTCGCGGTCGAACGTCTCCGCGATGCGTTGGACCCGGTCGGTGTCCACCCGTTGTGGCAGCGCGATCTGGACATCGAGGTTGCCGCGCCATGCTCGGACGTTCGTCGTCAGGCGCGCGACGAACCCCTGACGTCCCTGTCGCCAGGCACGGTGGATCGCGGTCGCGGCGTCGTGGGACTCTCCGAGTTCGGCGTGCGTGACGGTGATCGTGTCGTCCTCGCCGACGATCTCGATGCGCTGGCTGGCACGGTCCTCTGCACGCTCAGTCACGATGTCGGCGAGTTCGTCATGGTCGGCTCCACCGACCGCGATCCCGTCCACATGGACCCCCGGCAGGACCTCGCCGGTGTACAGCCGTGTCAGGAGCACGACCGCGACGATGAACGCGACCAGAACCACCGCGACACCCGCGACGACACCGACGAGCCACCGTCGCTCGCCGATCCAACTCTTCAGTTGTGTCATGCCCTGGCCGTCCTCGGGTTCGTGGGCCGGTCATCGTCGACCCGCCTCACCGCAGTGGTAGCGCGCATGGCGCCGCTCGTCGATCCGAAGCGCCCGTCGACCCGAAGCGCCCGTCGGTCCAGAGGGACCGGTCAGGTCGAAGCGCCGGGCGAGCTCTCCAGGACGCCGGCTTGCGTCCCACGCGAGGCGGCGGTGTTGGCGGCCAGGGCACGCCCGAGCCAGGCCACCACGGCACCGTGGTCGGGCGTCTGGGTGAGGGACGCTTCGCCGACGTCGATGACCGCGGCCGGGATGCGGTCGCGGCGCATGTCCATGAGGGCGGCGGAGTAGGCGGGGTCGAACTCCGGGTGACCCTGGAAGCCGATCGCCGACCCGATCTCGAACGCAGCGATCGGTGCATGGGGGCTGTCAGCCAGCAACGTGGCTTCGCGCGGGAGCTCGACGACCTGGTCCTGGTGGCTGACGATCAGTCGGAACTCATCCAGATCCGGATCCATCCACGGTCGCCGTGCCGTGACCGTGGCGGTGTGCATCCCGACGCCCCAGCCGTTGGTGGCCCGCTCGACCCGGCCACCGAGTTCGTCGGCGAGCAACTGGTGCCCGAAGCAGATCCCGACGACGGGCGCGTCGGCCGCGACGACGTCGGTGGTCAGTTGCCGTAGCCCGCCGAGCCACGGCAGGTCGTCGCTCACCGAGTACCGCGAGCCGGTGATCAGGTAGCCGTCATGCGCCCCGGCCGGCGGCAGTTGCTGTCCACCGATCACGTCGTACCGGTCGAAGCTCACCCACGGTGCGTGGTCGGCGAACCGGTCGATAAACATCGTCCCGTAGTCGTCGCCGAGGTGGCGCAACTGCTCCGGGACGTGATCGCATTCGAGCAGCGCGACCCGCACCGGAGCGTCCGTGGTCCGGTCGTCGTAGCGGGGGTCACGGGCCCGTGCGATCATGTGCCTCGGCCGGGCTCCACGACCTCGTCGAGCAGGCCGTATTCGACCGCTTCCGCCGCGGTCATCCAGTAGTCACGGTCGGTGTCCTTGCGGATCTGCTCCACGGTCTGGCCGGTGCGTTCGGCCAGGATGTCGTTGATGCGCTCGCGCATCCAGACGATGTTCTTGGCCTGGATCTCGATGTCCTTGGCGCTGCCCCGTGCACCACCCAACGGTTGGTGGACCATGATCCGTGAGTTGACGGTCGCGGAGCGCGTCCCTGTGCCGGTTCCGAGGAGGAACGCCCCTGCGGAGGCGGCGAGGCCGACGCAGCGGGTGTGGACCTGGCTGCCCATCAACTGCATCGTGTCGTACAAAGCGAACATCCCGGTGATGATCCCGCCGGGAGAGTTGATGTAGAGGGTGACGTCATCGTGGTTGTCGGCGTCCAGCGCGAGGAGTTTCGCGATGAGGCCATCACCGTTGTCGTCGTCGAGGGGCCCGTTCAGGAACAGGATCCGCGATTCGAACAACTTGTCGAAGGCTCGGCGGGATCCGCCGATCAGCTTCTCGATCTCCTCGGCCACGTGCACGCCTCTCGGTGGGTTCTCCGGCCGGAGGCCGGAATGGTTCCGGGCAACCGCACGGTGGCGATGCACCGCAGCGGGTGCCGCTGGATCGGCGATGGTAGCGATGGACGGGACGGCCCCCGTGAGGTTGAGTCGGAGCCGCTTACGGCCAGGCCTCCCGCCAGCTACCGTGGCCGCTTGACCGTGCGCGGGTCGCGCAGCACACTCCCACGGGCGAACGTCGAAGTTCGGTCTCGCCAGGAGGCGCCGAGGGCCTCCGGATCGCGATGCATGTTGGGCATGCGACGGGTGCGGAAAGGGAGCAACGTGGCGAACGATGAGGATGGGGGCGGGAAGCGTTCCAGCGGTTCGCGGACGCTGGCGCGGGGGCTCGCGCTGCTGACCGCGTTGGGAGATCACGCGGACGGCGCGACGGTGTCCGGGCTGGCGGACGCGACCGGGCTGGATCGTGCGGTGCTCTACCGCCTCCTGGAGACGCTGACCGCCGAGGGGTTCGTGACCCGTGACGCGGAGACACGCAAGTACCGCCTCGGGTTGTCGATGCTGGAACTGGGGGTTCGTGCCGCGCAGGGTCTTGAGGTCCGGCGATTGGCCGGACCGCCGCTCAAGGCGCTGTCGGAGGACACCAACGAGACCGCGTGTCTGGCCGTGCGGGACCGGGGTGACCTGGTCGTGGTCGAGGTCATCGAACCCGGCGACCGGTTCGTGCAGGTCAACTACCGCGTGGGCTTCCGCCACGAGCTCGGTGTCGCGGCGCACGGCAAGGCGCTGCTCGCGTTCCTGCCCGAGGGCGCCCGGATCGCCGACCTCCAGTCGGTGCGGCAGCGGGGTGTCGCCTACACGCGCGACGAGCTCGAACCTGGAGCGTCCGGCGTCGCGGCACCGGTGTTCGACCACACCGGACGCGCCGTCGCCGCCGTCGGGATCGTCGCACCGACCGCACGCCTCCCCGAGCCGGAGACGATCGCGCTGCGGGTCCTACGATCCGCCCGCGAGATCTCCGAACGGCTCGGCTGGCGGCCACGCCGCGCCACCTGATGGTCACGCGATGACTGGGGAACCGACGATGGACGAACGGGATCTTGCGACCGTCGAGTTGCTGGGATCGCTCGCGTACGGGCAACTACGGTCGTTCGCGGCGACGGCCAGCACCCTGACGTTGGCGCCGGACGCGAAGGTGGCCGACCAGCTCGCGACCTGGGCGGCCGACGAGCACGCCCGCTATCAGCAGTTGCGTGACCATCTCGGGACCCGGACCGAACTGCCGACCGCCGTCATGGAGCGCCAGCGGGGGTACTTCGACGACTACTTCGACCGGGCGCCGCTCGACGACTGGTTCGGCGCCTGTGTGTTCTTCGCCCTCGGTCTGCCGATCGCCTCGGACTTCACGCGGGCGGTGGCTCCGACGCTGGACGACCGATCCGCTGAGGTGATCCTGGATGCGCTCGATCGCGAGGAGGTCGAGGCTGCGGCGTTGGAGCAACTCTCGCACCTGCTGACCGGCGACGAGGCACGCGAACGGGCACGTGGCCTGACGGCTGACCTGCTGGGGCGGGCGTTGACCGGCTTCCAGGGCGCGATGTCGAACACCGATGCGCTGCGGGTGCTGTTGACCGGCGACCGCGACAGCGACGAGTCGGGCGAGGCACGCGTCAAGCGGTTGGCACTGGCGGTGCTCGGTGGACATCGACGTCGGGTCGTCGCTCTCGGCCTCGAGGACCTCGACGACGTCAGCTGACCATCACCTGCCCTCGTGCGCGCCACCTGCTCAGGCGGAGGCCTCGAACCCATCTCCGCGGCCCGGGTCCCGGGTGGCAGCCCCGGTGCGTTCCGTGAGCGTCCGCTGGACCGCCAACGAGTTCGTCACGAGGTCGCCGAAGCCCTCGGGGTCCGCCAACAGCCAGGAGTGACCGGCATCCTCGATGATGTCGCCGGGGGCTCCCGCGGCGTCGCACAGGGCCAGGAACGTCGCCTCAGGGACGACGTTGTCCTCCGATCCCCACAGGATGGACACCGGCAGGCCTCGCTGCGCGAGGGTCGCCAGTTCCGTGCGCAGATCAGCGGTGCGAGCCAGCTCGGCTGCCCGCCAGATCGCCCGTGGGTTGGTCAGGGCGTTGCCGACCAGGTCGCGCACGACCACCGGCAGGACCTTGCGGTAGTCCCGGCCGGTGAACTCGCTGGGGAGCCGTAGGCCCCAGTCCCACAGCGGTCGCTCGGCCAGTTGGCGGTCACCCCGTTGGCCGCCGGTCTTCCACACCGACCCGCCGACCGAGTTGACCAGGACCAGGGCGCGGACCCGTTCGGGGTGGTGCCACGCGGTGGCGGTGGCCACGGCGCCACCGAACGAGTGCCCGACGATCGCTGCAGGCTCGTCGACACCGACGTGATCGAGCAGATCGTCGACCCAACGCGCGAGCTTCTCGAAGGTGTAGTCGCCATCGAGAGGCGCGCTTCGCCCGAAGCCCGGGAGGGCCGGGGCGATCACACGGGCCCCGGTCGCCGCGATGGTCGGCAGCGCACGTGCGTACGAGCGGGCCGTCAGGCCCCATCCGTGGAGGAACACCACGGGCGGGCCATCGCCGGCCTCGCCGTAGATGACCGGGCTGCCGTCCAACGTCGTGCGGTGCCATCGAAGGCGCACGTCCAGGGAACGTGCCACGTTGGGCCTTTCGCGTCGAGGTGCATCCGCCGGTCCTGCACACCGGATCCCAGCCCCACAGGCTGCCACCGTCCGCCGCTCGTGCGGGGCGGCCGCTGCGGATCCTTGGGGTCGTGCAACCCATGCTCCCGTAGGGGTCGTCCGACGCTTCGGTGTCTCTGGCGAGTGTACCGAGCAGGGACGATGTGGCGGGGGCGATGTGCCTGTCAGGTGCTGGCGGGTACGCCGTACTTCCGACGGAAGGCCTCGTCCTCCATCGACTGGAGGTCCTCGTCGAGTTGCCGTTGGAAGGCGTCGGCCTGTTGCTCGTCGCTGAAGGACTGCGCCCACACGAGCGCCCCGGTCGCCGCAACCTGGAGTTGCACGTCGAACATCATGGCGCTGTCGTACGCCCCACGACGCTGCGTCAGGGCGCGGAAGTCCCGTCGCGGTGATCGGTTACCGGTCACAGAGAACCTCCACGTCGCCCGCGTCGGTGACGAACGTACCGGTGTGGCACGGTCCGGGGTGTGGCCGCCACCGGCTCCCGGGCCAGTACGCTGCACCGAGGAGGGTGGCTGTGAAGGTCTACACCAGAGGGTGGCTGTGAAGGTCTACACCAAGCGTGGCGATGATGGAACGACCGGTCTGCTGTACGGCGGGCGGGTCGACAAGGACGATCTGCGCACGACCGCCTACGGGACGGTCGACGAGACCTGCAGCGCGCTCGGCCTCGCCCGCGCGGAGCTGACGGACGATCCACAGCGCCGGGATCTCCACGACCTGGTGCTGCGGGTCCAACGGGAACTGTTCGTCGTGGGTGCGCAACTCGCGACACTGACCGAGCACTGGGAGCAGTTGACGGTCGGCGTCAGCCGGGTCGACGACCAGATGGTCGACGCCCTCGATGGGCTGATCGATGATTCGGTCAGTCGGCATCCGCTGCCGCAGTACTTCGTCGTGCCTGGCGGGACCCGGGCCGCGGCTGCGCTGGATCTGGCGCGCACGATCTGTCGGCGCGCGGAGCGGCACGTCGTCGCCCTCCGGCGGGCCGACGGGTTGCCCGACGATGCGGCGCTGCGCTACCTCAACCGGTGCGCCGATCTGCTGTACGTCCTGGCGCGCGAGGCCGAGGGTGATCATCTGCCCTCTCGTGACGGCGTGTGAGTGACCTCTCGGACGGTCGTCGACGACCTGGGTGAGCCCGTCACCCTCCGGGGGGAGCCGCAGCGGATCGTGTCGCTGGTCCCCAACCTCAGTGAGACCCTCTGGTGGTGGCGGCTGGCCGGCTGCGTGGTCGCGCTCACCGACTACTGCGTCGCGCCACCGCGGGCCTTTCCGGCAGCCGCCCGCATCCGTGGGACGAAGAACCCGGATGTGCGGGCGATCGTCGATCTGGCGCCCGATCTGGTCGTGGCCAACGAGGAGGAGAACCGGGAGTTGGACGTCCGGCGGCTGCGGGAGGACGGCGTCGCCGTCTACGTGACCCGTGTCCGTGGGGTCCTCGACGCGGCGCGGACCTTCGTGGGACTCGGGGAGGCGGTCGGGCAGCCCGCCGCCGGCATCGAGCTGGCGGCCGCACTGCGTCGGGCCGTCACATCGGTCCCCGTCGATCAACCACGGGTGGATGCCATCTGCCCGATCTGGCGCGACGGTGCCGAGAAGGGCGACGACGAGACCTGGTGGGTCGTCGGCCGTGACACCTTCGCCGCCGATCTGCTGGCCACGGCCGGGTTCGACGTCCGCACCGCTGACGATCGGTCGGCAGAGACGCCGGTGCGCTACCCGCGGGCTCACCTGTCCGCACTCGCGGACCTGGATCCGGATGCGGTGCTGTTGCCCGATGAGCCCTACGCGTTCCAGGCAGAGGACGTCGAGGTGTTCGCCACCTGGCGTGCGGCGGTGCGTGCGTTGGACGGCACGGCGCTCACCTGGTGGGGACCTCGGACCCCGACGGCTCTCGGTGACCTCCACCGGCTCCGGCGGCAGCTCACCCGGCCGCGGCGGCTACCGACCCGTCAGTAGCAGTGCTCGGGCCCGGGGTACTCGCCGTCGGCGACCTCGTGCTGGAAGGCCTTGATCGCGCCCCCGATCTCGGAGCGCAGATCGGCGTAGGCCTTGACGAACCGCGGATGTGGGCCGGCGGACAGCCCGAGCAGATCGTGGATCACCAGGACCTGCCCATCGGTGTCCGGGCCGGCGCCGATCCCGATCGTTGGGATCTCGACCGCCCGGGTGACCCGGCGTCCGAGCTCCGACGGGACGCCCTCCAGCACGATGGCGAAGGCACCCGCGGCAGCCAGCGCCTCCGCGTCCGCCACCAAACGGTCGGCACCTTCGTCGTCCCGTCCCTGGACGCGGTAGCCCATCTGGTGGACCGACTGCGGGGTCAGGCCGAGGTGTCCCATGAAGGGGATGCCCGCTCCCACCAGGCGGCGGGCCAGGTCGATCACCGGGCCCGCGCCTTCGGCCTTCACGGCGTTGGCGCCCGCCTCCTTCACGAGCCGTATCGCGGCACGGAACCCGTCGTCAGCCGAGACCTGGTAGGTGCCGAAGGGCAGGTCGGCGACGACCAGCGGCATGGGTGCACCCCGGGACACGGCACGCGTGTGGTGGAGCATGTCGTCGAGCGTGACCGGCACGGTCGAGTCGTACCCGAGCACGTTGTTGCCGACCGAGTCACCCACGAGGATGATCGGGACACCGTTCTCCTCGAGCAGCTGCGCGGTGGGATGGTCGTAGGCGGTGAGCATGACGAACCGCTCGCCCTGCTCTTTGGCGGTGGTCAGGTCGCGGATCGTGACGGGGCGCGACGCGGAGCCGTTCGTGGAAAGGTGTGAAGACACCGGGGTTCCTCCCTGCCGGCCCGGATCGGGTCCAGCGGTCATCGGTCGGTGGTATCGGCAGTGTAGGTGTCGAGCCTGCGAACGCACGATCCGGGCGCGGGTCGCCAGGACCGCCGGGTATCGGGCACCCTGGAGCCACGTCGGCGTGTGCCGACGTCCCCGAGAGCGCGGAGGCAGGACCTTGGGCCACCGGTCACAACTGCCGGACCTCGTCGCGGTCCACCGTGACCCGCGGGCGGCGCGGCAGACGATCGAACGCCTGTCACGTGCCGGGATCGACGGTGGTCTGATCGAACTGCTCAGCACCACCGAGGTGGTGACCGCCGGCCGCTACGGCGACCGCCAGGTCGATCTGGGCAGTTCGTTGCTGCTGGCCGGGCGGGTCCTGCGCGGGATCGGCTGGGGGATCGGTCCCGGCGCGCTGTTCGGGGTCGGGTTGTTGGCGATCGCGACGGAACTGAATCTCCGCGTCGTTGCAGCCGGTGCCGGTGGCGGTGCACTGCTCGGCGTGGCCATCGGGACCCTGATCGCGCTGCTCACCGTCCCGACGATGGCGACCTCGTGGGAGCGGACCTTCGCGCCGATGGTGCCCGGGGGGATCGTGATCGGGGTCCGCATCGACAACCGCCGGATCCAACGACGGGCGCGGCGCGTGCTCGACGGTTGCGGGGCCCACAGTCTGCGCGAGGTCGTGGATCTCGACGAGCTCCCGGGGCCCGAGGACGGGACACCGGACCTCGAGGCGTCCTGACGGCGCGTGTCAGCCGCGCCAGCCGGTCGTGATCGGGACGCGACGGTCACGGCCGAAGGCCCGCTCGGTGACCTTCGGGCCGGGTGCGGCCTGGCGCCGTTTGAACTCGGCACGGTCGATCATCGTGAGCACGCGGCGTACCTCGGCCCGGTCGTGGCCCCGCTCGACGATGGCGTCGATGCCGAGGTCCAGTTCGACCGACGCGCGGACGATGTCGTCCAGGGTGGCGTAGTCCGGCAGGGAGTCACCATCGAGCTGCCCCGGTCGTAGCTCGGCCGATGGTGGCTTCTCGATCGTCGAGGTCGGGATCACCTCGCCGTCACGGTTGCGCCAGCGGGCGAGCTCGTAGACCAGCAGTTTGGCGACGTCCTTGATCGGTGCGAAGCCGCCGGACATGTCCCCGTACAGCGTGGCGTAGCCGACGGCGTACTCGGTCTTGTTGCCGGTCGTGAGCACGATGGAGCCCTGCTCGTTGGACAGGGCCATGAGCAGGAGTCCGCGCAGGCGCGACTGGATGTTCTCGTAGGCGACGCCCGGTTGCGCATCGGTGCCGTGGTCACGGTCGAACCCGGTCACGACCTCGTCGCCGAGGACGTCACTGACGGCGGCGAGCGGGCCGCCGATCGGCAGCCCCAGGTGTCGGCAGCGCAGGGCGTCGGCCAGCGCGTCGGCGTCCGCGACGGAGTGGTCGGAGGAGTACGGCGAGGGCATCGCCACCGTGGTGACGTGCTCACCGCCGAGCGCGTCGACCGCCAGCGCTGCGACGACCGCCGAGTCGATCCCGCCGGACAGGCCGATGACCGCATCCTCGAAGCCATTGCGGTGGCAGTAGTCGCGGGTCGCGAGCACGAGCGCAGCCCACACCTCACCGACCGGATCCAGCCGCGGTGGGGGGACGTGGGCGCTCAGCGATGGTCGCTCCGTGCCGGCACCCGGGAGTTCGATCGTGCCCGGCGCCGGAGTCGCCGGGGCGATGTCGAGATCGACGACGACCAGCTCGTCGGCGAACTGTGCGCCGCGGGCGATGATCGTGCCGTCCGGGGCTCCCAGCATCGAGTCACCGTCGAAGACGACCTCGTCCTGCCCCCCGACGGCGTTGCAGTACGCGAGATGGATGCCACCGCGGGTGGCGTGGTGGCGGACCCAGGCCTCCCGGTCCGTCTGCTTCCCGCGGTGGTAGGGCGAGGCGTTGAGGTTCGCGACGATCTGCGCACCGGCATCTGCGGACGCCTGGACGGGGCCGGCCTCGCTCCACAGGTCCTCGCACACCGTCACGCCGACCTGGACCCCGGCGATCGACACCACGCAGGGGCGGTCACGTGGGGTGAAGTAACGGGCCTCGTCGAAGACCCCGTAGTTGGGCAGACGGAGCTTGTCGTAGACGGCCGCGATGGTGCCGTCGGCGAGGACCGCCGCCGAGTTCGTCAGGTTGCGTGTGGCCAGGGCGACGTCCCAGTGGCCGGCATCGGTCTGCTGGTCGTCCCCGGCGCCGACGAAACCGACGATCGCCACGGTGCCCGACGGGCCGTCGGTCGCCAGACGCCCGAGGGCCGCGAGGTTGGCCTCGACGAACTCGCGCTTCAGCAGCAGGTCCTCGGGTGGGTACCCGGTGATCGTGAGTTCGGTGAAGACCACTGCGTCGACGCCCTGACCTGCAGCTGCCCGCCAGGCGTCGAGGACCAGGGTGGCGTTGCCGTCGATGTCGCCGACACGGGAGGGAACCTGCGCGAGCGCCAATCGGAAAGTCACGGAAACACGCCTCTCTGACACGAAACATGGGCGAAACGTCGGATCAACGAACGGGAAATCGCCCCTGCCTAACGTCTCGCAACGTACCGGTCAGGTCCGGCCAGACGGCGCGTGCGCGTCGGCGGCGACGGGGCTTGGGCCGTCCGACGAGTCGACCTGGAGGGTTCCTGTCGTGAAGCGTCTCTTGAAGTTGGGGGTGGTGACGTCCGCA
>SLHP01000231.1 GCA_007136095.1 Nitriliruptoraceae bacterium
CCTGCGCGTCGGTGGTGTCCGATCCGCTGCCGTCCGGGTCGGGCACGTGCCCGGGAGCCACGGGGCTCTCCAGCTTGAAGACGTCCACACCGAACCGGTCGTCGGCGAACGCCTCGACCGAGCGCAGCACCGCGTCACCGTGATCCGCGACGGGCGCGGCATCGGGGCCCATCGGATGGACCAGTAGCTCGAGCAGGTAGGGGATGTCGTAGCGGCGGCAGGCATCGCCGATGGTCGCGACGAACTCCTGCTGGTGGGCGATGACCTCGTCGCTGGCGTCGGGGCGGTACCACGCGAGCACCTTGACGGCGTCCCCGCCGGCGCGCTTGATCTTGCCGACGCTCCAGTCGTCGATCGGCGACGAGCGCCGACCGCCCGGCGTGTCCTCGAAGACGGAGTCCTCCAGGGTCAGCAGGAGCCCACGCGACGCCGGGACGTGCTGGATGGCGGTCGGGTACGCGAAGTGTGGATCGAGCAGGAGCGCGGAGGCCTCGCGCTGCAACTCCTCGACCAACAGCGACTTGACCATGGCCACGTCCTCGTCGGGCGCCTGCCCGTCCTCCCGCTTGTCCCTGATCAGGTTCTTGACGGGCGGACGCTGGTCGACCGCGACCATCTTGAAGCGCCCGGTGTCGTCGGCCAGTCGCCGCAGACCCCAGAGTTTTCCGGCTGAGAGTTCCATCATCGTCCTCGGTTCGTCAGGCTCGGTTCATCAGGAAGGTCGTGAGTGCGTCCGCGTCGGGGATGCCCGCCCGGCCGCCGGGTCGGGTGCATTTCAGGGCTGCCGCCGCGCTGGCTTCGTGGAGCGCATCTGCAGGCGTCCGTCCGTTCGCCAGCGCCAACGCCAGCGCGCCGTGGAAGACATCGCCCGCGCCCAGGGTGTCTACCACCTCGACGGCGAAGGCGGGGAGGTGGTGCACCGTGCCATCGTCCAGCCAGTACACCCCGTCCGCACCGACGGTGACCGCGATCCACGCGTCGGTCCGCTCGGCCATGCGCACGAGCCCATTGGTCGGATCGGACGTCCCGGAGCGGGCCTCCAGCGCCGGCGCGGCGAACGCGATGTGGGACGCGGCCGCCAGCAGCGACGTATCGTCGATCGGGGTCGTCAGGTCGTAATCGAGCACCCCGGGGACCCCGACAGCCGCAGCGGCCTCCAGACCCACCCCCGCGCCCCCGGGCCAGCGCAGGTCGGCGAGCACCGCATCGGCGCCGACGAAGGCGGAGGCGTCCGCGGTCGCGCCCGCGTGCAGGGACGGATCGAGGTGGTTGACGATCATGCGCTCCCCGACCGCATCGACCATGACCGCGGAGGTCGGCGACGTCGTTCCCGCCACCACCTCGAGGTTGCTGGTGTCGACACCTTCAGCGCGCAGGTCGTCGGCGATGCGAGTCCCGGCCACGTCGTCGCCGACGGCGCCGACGAACGCCGCGGACCCACCGAGGCGGGCGACGGTGACCGCACCGTTGGCGGCCGGTCCCCCGCCGACGTGACGCAGTCCGCGGGCGAAGTTCTTGCCGGGCCCCGATGGCAGGGTGGGGACCTCGAAGACCACATCCAGCACCGCCAGGCCCACGCACACGACCCGGGTCATGCCGTCTCCGGGGACACGTCAGTGAGGACCAGGACCTCCCGGACCCGGTCGGCGACCAGGGCGCTCACCGCCACGTTGGATTCGACCGTGACCCCGGCGACGTGGGGGGTCAGCAGGAGGTTCGCAACGTCGGCGAAGCGCGCCATGGAGGCGTCGTCGAGGGGCTCGTGTTCGAACGTGTCCAGTGCGGCACCGCCCAGACGCCCCTCGGTGAGCGCGTCGACCAGCGCCGCCTCGTCGACGACGCCACCACGAGCCGTGTTGACGACGAGCGCACCGCGCGGCAGCAGCGCCAGCGTGGCCGCGTCCAGCAGATGGTGGGTCTCCGGGGTCAGTGGGACGTGCAGGCTGACCGCGTCACTGACCGGCAGCAGGTCGGCGAGTTGCTCGTGGCGTTCCACCTCCTCCCAGATGAAGTTGTCCGCGGTCAGGAACGGGTCGTACGCGGCGACCGTGACACCCAATGCCCGCACCCGTTCCGCGACCAGGCGGGCGATACCTCCCATACCGATGAGCCCGAGCCGCATGCCGGCCACCTCGTGACCGACCAGTTCCTGTCGTGGCCACCCGCCCGCGACCAGCCGGTCCGTGGCGTGGAAGACGCCGCCACGTCGCAGGACCAGCAGGGAAGCGACCACGTACTCCGCGACCGAGACCGCGTTGGCGCCCGTCGCGGGGATGACGGCGATGCTCCGTGCGTCACACGCGGCGAGGTCGATGTTGTCGAGCCCGACCCCCAGACGTCCGACGACCCGCAGATCGGGTCCGGCGGCCAGCAGCGCGTCGTCGACCACGGTGCGGTTGCGGACGATCAGTGCAGTGGCCTGACCGAGCAGGACCGCGAGCGTCTTGCGGTCGTCGACCAGGGCCGGGTCGTAGCGCACGTCGTAGGTCTCGCGGAGCCGATCGACCGCGTCGTCGTCCATGAACTCGGTGATGATGATGTCGGTCATCGCCGTCAGCCCCGTGCCGCGGCGAGCAGCGCGGCGTAGTCGACGGGTTCGTTCGCATCCACGGTGTCGGCCTGGTCGGGCATCGGGTACTTCAGGCCCGATCCGCAGTTGAACAGCACCGCGCGGTCGTCGGTCGAGATGCGCCCGTCAGCCAGCGACTGCTTGTACGCCGCGAAGGTGGCGGCGCCTTCCGGACACAACAGCAGGCCATCGTCCGCGGCGACCTCCGTCCGCGCCTGATCGATCGACGCGTCACTGACCGCGATGGCGAAACCGCCGGACTCGCGGACCGCCCGGAGGATCAGGAAGTCGCCGACCGCCGCGGGAACCCGGATACCCGCCGCCACCGTGTGGGCGTCCTCCCACCGATCCGCGTGTTCCGCACCGGCTTCGTAGGCGCGCACCATCGGCGCGCAGCCCTCGGCCTGGACCGCGACCATGCGCGGGCGCTGCTGGCCGAGCCATCCGACGGCCTCGAGTTCGGCGAACGCCTTCCACATGCCGATCAGGCCCGTGCCACCACCGGTCGGGTAGAAGATGACGTCGGGAACCTCCCAGCCGAGCTGCTCGACGAGTTCCAGCCCCATCGTCTTCTTGCCCTCGATCCGGTAGGGCTCCTTCAGCGTCGAGACGTCGAACCAGCCGGTCGCCTCCTTGCCCTCACCGACGATGCGCCCGCAGGTGTCGATCAACCCGTTGACGCGATAGGTGTGAGCACCCTGCAACGCGATCTCACGGACGTTGATCTCCGGGGTGTCCGCCGGACAGAACACGAACGTCTCGATGCCCGCACGACTGCCGTAGGCGGCCAGTGCCGCACCCGCGTTGCCGTTGGTCGGCATCGCGATGCTGGTGACCCCCAACTGCTTGGCCATCGACACCGCCATGACCAGGCCCCGGGCCTTGAACGACCCGGTCGGCAGGCGCCCCTCGTCCTTGGCGATGATCGTGCCACCGCCGAGCCGCTTCGAGGTGTTGTCGAGTTCGATCAGCGGCGTCATGGTCTCGCCGAGTGACACGATGTTCTCCGGGCGGACCGGCAGGAACTCGCGGTAGCGCCACAGGTCCGGCTCCCGCGTGGCGAGCTCGTCGCGGTCGACCGCCGCGGCGATGGCCGGCAGGTCGTAGCGGACCAGCAGGGGCTTGCCGGCGTCCGACAGGTTGTGCAACCGGTCGGCGGGATAGTGCTGCCCCGTCATGCTGCATTCGAGGTGGGTGACGAACGTCGAGCCGTCGGGGGTGTCCATGGCAGGTCCTAGCGAGGTCGGTTGTATCGGTCCGGTCGGGATGCAGCCGCCGGTGGTCGCGGCCGCTGTGGGTGCGGTGATCCGAGCGAGGACCGCACAGGATCGGGCATGCGGCAGGGCTGCCGCACTGCTCTCCCGTCCCGCGTTGGTGCACCTGTAGATCGAGCCCTAGTGTGCCCCCATCGGATGGGAGAGGGACGCGCATGCTCGATGTCGACTCTAATCGTCAGACGATGCGTCTGCGGATCGGGGGTGCGTGGACCGCTGCAGCCGATGGTGCGGAGACCGAGGTCGTGGACCCGGCGACGGGCGAGCCGATCGGCACCGTCGCGAACGCGGACGTCGCCGACGGGCTCCAGGCCGTCGCGGCTGCCGCCGAGGCCCAGCCGGGGTGGGCCGCGACCGCGCCGAGGGAACGCGGCGAGGTCCTGCGGCGCGCGTACGAGCTGCTGGTCACCGAACGTGACGCGTTCGCCGATCTGATCGTCCGGGAGAACGGCAAGCCCCTGGCCGAGGCCCGTGGTGAGCTGGGGCAGGCCGCCGAGTTCCTGCGCTGGTTCTCCGAGGAGGCCGTGCGCATCGACGGGCAGCTCAGCGTGTCGCCCGGAGGCGACAAGCGGATCCTGGTCAGCCACAAGCCCGTGGGAGTGTCGTTGTGCATCACCCCGTGGAACTTCCCCGCGGCGATGATCACCCGCAAGCTGGCGCCGGCCCTCGCCGCCGGGTGCACGACCATCCTGAAGCCCGCACCCGAGACCCCGTTCACCGCCTTCGCGATCGTCGAGCTGTTGGAGCGTGCGGGGATCCCGGACGGCGTCATCAACGTCGTGCCGTCCGACCGCCCGGCGGCGATGGTCACCGAGATGCTGGCGCACCCGGCGGTCCGCAAGCTGTCCTTCACGGGGTCCACGGAGACCGGCCGTGCGCTGTTGGCCGCCAGCGCGCAGCACGTCATCAACCCGTCGATGGAACTGGGCGGCAACGCCCCCTTCATCCTGTTCGAGGATGCCGACCTCGACGCCGCGGTGGACGCCGCCGTGATCACCAAGATGCGCAACAACGGGCAGTCCTGCACCGCCGCCAACCGCTTCTACGTGGCCGAGCAGGTCGCGGAGGAGTTCACGGCCCGCCTGGCGCAGGCCGTCAGCACGATGCCGCTCGGCTCCGGGTTCGAGGATGGCGTCCAACTCGGTCCCCTCATCACGACGGCCGCCCGCGACAAGGTCGGATCGTTGACCCAGGCCGCCGTCGACACCGGCGCCGCGGTCCGCACGGGCGGCAGCGCTGCCGACCGCCCCGGTTACTTCTTCCTGCCCACCGTCCTCGGGGGCCTGGCGGTCGACGACGATATCCTCGGCCAGGAGATCTTCGGTCCGGTCGCGCCGGTCGTGCCGTTCGGCGACTTCGATGAGGTCCTGCCGGCGATCAACGGCGTTGAACATGGCCTGGTGGCCTACGTCTACACCGGCGACCTCGCCCGTGGACTGCGCGTCTCCGAATCCCTGGAGACCGGCATGGTCGGTCTCAACCAGGCGCTGGTCGCTGAACCCGCCGCACCCTTCGGCGGGGTCAAGCAATCGGGCCTCGGCCGCGAAGGCGGCCACCACGGCATCCAGGAGTTCCTGGAGCCCCTCTACATCGCGACGAACTGGTGACCGGCATGGACGATCTGCGATACGGCGTCATCGGCACGGGCATGATGGGCCTCGAGCACATCCACAACATCGCGGCCGTCGACGGCGCCCGCGTCACGGCGATCGCGGACCCCTCCGAGGAGTCACGGGACGCCGCGGTGGCGGCGGTCGGTGATCCGGACCTGCGGGTCTTCGCGGACCACCGCGACCTGCTGGCCGCTGGCGACCTCGATGCCGTGCTCGTGGCCACGCCGAACATGACCCACCATCCGATCCTGATGGACGCGCTGAACACCGACCTGCACATCCTGGTCGAGAAGCCACTGTGCGCGACGGTCGAGCAGTGCCAGGAGGTCGTCGCCGCAGCCGAGCACCACGACGGGATCGTGTGGGTGGGATTGGAGTACCGCTACATGCCCCCGATCGCCCGGCTGGCCGAAGAGGTGGCCGGAGGTGCCGTGGGCGATGTCCGGATGGTGGCGATCCGCGAACACCGGTTCCCGTTCCTGGTCAAGGTCGACAACTGGAACCGGTTCAACCGCAACTCCGGGGGCACGCTCGTCGAGAAGTGCTGCCACTTCTTCGACCTGATGAACCTGTTCGCAGACGACCGCCCGGTCCGGGTCCTGGCCTCCGGCGCGCAGGACGTCAACCACCTCGATGAAGCCTACGACGGCGAGGTCCCCGACATCCTCGACAACGCCTACGTGATCGTGGAGTACGCCGGCGGACGGCGGGCGATGCTGGATCTGTGCTTGTTCGCCGAGGGAGGCATCAACGAGCAGGAGATCACCGTGACCGGTGACGTCGGGAAGGCCGAGGCCTTCGTCCCCGAGGGAACGGTCCGGGTCGGGACCCGCGCCGACCGCAGCGTCCGGGTGGAGCAGGTCACCGACGCCCGGGTGAAGTACGACGGGCTCCACCACGGGTCGAGCTACCTCGAACACCTCGACTTCCTCGCGGCGATCCGCTCGGGCTCGCAGCCCGCGGTCGGTCTCCGTGACGGGTTGCTGTCCGTCGCGATGGGTGCCGCGGCCCACCGCTCCATCGACGAGGGGCGCCCCGTGCTGCTCTCGGAGATCCTCGGGGAGCAACCTCCCGGGCCTGACGCTGAGAGCCAGGCGGCCACCCCGCGGGCCGCAACGACCTGAGGGGACCAGCGAAGCGGCTGCCCCGGGGTGACACGGTCGGCGGGGGTCAGCCCTTGACGCTGCCGGCCAGCATCCCGCGCACGAAGTAGCGCTGGAGCGCGAAGAACACGATGATCGGGACGAAGATCTGGACGAAGGCACCCGCGGACAGCAGGTGTTCCTGGATCCCGAACTCACCGGCCAACGACGCGATGACGACGGTTGCCGGGAGAGCCGCCCGGTTCCCACCGATCATCGTCAGCGCGATCAGGTAGTCGTTCCAGGTCCACAGGAACTGGAAGATCGCGAACGCGGCGAGCACCGGCACCGACAGCGGCAGGACCAGGCGCAGGAAGACCTGGAAGTGGTCGGCACCATCGATCCGTGCGGATTCGAACAGGTCCTGCGGCAGGCCGACGATGTAGTTGTGCAGCAGCAGGATGGCGAGCGGCAACGCGAAGCCCGTATGGGTCAGCCACACCGCCGTGACCGAACCGGCCAGGGACATGTCGGGCAGGATCGTGACGGTCTTGTCGATGAACGGGATGGTCTGGTGTGCACCGCCGGAGTACAGCTGCAGCAGCGGGATCAGCGAGGTCTGGAGCGGCACCGCCAGCAGCGACACGGTGCCGATGAACAGCCACTCGCGGCCCTTGAAGTCGATCCAGGCGAACGCGTACGCCGCGAACGCGGCCATGGCGATCGGGACGATCGTGGCCGGCAGCGCGATGGCGAAGGAGTTGAGCAGCCCCTGCCACATCCCGCCGGCGACCTCGGAGGTCAACACCTGCTGGTAGTTCTCCAGGGTCAGCGATTGATCCTGGAACATCAGCCACCAGGCGCTGGCTCGCTGCGCGTCGCGGGTGCGGAAGGAGTTGGCGAACAGGCTGACGGTCGGGGTGAGCCACAGGGCGACGAGCCCCCAGAGGATCCAGGTCGGCAAGTTGGAGAGGAACCGATAGACGGTCTTGCCGACACCCTTGCCGTTCCCGCTGTTCGGCCCGGAGAAGCCCGAACCACCGGTGCTGAGACCCGCCGCCGGATCGGAGGACGGTCCTGTGCTGATCGCCGCCATCAGTGGAACTCCTTCTGCATCCTGCGGATATTGACGAACATGATCGGCAGTACCAGCAGGAACAGCATGACGGCGATCGCCGACCCGAGCCCCCGGTTGCCCTGGGTGAAGGCCGCCTTCCACATCGCGTTGGCCAACACCTCCGTTCCGAAGTTGCCGTTCGTCATGACCGCGACCATGTCGAAGACCTTCATCACGGTCACGATGATCGTGGTCACCACCACACCGATCGTCGGAGCGATCTGCGGGACGACGACGCGCCAGAACTTCTGAGACTCCGTGGCCCCGTCGACGTTCGAGGCGTCGATGAGGTCCGACGGCACCCCCTTGATGGCCGCCGACAGGATGACCATGGCGAACCCGGTGTAGATCCAGATGAACGGCACCATGATGAAGAAGTTGTTGTAGGCGCCGACCTGGTTGGTCCCCGACAGGAACAGGATCGGGTCCGCGATCAGCTGGCCTCCCGGCCCCTCGGTCACCCCGCCGATGTTGCCCGTCAGGAACAGACTGCCGATCCATGCCAGCGGCAGCGCGGCGAAGACCGATCCCCACCCGATGCCCATGGCACCGGACAGGAACCCACGTAAGGCCAGCAGGACCAACCCACCGACCAGCAGGAAGAACCCGATCGCGACCGGGACCGCGGCACCGGAGTTGGCAAGCTGTCCGAGTCCGACCCACAGCGAGTTCAGGACACCGGTCTGGTCGTTGGTGGGGGGACGGGCGATGTACATGAACCGCCAGATGATGCTGGCCCCGACGAAACTGATCGCCATCGGCATGAAGATCATGGCCTTGGCGAACGACTCACCTTTGGCGCCGTCGGACAGGGCCGCGATCGCCAGCCCGACCCCCGTTGCCACGATCGTGACCAGGAACACCCACCAGATGTTGTTGAACAGCGTCCCACGGAGGTTGGTGAACAGGGCCAGTCCGAGGAAGATCATGGCCAGGGTCAGGGCCATACCGCTGCCGCCGGAGATGCCGCTGTTCCCGGGGTGTGCCTTCAGGTACCGGATCACCATGACCAGGATGCCGAGCAGCAGCACGATCGCCAAGAACGTCAGAACGGTCGGTGTTGCCGCCTGTTCAGGTGCGGTGGCCCACCCGATCGACGCGATGCCGGCCAGCAGGACGGACCCGCCCGTGGCGATCGACAGCCGCGGGGGCCAGAACTGATCGATCTGCTTGCGCGTGAACAGGACGGTGATCAGGCCCACGGCCAGGATGATGGTGAAGACCAGGAACTCGAAGCTGACGAAGATGTCGGCCCAGCGACGGACGTCGTAGAAGTTCGGGTCCCCGAAGGCCAGGCGGTACTGGTCGAGGCCGACGAACTCACCGCCGGTGCGATCCAGCAACGACAGCCACATCGTGCGGATCGTCGGGATGACCAGGGTCGCCGCGATGAACAGCAGGGCCGGCGCCAGGAAGATGACGGCGCGGGCCTTGCGCTCCAGGCGGATCCGGCTCTCCATCGTCGCTTCGGGCGACAGGCCGAGCCGCAGCCCGACGAGCGCGCCGAGCACCGAGGTGCCGATGATCGCCTCGATGACCGACCCGTCGCCCAGCGAGGGGATCCCGAACGCGCCGATCAACCAACCGAATGCCGCACCGGTGACCGCGGCGGGGACGATCGGGCGGCCGCGCACCTGCCCGAGACCGGCGAACAGTGCAGCCCCGAGCAGTGGTGCCGCCAGCAGCGCGACCGGTTCCAACGCGGGCAGGGATCCTGAACGGAAGAACGCGCCGATCAGCAGACCGGCAACGGCCCCGCCGGCCGCTCCCACGATCGCCTTGCCCGGTTGGCCCTTCACCGCGGTGAGCGCGATCCCGACGGCGCCGCACAGCACGGCGATGACCGGGACGAGCAGCAGCGACCGATCGGCCAGGGCCTCGCCGGACCCGGTGAACAGTCCCATGTTGCGGTTGCCGACCAACAGCCCGGAGACCGCGGCGCCACCGATCACACCGGTCAGCGCCGAGAACCGTCGCCAGTCCTTGAGCGAAGCGTCGAACCACTTGTTCGCGGCCACGAACACGACCGCGCTGACGACGATGGCGATCACCACGCTCTGCACCGTGGCACGCACGAGCACGTCGGTCAGGTATAGGTACCAGAGCACCAGCGCGGAGGCGATGCCAAGCGCGGTGATCGTGATGCGACGGGCCGTGGAATGCGGCGAGGATCGCCACGACGCCAGGGACGCCACGACCCCACCGGCACCGATGATCGCCGCGACCACCCGGCTCCAGGTGTCGAGCAGCAACCCGAGGTCGCGCTCCGCCACCGTCGCGGCCACGTAGGAGACCGACAAGAGCACGACCAGCAGCACGACCGCCTGGACGCCGCGCCGTCGTTGCTGCTCCGTGAGCCCTGTGGGCAGGGAAACCTGAACCATCTCGACCCTCCCAAGTCGATGGTGTCGGACGTCGCCGACACCGAAGACCGCCGCGCCGAACGCGCGGGACCCTAGCCGACACCGGCAGTGCCGGCACCCGATCAGGTGCCGGCACCGCCAGCGTCACGTGCTATGAGCCACGATCAGTCCGGCCAGGTCGCGTCGATGGCCTCGAAGGCCTCTTCGATCGACTTGTCACCGTTGACCGCACTGGTGCCTTCGGTCCAGAAGCTCCCGGCACCGACGGCGCCCGGCATCATGTCCGAGGCGTCGAAGCGGGCCGGTGCAGCCTGCTGCAGGATCTCGACGAACGACTGCTCGAGTTCCGAGTAGACGCTCAGGTCCTGCTCCAGGTTCGAGGACATGTACCCGGACGGTGGCGGATCCTCGTCACCTGCGTCCAGTGCGACACGTGCCGCCTGGGCGCGCTGACGCTCGGTCGTGCCCTCGGCGGATGCCAGGTACTCGATGACGGCCCAGACCTCGGGCGCGTCACGGAACGCCGCCGCAGCGGTTCCTGCGGTCAGCACGGGCTCACGCCCGTCGCCGGCCGCCGGGAAGTAGGCGACGTCCAACTCGCCATCGGGCCCGACAGAGGTGCCCTCGGGCAGGAACGCGGCGAAGAAGTTGGCCTGACGGTGCATCGCGCAGTCACCGTTGACCAGAGGTCCACCGTTGTCACCGAACGGCGTCGAGGCGATCGATCCGCCCGCCGCGAACACGGCGCCCGGGGTGTTCCACAGGTCCAGGATCTCCTGGCCGATGGCAACGATCCGGTCATCGGAGAACTCGACCTCGCCGGCGACCCACTGGTCGTAGACGTCCTCATCCTCGAGGCGCAGGACCAGTTCTTCCATCCAGTCGGTGAACACCCAACCGGTCGCCGGACCGGACTCGATCCCGACACACCAGGGGGTGACGCCGTCCGCGATCATCTCATCGCTGAGGTCCTTGAGGCCGTCCCAGGTGTCGGGGACGTCGTAGCCACCGTCAGCGAAGATCTGGTTGTTGTACCAGAGGATCGATTTCAGGTCGGTCTTGTTCTGCAGACCCCAGGTCTCTCCGCCGGCTTCGTACGCGGCGTTGGTGCCCTCTGGCCACTGCGGGGTGATGGTGTCCAGGACGTCCTGGGGGATCGGCAGGGTGAAGCCCTGTTCACCGAAGTCGACGACACGCCCGGGCTGCGGGAAGATCGCGATGTCCGGCGGGTTGCCACCCTCGGCCTGCGCACCGATCTGATCGGAGAAGTCGCGGGCACCGGTGTAGCTGATGGTCATGTCGTTCGCCTCGGCGAACGCGTTGAGCATGTCCTGCATCGAGCCGGCTTCGTTCTCCGAAGATTCGGGCCCGAAGACGGTCACCGCGGTGCCGGCCAGGTCGCCGTCTGCGGCGTCGTCCATGTCGTCGGCGGCATCGTCATCCGCGTCGTCGTCCGGCTCCTCCGCCGGCTCCTCAGTGGTGTCGTCCGGCGTCTCGTCGGGCACCTCCTCGTCACCCGCGCAGGCGGCGAGGATGAGCCCGGCAGCCAGCACCGGCGCGATCATCCGTAGTTTCCTGATCCTCATGTAAGGGGTCCTCTCCCTCAAGCTCGAACTTGCTCGTCGAAAGCGCCGCAGGTCGATGTCCGAGCCGTCTCCGAACCCGGCACCCCTCCCAAGGCGATCATCTGTCACCGCTCGATCTCTGTGTGCAGATTGCATGCGCTTGCAGCCACCGAGCGACGGGGGTGAGTATAACCTACTACACCCGTCGGATGAAGGGCCGTTTTCCCCTACGACTCCGAGCCACCTCGCCATCCCGGTAGCGTCCTCGTCGCGGCGGTCCGCGCACAGAGCGGGCGATCCCGGCAACACCACCCTCGGAGGTCACCGATGGCAACGGCACTGCCGGACGTGCTGGCGCAGGTCGACGACTGGGCCCCGGACACGGTCGCCGTCGGTGTCACCGACCCGGACGGCCCGATCGCCACCCACGGCCCGGTCGATCAGGTCCTGCCGATCGCATCACTCACCAAGCCGTTGGCGGCCTACGCCATCCTCGTGGCCATCCAGGACGGTGCCCTCCACCTGGACGAACCGGCCGGGCCAGGCGGCCGCGTCCGCGACATCAGGGTGCGCCACCTGCTCGCACACGCCAGCGGCCTGCCACCGGACGAGGGCGGTCCAGCCTCGGCACCGGAACACCGACGCATCTACTCGAACCAGGGCTATGAGGTCCTCGCGGCTCTGATCGCGGAGCGGACGGACCGACCCTTCTCCGAGCACCTCGACATCGAGGTGCTGCAACCCCTCGGGATGACGGACACGACCCTTGACGGCTCACCCGCCCACGCCGCACGCAGCACCGTGACCGACCTGCTGGCCTTCGCCCGGGAACTGCTCGCCCCCACCCTGACCGACGCCGACCTGCACGGGCTCGCGACGACCGTGGCGTTCCCCGGACTCGATGGCGTCCTGCCCGGCTACGGACGCCAGTCGCCCAACGACTGGGGCCTCGGCCTGGAGGTCCGGGGCACCAAGGAACCGCACTGGACCGGGCAGCGGTTCGATGCGTCCACGTTCGGACATTTCGGCCAGTCGGGCTCCTACCTCTGGGTCGAGCCCACCCGCCGGATCGCGAGCGCCAGCCTCGCCGACCGGGACTTCGGGCCCTGGGCCGTCGAGGCCTGGCCGCCGTTCAGCGACGCGATCCTGGAAACGCTGTCATGAGCGCTGCCGCCGATCGCGGGCCGAGGGACGCTCCCCCGACGGTGCTCATCGCAGGTTGCGGCGACCTCGGGACCGAGGTGGGGTTGCGCTTCGTGGCACGTGGCTGGCATGCCATCGGTCTCCGCCGGCGCGCACACGTCCTGCCCGCGGCACTCGTCCCACTCGCCGGTGACCTGACCGGTGACCTGAGCCGGGCCTTCGAACACCTGCCCAGCAGCATCGAGGCAGTGGTCATCACCCCGGCAGCGGACGAGCGGACCCCCGCGGCGTACCGGGCGGCGTACGTGGACGGCCTGACCAACGTGCTCGACTACCTGGATCGGCGCGACCGGACCCCCGCGCGCCTGCTCGCGGTGTCGTCGACCGCGGTCTACGGGGTCGACGACGGCAGCGATGTCGATGAGGACACCCCCACCGCCCCGACGAGCCCGACCGGTGCGGTCCTGGTCGAGGCGGAGCAGGTGCTACATCGGCGGCGGCCCGACGCGGTCAGCCTGCGTTTGTCCGGGATCTACGGTCCGGGACGCACCCGTCTGATCGACCGGGTCCGGTCCGGCGAGGCGGTGCTGCCGGACCCACCCGCTCTGAGCAACCGGATCCATCGCGACGACGCCGCCGCCGCGATCGTGCACCTGCTCACCGCCACCGCCGCGCCCGAGCGTCTCTACCTCGGTGTCGATGATGCTCCGGTCGACCGGGGCGAGGTCCTGGCGTTCCTCGCGCAGGAACTGGGGCTGCCCCGACCGCCGACCGGTCCGGACCGCAGCACGCGCGGTGGGGACAAGCGCTGCCGCAACGACCGGCTGAAGGCCACGGGCTTCCGCTTCACGTACCCCACCTACCGCGAGGGCTACCGCGCCATCCTGGCCGGCGACGGGATACGCCACCCCTGACCACAACGGTCACCGCGCACTGCAGTAGCGTCCCGGCAACGCGAGCGTCAGGAGAAGCGATCACCACGCGCATCCAGGCCACACGCCTCATCCCCGGACGTGGCCCGGCCATCGATAACGCGGTCGTGATCCTCGACGGTGCGTCCATCACCTATGCCGGGAGCTCCACGGACGCCCCCGCCACCCCCACCGCCGACGTCGTCGTGGCCGACACCGTGCTTCCGGGCCTGTGGGATTGCCATGCACACCTGGTCGGGCTCATGGCGATGAGCCTCGGAGGGCTCCACGAGGTGCCCATCGCTGTCCGCGCTGCGCGAGCGACCAAGGATCTGGAGCGGGCGCTGCACGCCGGTATCACCTCCGTGCGGGACGCGGGCGGCATGGGTGTGCTGCTCGCCCGGGCCATCAACGAGGGCAGCATCCCCGGCCCCAACCTCTACGGAGCCGGAGCCATCCTGTCGACCACAGGTGGGCACGGGGACCTCCACGATCTGCCACTCGACTGGTTCCACGACCTGTCAGCCCGCGAGGGCACGCTGCGCATCTGCGACGGGATCGATGCCTGCATCACGGCGGTGCGTGAACAGCTGCGGATCGGCGCGGACATCATCAAGATCTGCGCCTCCGGCGGGGTCCTGTCCGAACGCGACCATCCGATCCACCAACAGTTCACCGACGCCGAGATGCGCGCCATCGTCGAGGTCGCCGGCATGGCCGAACGCACCGTCATGGCCCACTGCCACGGCAAGCCGGGGATGATGGCCGCGATCGAAGCCGGTGTCGGCACGATCGAGCACGGCACCTACCTCGACGACGAGGTCTGTGACGCGATGCGCGAACGGGGCACGATCCTGGTACCGACCCGTCTGATCGTCTCGGAACTGATCGCCGCCGGGCGGGGGCCGCTGTCCGCCACGATGTGGGGGAAGCTCGTCACCACGAACGAACGGCACCGGGACGCGGTCGCACGGGCGCACGAGCGGGGGGTGACGATCGCGATGGGAACCGACGTGGCCCTGTCGCGGCCGGACGGTCCGGCGGCCTGGGGCAACCAGCCACGGGAACTGCTGCTGCTGGAGGCCGCCGGGCTGAGCCCGCTCGCGGCGATCGAGGCCGCGACCGCCAACGCGCCAGCGACCCTCGGGCCACGCGCTCCCCGGACCGGGCAACTGGTCGCCGGCTACGACGCGGACATACTGACCGTCGATGGCGATCCGACCGCGGACCTGTCGGTCCTGACCGACCCCACCAACCTCACCGGCATCTACAAGCGCGGCGAACTGGTCACCACCGTCGAGCGTGGGTAGGCCGCCGAGCCGGCTGACGGTCCTTCGCCAGCCTGGCCAGGCAACCATGCGGCACCTCAATCAACCTCTGATATCGGCAGCGTGGCATCGGTTCGCTGCGCCTCCGCGCGGTCGAGCAACCGTGCGACCTCCTCGTCGGTGGTCTGCTCGAAGTCGTCGTAGTAGCTGCCGACGGATCCGAACCACCTCGGTGTCTGCATGCAGAGCACCGTGTCGGCGACGCGACGCAGTTGGGCAACCGCTGACTCCGGTGCGACCGGCACCGCGAGCACGACCTGCGCCGCTCCGCGTTGCCGCGCGACCTCGACGGCCGCCCGCGCACTCGACCCCGTCGCCAGGCCATCGTCGACCAGGATCACGTTCCGTCCTTCGATCGGGACGGGGTCGCGTCCGCGGCGGTAGCGCTGCGAGCGCCGACGAAGTTCGGCTTGCTCGATCTCCGTGACGTCTTGCAGTTCCCTGGTTGAGATGTCGAACTCGTCGATCGACGCGTCGTCGAGGAACCGAACGCCACCCTCGCCGAGCGCGCCGATCGCGAACTCCGGCTGCACCGGGTGTCCGAGCTTTCGCACGATCAGGACATCCAGAGGTGCCTGCAGCACCCGCGCCACCTGGTAGGCGACGGGGACGCCACCCCGCGGCAGTGCCAGGACGACGGGGTCCGCAGGCCCGGTCATCGCGAGTTCAGCGGCAAGCTGCCGCCCGGCATCGTGCCGATCCCTGTACGTCATGACCCGTACCTCCTTCAGACATCGATGGTGACCTGGCACCGCCACTGGCCCGTGTCCTGCCTCTCGCAGGCGAGGCCGGAGTACGCGATGGCCTTCGGCGCGGCACCGACCGGCTCGGCCTCAGCGGCCGGGACCAGCCGGAGCACCGCGACCACGCCGTCGTCAACCGGCCGCACGCTCACCTTTGCCGGAACGACATCCGTGGCGTCGAGCTGGTAGATGATCTCCTCGAGCAGACCATGCAACAGCTCGGTGCTCTCACCGCGCAGCGGTACCTCGACCGGCGCGCCCGGAGTCGCCCGGTCCGTGTCGGCGAAGCTCGCGACGAACCCTCGGGCCGCTTCCTCGAGACAGGCTTCGCGGCTCGGGGCCCACACCTGCAGGATCGTGTCGGCGGTGTGCGCCCGGGTGGCGTACCCGCGCTCCCGGCTCGTCGAGATCATCCCTTCACCACCCCGATGGGTCGGAGCCGCACGACCCGTCGACCGAGCCCCGCCTCCTCACAGGCGCGGACCACCTCGTCCACGTCCTTGTAGGCCCCCGGTGCCTCTTCCGGCAGGTCCCGCAGGGATCCCGCGCGGACCTCGATCCCGGCTGACGCCAGGTCGTCACGTAGGTGTCGCCCGTGCTGTCCACGACGCTTGGCCTCCTGCCGGCTCATCCGCCGTCCAGCTCCGTGGGCGCACGACGCGAACGCCTCTCCTGGGGTGACACCGACGAGCACGTACGAAGCGGTCCCCATCGAGCCCGGCAGCAGGACCGGTTGACCCACCGGACGCAGGTCGTCGGGTAGCTCCTCCGCGCCGGGCGGGAACGCCCGGGTGGCGCCCTTGCGATGGACGCACAGTTCGACGTCCCGACCCTCGACGTGATGGGTCTCGAGCTTGGCGAGGTTGTGGGACACGTCGTAGACGAGCGCGAGCTCGCGGTTACCGACCGCTCGAGCGAACGCATCGCGGGTCGCCTCGGTCAGCCACTGGCGGTTCGCCCGGGCGAAGTTGGCAGCAGCAGCGAGGGCACCGAGGTAGGCACGTCCCTCCGGGGAGCGGACCGGGACACAGGCGAGCTGTGGATCAGGCACCTCGATGCCGTACCCGCTCATGGCGTCCCCCATGCGGCCAACGTGGTCCGAACAGACCTGGTGACCGAGCCCACGCGATCCGCAGTGGATCATCACGCACACCTGGCCCGCGTGCAGTCCGAACGTGGACGCCGCGGTCTCGTCGAGGACCGCGTCGACGACCTGCACCTCGAGGAAGTGGTTGCCCGAGCCGAGCGAGCCCAGCTGGCCCATACCTCGCTGCATCGCCCGGTCGCTGACCTCTGACGGGTCGGCCTCCGGCAGGCAGCCGCCGTCCTCACACCGGTCGAGATCGCGGGCCTCACCGGCGCCGAGCGAGACCGGGTAGCGCGAGCCTTCGGTGAGGATCCGCACCAACTCGTCCCGATCGCTGAGCTCCCGCACCCCGCCCCGCCCCATCCCGGTGGGGACGGCTGCCGCCAGCGCATCCATCAAGGTCCCCAAACGCTCACCCAGGTCGTCCCGGGTGAGCGGGCTCGCGAGCAACCGCACGCCACAGGAGATGTCGAAGCCCACACCACCGGGTGAGACCACGCCACCATCGGCGACGTCGGTCGCGGCGACACCACCGATCGGGAAGCCATAGCCCCAGTGGACATCCGGCATCGCGTAACTGGCCTGCACGATGCCGGGGAGTGTCGCCACGTTGACGACCTCCTCCAGGCTCCGGTCGTCGTGGACATCAGGCAGTAGCGCCTCGGAGGCGAACAGCACCCCGGGGACGCGCATCATCCCCTGACGCTCCACCCGCCAGCGGGCCGGCGACTCGGCCGACAGGGCCACCGCCGGCACATCGCTCGACATGGTCCCACCCCCTGCCGCGCTAGCGATCCCGGGCGGCCGAACGGCGACGGCCGGACCGGAGCCGGTCGTCGTCGCCCGCCGAGGATCGTTCATCCGAGGACCCCAGGACGGGAACATCCCACGAGGAACCCCCGGCACGCAGGGTGGGGCTCAGCTCGGCCCAGTGGTGTCCGCAGAAGTGGAAGTCCTGCCCGTGCACGACGAAGTCGTGCAGCGCGGTCGCAGGGCATTCGCTTCGGTCGCAGATCCCTGCCATGCTCCTGCCTTCCTCGCGGTGACACCGGTCGGCTCTCCTCGTGGGCCACGTCGGCCACGTGGGCCACCGTGGTGGGCCACCGTGGGCAACCTGTCTCAAGCGTGACGGGCCGTCCGTGTCCTGACCAGACCCGATCGGCTCGGATCATGATGGTCCTTCGGCCCCCTCCAGCACGACGGGTACCGCTGGCGCGGTCGCAGACCGCGACCGCCCCAGCGGGGCAGGGGTTGTGGTGGCGGACACCGGGTCGCAGAAATATCGAGCACCCCGACGACGTTCGCAGAGGTTCCACCACCGTCGACAACCGGGGATCCCTGCGTCGGCGACGGGACCGTACGGTGGTGCTGGACAACGGTTCCTGCAGCGCCGTGCCCGACCGTGGATGAGGTTCGTCGTGCCCTTCAACGAGAGTTCCCGTGTGGGCGGAGCCGGTCTCCTGGCACTGGTGGCGACGTACGGCATCGGACGGCTGGCCTACGGACTGTTCGTCCCGAGCTTCGAAGAGGAGTTCGACCTATCGCTGGACGTGCTCGGCTTCTACGCCAGCGGAGCGCAGGCCGGCTACCTGGTGGCCACCGTCGCCACCGGCGTCTTCACAGCCCGATACGGACCTCGCACCCCCGTGGTGACCGGGTGTCTGCTGCTGGCCGTCGGCGCGGCCGTGATCGCCTCGGCATCTGGTCCGGCACTGCTGGCTGTGGGCCTGATCGCGGCCGGGACGAGCGCCGGCGGATCCTGGGCGCCGTTCTCGGATGCGGTCGCCCGCCAGGTCCCGCAGGCGGGCAGCCGTCGTGCCCTCGCCCTGGTGAATGCCGGCTCTCCCGCCGGGCTCCTGGTCGCCAGTGCACTCATGCTGGCGACGGGCGAGCAGTGGCGGGCCGTGTGGTGGACGTTCGCGGCGATCGGGCTGGTCGCGGCCGCAGCGTCCTGGCGGGTGCTACGGCCAGACGCGATGGGGCCGGTCGTCGACAACAGGTGGCCCCGGCTGGCGTGGTTCTTCACCCGCCACTCAAGACCGCTGCTCCTCGTGGCGTTCGGGTTGTCGATCACGTCTGGCGCCTACTTCTCGTACGCTCCGGAGACCGTCCAGGCCGCCGGCCTGGAGGCATGGATCGGTCCGGCGATGTGGGCGACCCTGGGGATCTCCGGCGCTGCGATCGGCGCCTTCGCCGGCCGTATCGTCAAGCGCTTCGGGCGAGGCGGACCCCTGGCGCTGATGTTGGTCCTGGTCAGCGGATCGACCCTGGTGCTGCTTCTCGCGCCCGGCTCGACGTTGGCCGCTCTCGGATCGGCTGGGCTGTTCGGGGTGGGCTTCACGACCGCGTTCGCGTTGTTGGTGATGTGGAGTCAGCAGGTCTTCTCCGACCGACCCACCACCGGCTTCACCCTGGTCATCGTGTTCATCGCGGCCGGGTTCATCATCGGGCCGAGCCTGTTCGGTGTCCTGGCGACGAGCGTCGGCCGCTCCGCGGCGCTGCTGGTCACGGCCATCCCCGCCCTGCTGGTCGCGCCCGTGGACCCGGCGCGCGACAAGCGCATCCGTCCCCTCGCGCCCTGGTAGGCGCGACGGCGCAGATGTGGCGCGTGCACGACCGCCGCGTAGGCTCGACCACGGCCCATCGACAAGGACCCCGCCATGGAGCGACCCCCACGACCCGGCGACCTCGTCTCGCTCGATCCGGAGCGGTGCGTCGAACTCCTGGGAGCGGCGCCGTGGGTTCGGATCGGATTCATCGCGGACGGCGCGCCGTCGATCCTGCCGATCAACGTGCTCCTGTACGACGACGCGATCTTCTTCCGGACGGCCCCCGGATCGAAACTCGGCACAGCGGCCGCGTCCGGAACCGTGGCGATCGAGGCCGACGGCGGCGACGAGGAGGCCCGGGTGGGTTGGAGCGTGCTGGCGCGTGGCGAGGCGTCGATCGTGACCGACCCCGACGTGAAGGAAGCCCTGTTCGCGCTGCCCTTCGAACCATGGGCACTGCCCGATGAGAACTTCTTCTGGGTCCGGATCGACGTCGCGTCGATCAGCGGCAGGCAGATCGTTCGGGAGTAGGGACCGCGGCCGAAGCGGGGTCCGACGCTGACGCTGCGGGAGCGACGTCGATGAGTTCGCCGGTCTGCACCCGCCACAAGGCCGCGTACCGCCCGTCGCTGGCGACCAGTTCATCGTGTGTTCCGGCCTCCACGACGCGGCCGTCCTCGAGCACGTGGATCCGGTCAGCGTGGCGCACGGTCGACAGGCGGTGGGCGATCACGATCGTGGTGCGGTCCTGCGCGACCCGCACGAGCGACCGTTGGATCGCGGCCTCCGTCTCGTTGTCGACCGCAGAGGTCGCCTCGTCGAGCAGGAGGATGGCCGGATCGCGCAGGATGGCGCGGGCGATGGACAGGCGCTGGCGCTGGCCGCCGGACAGCTTCACCCCGCGCTCCCCCACCACCGTGTCGTACCCCTCGGGCAGCGCGAGCACGAACTCGTGCGCTTCCGCGAGTTCGGCCGCACGTGCCACCTCGATGTCGCTGGCATCGGGAGCGCCGTACACCAGGTTCTCCCGGACGCTGCCGTGGAACAGGAAGACGTCCTGGCTGACGAGGCCGCAGGCGCTGCGCAGGTCCGCCGTCCGCACATCGCGCACATCGTGACCATCGACGCTGACGACCCCGTCGGTGACGTCTTCCAGGCGCAGTAGGAGCTTCACGATCGTCGACTTCCCGGCACCGGTGGAGCCCACGATCGCATGGGTCTGACCAGCCGGGACGTGCAGATCGACGCCGCGGAGCACCTCGATGGGGGCGGCCGACGTGTCCGAGGACGCGGCCTCGGCCGAACGGCGGTCGTAGGCGAAGCGCACGCCATCGAAGCGGACCTCGCCGGCGACCGCAGGCAGTGCCTCGGTGCCGTCGGTCAGGCCGATGGGCTGCTCGATGAGGTCGAGGATGCGTCGTGTCGAGGCCATCGCGCGTTGGTAGAGGTCGAAGGTCTCGCCGAGGCGCGTCAGCGGCCACAGCAACCGCTGCACGATGAACACCATGACGCTGTATGCGCCGACCTCCAGCCGACCGTCGATCGCCTGCAGGCCACCCAGGATCAGGATCGCGGTGAACCCGGCCAGGATCGCAACCCGGACCAGGGGGACGAACGCGCTGGACAGCCGGATGGCCTCCCGATTGACCTCGCGGTAGCGCTGCGACTCCTGGCGGATGCGTTCGCGTTCGCGCGGTTCGGCACCGAAGGCCTTGATCGTGGCGATCCCACCCAGGTTGTTGTTGAGCGCAGCGTTGACGGCCCCGACCTGCTCGCGAACGGCGGCGTACTTCGGCTCGAGCCGTCGCTGGTAGCGCAGCGTCACCCACAGCACGATCGGGACCGGCAGGAACGCGAGCAGACCGATGACCGGGGACAGGATCAGGTAGGTCAGGCCGATCAGCAGCACCGAGGTCGCGACCTGCAGGATCTGTTGGGCCCCCCGATCCAGGAAGCGCTCCAACTGGTTGACATCGTCGTTCAGCACGGACAACAACGATCCGGTCGACCGGTCCTCGAAGGCGGCGAGGTCGAGGTCCTGCACGTTGGTGTACGCATCCATCCGCGCGTCGTGCTGGATGGACTGGGCGAGGTTGCGCCACCGGACGTCGGCGAGGTACTCGGTCAGTGACTCCAACAGCCAGATCACGACCGTCAGGCCGCCGAGCACCAGGAACTGGCCGCGCAGGTCCGAGACACCGCTGATGCGGGCGACGAACGAGCCCTCCTGCACGACCACGATGTCCACCGCGATCCCGATGAGGAAGGGCGGTGCGATGTCCAGGATCGCGTTGAGGATCGACCAGGTGGCAGCGACGATCACGTCACGCCGATGCCCCCCGGCGTACCGCCAGAGGCGACGGAGTGGCGGCGCCGCTGGAGCGGGGGTTGGGGTCATGGTCGCGCAGGGTACGGGTCCGGCATCATCGGGCTTCACGTCACCCACTTGCTTCCCGACGTCCGGTGAAGCACGGTGCGTGGTAACCGTTCGAAGGAGCCACCGATCTTCACCTTGATCCAGGCCTTACAGGAGACCCGGGAATTGGCCAGCGACCACACCGACGATCCGGAGTGGCAGCAGATCCACGACCAGGTGGACCAGGTCCTCGACCGACTCACAGAGGACGGCGGTGACCCCATCACCCCTGAGCTCGGCGCACAGCGGATCGACCGCACCGTCCGGCTCGACGAGGAACAGGCCCAGCTCGCCGCCGCCGCCATGGCCGCACTCCACGACCGACCGGAACCGGAACAGGTCGAACTCGCCCGTGCCGCACTCCAACAGCTGGACGATGCGATCGGGTGATCGGGAACCTCAGTTGCCCAGGATCGCCCGGAGGTGGGGACAGAGCGCGCGGAACGCCTCACCGCGGTGGCTGATGGCATCCTTCTCCGCGGCCGTCATCTCAGCGGTCGTCCGACCATCGGCGGCCGGCCCGACCGGTTCGAAGAACGGGTCGTAGCCGAACCCGTTGTCACCGCGTGGCGGGTCGACGATGCGTCCCTCGATGGCACCACGGACGACGGCTTGCGGACCGTCCGGCATCGCGATGGCGGCGGCACACACGAACCTCGCCGTCCGGCGCTCCGGAGGGACCTCGGCGAGCTCCGCGACGAGCTTGGCGTTGTTGCGGGCGTCGTCGCTGGGGTCGCCGGCGTAGCGAGCGCTGAACACGCCGGGCGCACCATCGAGGGCATCGACCTCCAGGCCCGAGTCATCGGCGATCGACGGATGTCCGGTGGTGGTGGCGCAGGCCCGGGCCTTGATCAGGGCGTTGGCCTCGAACGTCGCACCATCCTCGATCGGCTCCGGCACCCCGTACTCGCGCATGGAGCGGAGATCGGCGTCGACGCCGGCTGCAGCGAGGATGCTGCGGATCTCCTCGAGTTTGTGGGTGTTGCCCGTCGCAACGACCAACCGACGTGGCGCGGTCATCCACCGACCACCTGGCGCTGCAGGGCGAACAGTTCCTCGCACCCCTGCAGGGCGAGGTCCAGGAGCTGATCGAGCGCGCCGCGATCGAACGGGGCCCCCTCGGCGGTTCCCTGGACCTCGACCAGCCGCCCGTCCGAGGTCGCAACCACGTTCATGTCCACCTCCGCTCGAACGTCCTCCTCGTAGGGCAGGTCCAGTCGCGGCTCACCATCGATCACCCCGACGGAGACGGCCGCGATCTGTCCGGTCAGCGCGCTCCCGTGGCCGAGTTCCTCGAGGGCGGCCGCCAGTGCCACCCAACCGCCGGTGATGGCCGCGGTCCTCGTGCCACCATCCGCCTCCAGCACATCGCAGTCCACGGTCACGGTGATGTCCGGCAGCGCATCGAGGTCCACGACCGCGCGGAGCGATCGTCCGATCAGACGCTCGATCTCCTTCGAGCGCCCGCCTGGTCCCGTGCGCTCACGTCGGGAGCGGGTGTTGGTGGAGCCGGGCAGCATCGCGTACTCACCCGTGACCCAGCCCTTCCGATCACGGAACCGCGGTGCCCCTTCTTCGACCGACGCAGCACACAGCACGTGGGTCTCCCCGAAGCGCACCAGTGCGGAGCCCGCCGGGTGACGTTGTGCGCCCACCTCGATCGTGACGGGGCGCAGCTGATCGGGGGCGCGTCCGTCGGCACGGGTCATGGCACAGGTCATGGGGGAACCTCACGGGTCGGGGGTGGAGACCGGAGCAGGGCGGCGCGCTTCGGGCCGGGCGGGAAGGGAGCAAGACGTGCGGTGGACGCGGGGCGACCGGTTGCTGCGATGGCCGTACCGTAGTCGTGGGCCGGGGCGTCACGGATCGTCGACGCGCCACGGGATCTCATCGGCACGCGGCAACTACGGGAGGTCGTAGACGGCCAGGTCCTCGGCGAGTTCGACGGGGCCGTCGAACACCTCGCGCGCCTCGGCGAGCACCCGGTCACGGTCGGTCCCTCCCGCGATGTGGGTGAGCACAAGCCGGCCGACCTCCGCCTCGCGAGCGATGTGCGCGGCGCCACGGCCGGTCAGGTGCACCCCCGGTGGGTGGTCCTCGGCGTCACCGGCCCACGTCGCCTCGCACAGCAACAGGTCCGCGCCACGCGCGATGTCGACCAGGTCGTCGCCGCCCGCGGAATCCGAGGAATACACGACGGTGGTGCCGTCGACCTCGATCCGGGTCGACACGGTCGGCGGCGGGTGGAGGCTCCGGGCGAACGAGCACAGCATCGGCCCGACCTCGATCCGGTCGCCATGCCCCACCTGCTGATGAGCGAACACCTCACCGAACGCCATCGCGCTGTCG
>SLHP01000088.1 GCA_007136095.1 Nitriliruptoraceae bacterium
CGCGTTCACCCCCTGAACGCTCCTGCACGCAAACCCAGCCGCACCCGCCCCGCCCGAGGGGTTTGCGTGCATCCGCGTTCACCCCCTGAACGCTCCTGCACGCAAACCCTGCTCGGGCACCGACCAACCCGGCGCGCCGCGCCGGACCGAACCACCTCGACGTCCCTGTGGAAGGACACCCCATGGCCAAGGAACGACAGATCTCGACGAGTCGCGTCATCGCGGCTGACCGGCAGGCGATCTTCGATGTGATCGCCGACCCCGCGAAACACTCCTTGATCGACGGCTCCGGCACCGTGCAGCAGTCGCGTGAAAGCGGCCCGGAACGCCTGGAGAAGGGCGCCACCTTCGGGATGGACATGAAGATCGGCGCGCCCTACAAGATCACCAACACCGTGGTGGAGTTCGAGGAGGGTGAGCGGATCGCGTGGCGGCACTTCGGCGGTCACCGGTGGCGCTACGAGTTCAAGGACGTTGACGGTGGCACGGAGGTCACCGAGACCTTCGACTGGTCACGGGCGAAGTCTCCGTTGGCCCTGGAGCTCGCCCGCTACCCCAAGCGCAACCTCAAGGGGATGAAGGCCACCCTCGAGCGGCTCGATCAGCTGATGACCACGGGGTCCGTCGACGACGCCGCCTGACCCTCAAGTACCCGGACAGCCACGCACCGAGGATGCCATCCCACTCGGCACGCCTCGGCAGACGATGTGCGGAGAGCGTCGTCCGAGCGGGCCGGGGGCCGTTCCCCGACGGTCAGTGGATGCTGCCGCGCGGCACGACCCACTCGGTGTGCTGACCGATGACATCGGAGATCAGGTCGACGTCGGCGTCGTCGTGCAGGATGGTGAGTTCCTCGATGTCTGCGATGGCAGCCAGCACGAGATCGGGGACACTCACGCCGCGATGCTGCCCCCGGGTCACCAGGTCGCGCTGCAGTTCACGGGCCCGCTCCTCGGCGCGTACGGGCATCGCCACCGGAATGAGCAGATCGAGCAGGTCCTGGCGCGTCGCGGCGTAGTCCTGGCTGGAGCGGGCCGAGTAGCCGACTTCGAGCTCGGTCACCAGCGCCACGCGTCGGTCATCACGTCTTCGTCGAGCAGATCACGTGAGGCCGCAGCGAATCTCTTCAGCGCCGCTTGGTCCACGCGTTGTCGGCGCTCGGCGGCCTGCACGCTGGCGTGGAGGGCAGAGTTGACCGTGTCTTTGATGGTGTCCCTGCCCAGGACACGCCGCGCAGCCTCCAGGACGTCGTCGTCCACATCGATGAGCCGTTTCGTCATCGTCGCCTCCGGATACACGCCACTCAGTCAGTATATGTTTGCGGCAGGCGGGGCATCCAGTCGCAAGCTGATGGGCGGCCAACGTCTGCGAGTTCCTGCCTCCTGCCACGGTTGCAGCAAGGTCCAGGGGTCCGGGCGTTCCTGCGGAAGCGCTGGTGCGGTCCGGAGACCCGTTGTTCCGTGCGGCGCACGTCTGATGGCGTTGTCCGACGACGTGAGGCCCGAACGATCCGAGGTGGTCGTCGTCAGGTGAGGCCCTCCGCTGTGAGGTCTGGTATCGCCCGTGCGAGACGCTCATCGGTCGTCAGGAGCGAACAGCCAAGACCGCGGGCAGCTGCGACGTACAGCGCATCCCTGGCGGAGACGTTGTCGCGCAACCGCCATGCCGCTGCCAACAGCTCGCCGTTGATGGGCATGCGACGGACGTCCAGGCGTGCCAGCCGACGCAGCAACTGCTCGACCTCGGCGGCCGTCACCTCACCTGCGCGGTGGAGCCGAGCAAGGCCGGAGAAGACCTCGGCACCGAGATGTGCCACGGTGACCAGTGCCGCATGGGTGTCAGCGGACAGACGTCGCCGAACGCGCTCCCCGGGATCGCTGCGGATGAGCAGGTCGACGATCGCGGATGCGTCCACGACGTAGATCACGGCAGCTCGTCGCGGGCATCGCGAACGGCCTGCGCACCGGAGGCTTCGCGATGTCTTGGGAGCTCCTCGAGCTGTTCGACCCAGTCGGCCAGCGACGGAACCGTCGTGGCGCGTTTGAGCAGGCGGGCGACGTAGGTCTGGAGGCTGACGCCGTCCTGCTGCGCGCGTCGCTTGAGCTCGTCGTGCGTTTCAGGTGAGATCCCTCGGATCAGCAGGTCGCCCATGATGGCTCCATCTCCGTTGCCGCCAACGTCGCCGCGGATGGCTATCAAAACGATATCGTACGTCATCGGCGGGTGGAACGGTCAGCCGGCGGGTTGCGGGTCAGGTGCAGCCGCGCTCGACCGGGTCGTCCATCGGCTCCGGGGCGGGTGCGCGGCGGGTCGGGTCGACGTAGAGCACGCCTGCGGACACCAGCGTCGGGTGCTCATCCAGTGACGGCGTGCCGTCCAGGCCCCGGCCGGTGAGCGCCCACACGCCGCCGTCGAGCGACTCGAGCCGGTTGCTGGCGGCGCAGTACTCGACGTCGACGGCGCCGGCGAACGCTCGGGCCCGTCCGCCCGCGGTCACGATGAGCGCGTCGATGTCCGCGTCGTATCGGCTGGATCCGAGTTCAGAAGTCTCGGCGACCGCTACCCAGGGCTCCGGTGGCGGGGCGTCGCCGCTCTGGAGGAACAGCACCCCGGCGACCACGACGAGGGCACCCGCGACCAGTGCCCCGACGATCCACTGCGCACCCAGGGGAGCCCGGAGCACGATCTTGCGGGCGCGTTTGGCTGCCCGCTCGGGCAGGTAGCCGGAGGGGCCGAATTCGGGACGGTCGGCCGGATCATCACCGGCGCCGGGAGGAGCCTGGCTCATCCCGGGGACGGTACCTCGCACCGCAGCGCCAACCGCCCACGACCATCGCAGGCACGACGCCGAAGGGGCCGCGGCGGTGCCTCACTTTTCAACGGGTGTCCGACCCCGACTATCCTCGGGCAGGCCGCGGGGCACACGGTTCGTAACCATCTCGAGAGCCCGGCCCGCGGCCTGACAGGAGGGTGGCACGCCGATGGCGATCCGCGTCGTCGTAGCCAAGCCTGGGCTCGATGGTCATGACCGAGGGGCCAAGGTCGTCGCGCGTGCGTTGCGGGACGCGGGTATGGAGGTCATCTACACCGGCCTGCACCAGACCCCGCAGCAGATCGTGTCCGCGGCCCTGCAGGAGGATGCCCAGGCCATCGGCCTGTCGGTGCACTCCGGCGCCCATCTGACGCTGTTCCCCAAGGTCGTCGCGCTCCTGCGGGAGGCGGGCGCCCGTGACGTCGTGGTGTTCGGCGGCGGCATCATCCCGGCGCAGGACATCGAGACGCTCAAGGAGCAGGGTGTCGCGGAGATCTTCACGCCCGGGACCCCGATGGCGACGATCACCGCCTGGGTCGCCGATCACGTCCCCGATCACGTCTCCTAGCTCCGAGCATCCCGCCGATCTTCCTGCACGTCCCCCCCGCACGGCACGACCCGCACCACACGTTCCCCGCAAACCCTCGACCGAAGGATCCCTCCATGGACCTCGTGGAGTTCCAAGGCAAGCAGCTCTTCGGACGCAACGGCGTCCCCGTCCCCCCGGTCGGCGCGATCTGTCGCACCGTCGATGAGGTCGTCGCCGGCGCTGAAGCCGCCTTCGCGGACGGCGCGTCCGCGGTGGTCGTCAAGGCCCAGGTCAAGACCGGTGGGCGTGGGAAGGCCGGCGGGGTCAAGCTCGCCAGCAGTGTCGAGGAGGCACGTGAACACGGCGGATCGATCCTGGGCCTCGACATCAAGGGGCACACGGTCAACGTCGTGTACGTCGAGCCGGCCAGTGACATCGCCGAGGAGTACTACCTCTCGGTCATGCACGACCGGGTCAGCAAGGGTCACCTCGTGATCTGCTCGAAGGAGGGCGGGGTCGACATCGAGGAGGTCAACCGCACCAACCCGGATGCGGTCGTCAAGCGGACCCTGTCGCCCCACGAGACGGTCGCCGGGCTGTCCCGCGACACGGCGATGGAGATCGTGACCCAGGCGAACCTGCCGGCCGAGGTGCTCGACGGTGCCGCCGACCTGCTCGTCGCCCTGTTCAACGCCTACCGCGACGAGGATGCCACGCTCGCGGAGATCAACCCCCTGATCCGTCGTCCCGACGATTCGGTGATCGCGCTCGACTCCAAGGTGACCCTCGACGGGAACGCCGCCTTCCGCCACGACGGCTACGCCGAATGGCAGATCCCGGGCATCGACGCGGACGACCCCCTGGAGGCCGAGGCCAAGGAGAAGGGCATCCAGTACGTCAAGCTCGACGGCCAGGTTGGTGTGCTCGGCAACGGCGCGGGCCTGGTCATGGCGACGCTGGACGTGGTCGCGCAGAACGGCGGACGAGCGGCGAACTTCCTGGACGTCGGTGGTGGCGCCTCCGCGGACGCGATGGCCGAGTCGCTCGGGCTGGTGCTCAAGGACCCCTCGGTCAAGAGCGTGTTCATCAACATCTTCGGGGGCATCACCCGCGGCGAGGAGGTCGCCAACGGGATCATCGAGGCCACCCGCCGCCTGGGCGACTTCCCGCAGAAGCTGGTCGTGCGGTTGGACGGCACGAACGCTGAGGAGGGACGCCGCCTCCTCGAGGAAGCTGGCCACGCGAGCGTGGTCGCCGCCGCGACGATGCAGGACGCCGCCGCGAAGGCGGTCGAACTGGCCGCGCAGGCTTGAGCCGCCCGACGCAGACGACGGCGCCCGCAGCGGCGCACAGGAGCATCACATGAGCATCTTCATCGACGAGAACACCAAGGTGGTCGTCCAGGGCATCGGCGCCCAGGGCACGTTCCACGCCAAGCGCAACCAGGCCTACGGCACCGAAGTCGTCGCCGGCATCCACCCCAAGAAGGGTGGCACCACCTGGGAGGAACTCGACCTGCCGGTGCACGCCACCGTCAAGGAGGCGGTCGAGGCGACCGGTGCCAATACCTCGATGGTGATGGTTCCCGCCCCGTTCACCAAGGGTGCGATCCTCGAGGCCTACGAAGCCGGCATCGAGACCATCATCACCATCACCGAAGGGGTCCCGGTCCACGACATGACCGAGGTCTACGACACGGTCGTGCGGCGCGGCGGGGTCCGGTTGGTGGGACCGAACTGTCCGGGCATCATCTCGCCCGGGAAGTCCAACGTCGGCATCATCCCGGCCGACACCACCATGCCTGGCAACGTCGGGCTGGTGAGCCGCTCCGGCACCCTGACCTACCAGATCATGCACGAGTTGGCAGAGGCCGGCATCGGCATCTCGACCTGTGTGGGGATCGGTGGTGACCCCGTCATCGGGACGCAGTTCCTGGACGTCATCGAGGCCTTCGCCGCCGATCCGGACACCCATGCGATCGCGTTCGTCGGCGAGATCGGCGGCGCCGAGGAACAGCTCGCCGGCCAGTGGATCCGGGACAACATCCCGGACACGCCCGTCGTCGGCTACATCGCCGGCTTCGAGGCCCCGGAGGGCAAGCAGATGGGCCACGCCGGTGCCATCGTCAAGGAGGGTGGCGAGGGCGGCGAGTCCGCGGCCGAGAAGAAGGAACTCCTCGAGGGCTACGGGATCTCGGTGGCGATGAACCCCTCCGAGGCCGCCCAGCTGATGATCGAGCGACTCGGTTGAGGCCGGTCGGCGCTGGCTGGCCCGGGGCCGGTCAGCGAGAGCGACGGCACCACCGGGAGCCCGCCGACACGGCGGGCTCCCGGTGGTTTCCGGCACAAAGAACGGACCCCCGGCGAAGCCGGGGGTCCGTAAGCCGGGACGCGCGGGGCACGGCGTCGACCGGCGCACGATCGTCCTCAAGAGGAACGATCGCCGGCACATCGTTCGATGGGGCGTCGAACATGGTGATGTGCCGTGACGGCCAGGGGCAGGCCGTCCGTGTAGTTGTAACCCCCAAGTGCCCCTCGATGTGCCTGACCGTGCGTCCTTCGCGCGAGATTGGGGTGGGTGGGTGCGCCGAGCGCGCGAACTGCGGGTTTGGGGCCCTACGCTCGTGCTGTCTGCGCCGCGCACCCGACATCCAGGAGGTTCGCTGATGCACGTTGCCGCCGCTCTGTCGCGTGCCGGTGACGGGGGTATCGCCGCCGCCGAGGCCGCGGACAACGTCGGTGCCCGGATCGGGGTCGGTTGCGATCTGGTCGTGGTGTTCGCGACCGCCGACCACGCCGATGAGATGGCCTCGATCGCCGCGGCCGTCGAGGCCCGCCTGGAGCCCGGCGTCATCGTCGGTGCGGTCGCGCAGGGTGTGGTTGGCCCGGATGAGGAGGTGGAGGCCGGACCGGGCGTCAGCGTCTGGGCGGCCGACCTCGACGGGGCGCAGCCGCAGGCCTTCCGGTCCTGGTCGGTCCGGACGCCGGACGGCGGGATCGCGGTCGCCGGCTGGCCGGACCCGCAGCTCGATGAGGTCACGCTCGTCCTCGCCGATCCGTTCTCGTTCCCGGCGACCGAGGTCATCACCCGGATCGGTGATCAGCGCCCCGGACACCGCATCGTCGGAGGGCTGGTCTCCGGGGGGTCGGGGCAGTCGCGGTTGCTGCTCGACGGCCGGATCCACGAGGACGGGGCCGTCGGTGTGGTGTTGCCCGCAGCCGCCGTGCGCACCATCGTCTCGCACGGCTGTCGTCCGGTCGGGACCCCGCTGACGGTCACGGCCGCGGAACGCAACCGGATCCTCGAGTTGGCCGGAGAGCCAGCTACCTCGAGGTTGCAGGCACTGCTCGAGGAGGTCGATGCGCAGGACCGTGAGCTCCTGCGGACCGGGGGGTTGCACCTCGGCCTGGTGGTGGACCATCAACAGGACCACTACCTCACCGGCGATTTCCGCATCCGTGGGGTCCTCGGGATCGATCCGGACGCGGGTTCGATCACCGTCGGCGATCTGATCGAGATCGGTCAGGTCGTGCAGTTCCAGGTCCGTGACGGGCGGTCCGCGACCGACGATCTCCAGCGCCGCATGGCCGGGGTCGGCCCCGCTGAGGGAGGGCTGCTGTTCACGTGCAACGGTCGGGGTCGCCGGCTGTTCGGGGCGCCGGACCACGACGTCACGCTGGTCGGTCGGGAGCTCGGTGGGCCGGTCGCGGGAGCGTTCTGCGCCGGCGAGATCGGCCCGGTCGGCGACCGCAGCGAACTGCACGGATTCACGGCCTCGGTGGTCGTTCTGGGATGATGGGATCGGGATGTCCGATCCCCGGATGCGGGCGTAACCGGGTCGAAACGATCACGACACTGCTCTGTGATGCCGGCCCGCGAGGATCACCGCCACCGCGGGTGGTACGCCACCCTGCTGGTTGACGCCAACGGCTCGACCACAGATGGTCGAGAACAAGGAGGACGACGTGAAGCTCGTCACGGCCATCGTGAAGCCACACAAGCTGGATCAGGTGAAGGAGGCCCTGCAGGAACTGGGGGTGCAGGGCCTGACCGTGTCCGAGGTCCGCGGCTACGGTCGCCAACGCGGCCACACCGAGGTCTATCGCGGCGCTGAGTACGCGATCGAGTTCGTACCGAAGGTGAAGCTGGAGATCCTGACCTCCGACGAGGAGGTCAACGGCGTCATCGATGCGATCGTCAAGCAGGCACAGACCGGACAGGTCGGCGACGGAAAGGTCTTCGTGACCACCGTCGACCGGGTTGTGCGCATCCGGACCGCCGAGGAGGATGCGGAGGCTCTGTGAGGCCTGGGTCGACCCCCTCCGACGTAGATCCGTCGGACAGGTCGGCCGGGACGGCGTCGGGGTCCGAATCGGACCTCGACGCCTGCGATCCAGCGGCGATCGTCGCCCGGCTGAAGGCGACGTCGGCCGGGCTCGCCCAGGACGGGCCCCCTCCCGGCCGGGGCTGGTGTCATGCCTGGGCGGACGCCATCGATGCGGGTCTGGTCGAACTGTCCGCCCCGGTCCTCGCTCGACACCGCTTCGCGGTCATCGCCTTGGGTGGCTACGGCCGCCGCGAGATGTGCCCGGCCTCCGATGTCGATCTGCTCCTGTTGCACGACCGGCTCCCCGAGTCGGTCCTGGAACAAGCCGTCCGTGAGATCATCTACCCGCTGTGGGACGCCGGCCTGACCGTCGGCTACGCGGTGCGCGATCGCCGCGAGTCCCTGGGCGCGATCGATGACCTGGATACGGCGACCGCGATGCTCGACCTGCGGACGATCGCCGGCGACGCCGGGTTCGCGCAGCTGGTCCGGGTGGAGTCGATCCGTCGTCTGCGGCGACGTCCGGACCGGTTCCTGGCCACCCTCCGGCGCGCGGACGGCACCCGACGCGACAAGGCCGGTGACGCCGCAGAGGTCCTCGAGCCCGATCTCAAGGATGGTGCCGGCGGGTTGCGCGACATCCAGTCGCTGCGGTGGGCGGCGGCCGCACTCGTCGGAAGCGCCGGCCTGGATCCGCTGGTCCCGGCGGGCTACCTCGGTGCTCCCGACCGCCCCCGGTTGGCCGACGCGGAGGACCGGCTGCTGGCCGCACGCGTGGCGTTGCAGCTGGTCGCCGGCAAGACCGACGTGCTGCGCATGGACCTGCACGAGAAGGTCGCCCAGCAGCTCGGCTTCAGCGATCACGACGAGCACGACCTCGCCCCGCACCAGCTCCTCAACGGCCTGTTCCTTGCCGCGCGGAGCGTCAACCACGTGCACCGGCGCGCCTGGGCGCTGATCGATGCGGACCTCGCCCGCGGGAAGCGGCGCCGTGGCCGGCCGACGCAGGACACGGTCGACGGGTTCGAGCTGGTCGACGGCGTGCTGCGTCTGCCGGTCGACCTGCCGGCGTCGACGCCCGATCTGCCGAGTCGTCTGCTCGCTGCGCTGGCCGACTCCGGAGCCGTGCTCGACCGCGGCAGCGCGTCGCGACTGCGCGCACATGCCGCGAACGACGACGTCGGATGGGTCTGGACCGACCGCGACCGTGAACGGTTCGTCGGCGTGCTCTGGCGGGGTCGGATATCGCTGCCAGGACTGGCGGAGCTCGACGACGTCGGGATCCTCACGGCGATCCTTCCGGAGTGGGCACCGCTGCGTGGCCGGGCGCAACGAAACCCCTTCCACTGCTACGCGCTGGACCGGCATGCCTGGCACACCGCCGCAGAGCTCGGGGACCTCGTCCGGCGCGAGCCGTGGGCGACCGAGGCGCTCGAAGAGGTCCGGGATCGCGAGGGCCTGCTGCTCGGCGCGCTGTTCCACGACGTCGGCAAGGCGTTCGGGGAGCCGCACAGTCAGACGGGGATCCCCGTCGCCCGTGCCATGGCCGAGCGCATGGGGGCCGGGGAGGCAACCGTCGACCTGGTGGGTCGTATGGTCGCCCTGCACCTGGTGTTGCCCGACGCCGCGCGCAAGCGTGACGTCACCGACCCCGCGTTGGCCGAGGAGATCGCCGAGCTGGTTGGCGACCGGTCCATGCTGTCCTGTCTGCACCTGCTCGCGACGGCCGACGGTCGCGCGACGGGCCCGACCGCTTGGAGCGACTGGACCGCCGCCCTGGTCCGGACGCTCGTGACGAAGGTGAGAGCCGTGCTCGACGAGAAGCCCCCCGATGAGGTTGCCGAAGGCGCGATCGTGACCGTGCGCGCCGCGCAGGAGCTCGCCGAGGAGCTCGGTTCCTCACCCGAGGCGGTCCGCGGCCACCTCGCCGCCCTGCCCTCCCGCTACGCCGCCGCCGTGTCGCCGCGGGCGGTCGTCCGCCACACCCTGATGGCGAGCTCCCGTCCGGGGCCGAGCGAGGTCCGCACGCGCGTCACCCCCGGTGAGGACGATCCGGACGGTCTGGACGGTCTCGACGAACTGGATGTCGTGGCGCTGGATTCGCACGGCTGGTTCGCCAAGGTCGCAGGGGTGCTGTCGCTCCACGGCGGTTCGATCGTCGCCGCCGACGCCTTCGCCCGCGAGGACGGTCTGGCCGTCGACACGTTCAAGGTGCAGCCCCCCGAGGGTGCCGGCGGGTCGTGGTGGGCGCTGGTCGAGGGTGACCTGGCCGACGCCGCCGCCGGTCGTCTGGCGGTCCGGGCCCGGGTGGCCCGCAAGGCCAGGACGGATGCCCACCGGGTGTCGAGGCTGCCCGAGGTGCCCACCCAGGTGCTGCATTCGCTGGATCCATCGGGACGGTCGACGGTGATCGAGATCCGGACGCTGGACCGCATCGGTGTGCTCTACGGCATCGCCATGGCGCTGGCTGAGCTCGAACTGGACATCGTCGTGGCCCGGATCCAGACGGTCGGCCACGAGGCCATGGACGTCTTCTACGTCCGTGACGCCGATGGCAGGCCGCTGGACGACGACCACCTGAGCGAACTGGAGCTGGGCGTCAGCGCCGCGATCGCCGAGCTGTAGCGCGACGGACCCGGGTGCCTCAGGCCATGTTGGGCCCGTGACCTACAGGACCCCGCCCTCCGTCATCCGCTTGTAGTCCAGGACCCGGTCCAACGTCTGCTCGGCCACGCCGTCCTCCAGCGCGACCTCACGCAGCGTCTGCCCGGTCTTGTGTGCCTTCTTCGCGAGGCCGGCCGAGCGTTCGTAACCGATCTCCGGGACCAACGCGGTCACCTGCATCAGGGAGCGCTCGACGAGTTCGGGACCCTGTTCGGTCGCCTCGGTGCCGTCCAGGCACTTGTCGACGAACACCCGGCAGACGCTCGCGAGCAGCGTCTCGGATTCGATGACGTTGCGGGCCATCAGCGGGATCATGACGTTGAGCTCGAGCTCACCGGACAGCCCGCCGACCGTGACCGCGGCGTCGTTACCGATCACCTGGGCGGCGACCTGACGGACGGACTCGGGGATCACCGGGTTGACCTTGCCGGGCATGATCGAACTGCCGGGTTGGATCTCGGGCAACTGGATCTCGTAGAGCCCCGTCCGGGGCCCCGACGCCATCCACCGCACGTCGTTCGCGATCTTGATGAGGCTCACGGCGACGGTCTTCAACGCCCCCGAGACCTCGACCATCGCGTCGCGCGCACCTTGTGCCTCGAAGTGGTCCTCGGCCTCGCGGAACGGCAGTTCGGTGCGTTGCGCGATCAGCTCGATGACCTGCTCGACGAAGCCCGGCGGGCAGTTCAGGCCGGTGCCGACCGCCGTGCCTCCGAGGGCCAGCTCGTAGACCGACGCCAGTGACCGCTCGACCCGTTGGCGTCCGAGCTCGATCTGCCGGGCGTAGCCACCGAACTCCTGCCCGAGCGTGACCGGGGTCGCGTCCATCAGGTGGGTGCGACCCGACTTGACCACGTCGGACCACTCGGACTCCTTGGCCCGCAGGGCGGCGGCGAGGTGGTCGAGGGCCGGCAGCAGGTCGTTGTTGGCGACCCGCGCCACCGCGACGTGCACGGAGGTGGGGAAGGTGTCGTTGGAGGACTGCGACGCGTTGACATGGTCGTTGGGGTGGACGCGGGCCGACGTCAGCTCCTCGCCGAGCAGCTGCTTGGCGCGGTTGGCCACCACCTCGTTGACGTTCATGTTGGTCGAGGTGCCCGACCCGGTCTGGAACACGTCAACCGGGAAGTGCTCGTCGAGTTCGCCGTCGATGACCTCGTCCGCGGCGCGGCGGATCGCGTCCGCGACCTCGGCGTCGACGGCCCCGGTCACCTCGTTCGCCGTGGCCGCTGCCCACTTGAGCATCGCGTGCGCGTGGACGACCTCCAGCGGCACCGGCTGGCCCGAGATGGGGAAGTTCTCCACCGCCCGCTGCGTCGATGCGCCCCAGAGCGCGTCGATGGGGATCTGCATCTCGCCCATGGTGTCGTGTGCGGTACGGAACTGTTCAGCCATCGGGTCGCTGTCTCCTGGTGCGGGGAACGGACGGTGGGCGTCCATGTCCCGGCTGATCGTAGTCACGCCAACATCGGTGACCAGAGCCGGACGACCCCTCCGATCGCTCGGACATCCCTGCCCCGCCGCGTCCCCGAGGTCTACGCTCGCCGAACCCAGCGGAGGGGAGTTCGATGCAACTGGTGGACGTCGATGCGGTCCGATCGGCACGCGAGCGACTGGCAGGGGTGGTGGACCGCACCCCGGTCGAGCGCTCCCGCGCGATCGGTCAGCTCGCCGGCGGTCAGGTCTGGCTCAAGTGCGAGAACCTGCAGCGCGCCGGGTCGTTCAAGCTACGTGGTGCCTACAACCGGATCGCCCAGCTCCCGTCGGATGAACGTGACCGGGGGGTGGTGTGCGCGTCGGCGGGCAACCATGCGCAGGGGGTCGCCCTGGCCGCGGGCCTCCAGGGCGTCGCCGCGACGGTGTTCATGCCGATCGACGCGCCCCTGCCGAAGCTCGAGGCCACCCGCGGTTACGGCGCGGAGGTGCAACTCGTCGGCCGGTCCTTCGACGACGCGATGGATGCGGCGCAGGCCCACGCCCGAGACGAGCAGCGGACCTTCGTCCACCCGTTCGACCACCACGACATCATCGCCGGGCAGGGAACGGCGGGCCTGGAGATCGTCGAGCAGGTCCCTGACGCCGCGACGGTGGTGGTGTGTCTGGGCGGCGGCGGGCTGCTGTCCGGGATCGCCGTGGTCCTGCGGGCGCTGCGTCCGGACGTGCGCATCATCGGCGTGCAGGCGGCCGGTTGCGCGTCCTTCGCGGCATCGCTGGATGCGGGTGTGCCCGTCCGGCTTCCGGTCTCGACCACGATCGCGGACGGCATCGCGGTCAAGCGTCCCGGTGAACTGACCCTCGCCCATGTCGGATCGTTGGTCGACGACATCGTCACGGTGACCGACGAGGAGCTGTCCCGAGCCGTCGTGATCCTCCTCGAGCGGGCCAAGCTGGTCGTCGAGCCGGCCGGCGCGGCCGCCGTCGCGGCGCTCATCGCCGGTCGCATCGAGGGTGACTTCCCCGTCGTCGCGACCGTGTCCGGCGGCAACATCGATCCGCTGTTCCTGCAGCACCTGGTGACCGGTGGGCTGTCCGCCATCGGCCGGTACGCATCGCTGCGGACGCGGGTGCCGGACCGTCCGGGCGGGCTGTCAGCGCTCCTGGCCCTGGTCGCCGAGCAGCGTGCCAACGTCATCGGGGTCAACCACCATCGCCTGGATCCCCGGCTGCAGCTCGGCTACGTCGAGGTGGTGCTCGAGCTCGAGACCCGTGGCCATCCGCATGTCGCGGAACTGGCATCGGCGCTGGAGGTGGCTGGCTATCCCGTGGGCTGAGCAGCGCGGCGGTCCGGCGGTGGCCCGCACACCGGCGGTGGGAACCGAAACGGACCGCAACGAAAGCTGAGAGATGTTCTTCCGACGACGCGCAACTGTCCTGTCCGCCGCCGCGCTGGTGGCGCTCATGGGGTGCCAGAGCGCTGACGACCAGAACGGGGACGCCGCACCTGACGAGGCGCCCACCGAGGAAGATGATGCGGTGGACGAGCCGGACGAGGACGCTGCTGAGGACGACGATCCCGCCGATGACGAGGATGATGTGAACGGTGGAGACGGAGCGGCGACCGCATCCTGGATGGGGGAGGACCACACCTTCTCGCGCGTCGTGTGCGACGAGATCGTCGACGACCTCTTCCAGATCCGCGCCAGCGGTGCTGATCTGCCGAACCTGCAGGTCCGCTTCCCTCCTGACGGCGATGGCCACGACTTCGACGCACCGGACCTCGTCGAGATCTTCTTCGATGGCGAAGGTGGCACCATCGGGGACGGCGAGGGCTATCGGGCTCGCGGCGAGGACATCGACGGCGTCACCTCCGATGGCACGCAGGTCTCGGGTGAGCTCGAACTGGAACCCGACGATGCGACGCGCGCCTCGGAGGTCCATCCCGACGGCGGCGTGCTGACCTTCGAGATGATCTGCCCGTAGCCCGGTCTACCCGGGCCGCCCGGATCGTCGGGTGGCCCGGGTCGTCGCGGTCCCGATCGGCGGTACCGTGACGCCGGCCAACAGGTGAGGGTCGCGCGTGAACGTGCACTACCCGGGGATGTCCGACGGCGACGGCCCGGACGCCGACGGGCCTCCACCACCTCCGTTCGTTCGGGAGCGGGAGGCGCGTCGTCGCCGGCGCCGGTGGATCGTGGTCGGCGCCGTGACGGCCGTGCTGCTGTTCCTCGTCGTTCCCCTGCTGGTCGGGGGCGCGTTCCTGCTGTCGACCGGGGACGAGGCGGCCGAAGCGCCCGCCGACGGCTCCGCGTCGGACGATCCCGACGGTGCGCCCGGCGATGACCAGCCGGGCGATGACGACGATGCGGCCGATGGCACCCCCGGCGACGGTGCCTCGGAGGACGATACGGCCCGGGACGACGGTGGTGCGGCGGCGGGTGAGGATCCCGGCGAGCGCCCGGACCGCGAGGTCCCGGCTGAGGAGCGGGTCACCGCGCCGGACCTCGCGGTGCTGGATGCGGACGACACCCGCATCGCCGAGTTGCTGCTCGACATCGACGCGTCCGAACGCGTCATGCTCGGGTACCAGCTCGATACCCAGGAAGCCTTCGGCGGTGACGTGGACCCCGACGACCCGGCGGAGCTGCTCAGCGCGATCGAGGCCGCCGCACGTGCGGGTCTCGATGACCTGGAGGTGCTCCGGGGACGGCTCTCCACGCCGCAACCCGGACCGGCCGCCGAGGGCGTGCGGGACAGCTACGTCCTCCACCTCGACTCGTGGGTGGACTACCTGTCGGCGATCGAGGACGACCCGCGGATCGTGCTCGGGGACCTCACCCGCTACACGGTGCACATCAACCGGACGGGCAACGATTTCGTGCGGGCGGTCGACACGTTGCGCGAGACCGACGTCGATGATGCGGTGGGCGACTACGCACAGCAGATCGTCGACCGCGGGTTCAGCGGCCCCGACACCCCCCAGGCCTGATCCCACCCCGCGCCCCGCCCCGGGGTTTCCGTGCATCTGCGTTCGGCCCCGGGGGGTTTGCGTGCAACTGCGTTCGGCCCCTGAACGCAGCTGCACGCGAACCCCGATCCAACCGTCCCACCGGCGGCCCGGACGGGGGTCAGTCGCTGACGGCCAGTTCGGCGACGTCGGCCAGCACCGCGGTCAGGCCGTAGTCCTTGGGTGTGAAGACCGCAGCCACGCCTGCCGATCGCAGGGTGGCCGCATCCGCGGATGGGATGATCCCACCCGCGACCACGGGGATGTCGAGGCCCTCACGTCGCAGCCCATCGATCACCTGGGGCACCAGCGACAGGTGTGACCCCGACAGGATCGACAGACCCACGATGTGGACGTCCTCGTCCACGGCTGCCCGCACGATGTGGGCCGGCGTGAGGCGGATGCCCTCGTAGATCACCTCCATGCCCAGGTCCCGCGCCCGGATCGCGACCTGCTCGGCGCCGTTGGAGTGCCCGTCGAGGCCCGGCTTGCCGACCAGGATGCGCAGCTTGCGTCCCAACCGGCCCTCGACCGCGCGGACGCGGGCACGTGCTGCCTCGAGGTCGCTGCTGCTCGTGCCGGCGATCGCCCCTTCGCCGACTCCGGTGGGCCCGCGGTACTCGCCGAAGCGCTCACGCAGCACCTCGGACCACTCGCCGGTGCTGACACCGGCCTTCGCGCAGGCGATCGAGGCCGGCATCAGGTTGGCGCCGGAGTCCGCATCCCGCCGCAGCTCGTCCAACGCCGCAGCTGCGGCGTCGTCGTCCCGCGCCGCGCGGGCAGCCCGCAGCCGTGCCAGCTGTTCGGACTCCGCCGTCTCATCGACGACGAGGATCCCGCCCTGCTCATCGACCAACGGGGAGGGAGCAGCGTCCGTGTAGGCGTTGACGCCGACCACGACCTGCTCGCCGGTCTCGATCCGACGCAGGCGCTCGGCGTTGGAGCGGACGAGTTCGCCCTTCATGAAGTCGACCGCCTGCATCGCGCCACCGCGGTCGAGCACCTCGTCCAGCAGCGAGGTGGCCTCCTGGATCAGCCCGTCCACCTTCGCGGCCATGACGGGTGAGCCCGTGAACAGGTCGTCGTACTCCAGCAGGTCGGTCTCGTCGGCCAGGATCTGCTGCATGCGCAGGGACAACTGCTGGTCCCACGGCCGGGGCAGACCGAGGGCCTCGTTCCAGGCGGGCAGCTGCACGGCGCGGGCGCGGGAGTCCTTGGACAGCGTGACACCGAGCATCTCGATGAGGATGCGGGTGATGTTGTTCTCCGGCTGCTGCTCGGTGAGGCCGAGCGAGTTGACCTGCACGCCGTAGCGGAAGCGCTTGAGCTTGGGGTCGGTCACGCCGTAGCGGTCCGTGCAGATGCGGTCCCACAGCTCGACGAACGCCCGCATCTTGGCGATCTCCTCGACGAACCGGATCCCGGCGTTGACGAAGAACGAGATCCGCCCGACGACCTCGGGGAAGCGCTCCGGCGGCACCTGGCCGCGCTCCTGCACCGCATCGAGCACGGCGATGGCGTTGGCCAGGGCGAAGGCCAGCTCCTGGACCGGGGTCGCCCCGGCCTCCTGCAGGTGGTAGCTGCAGATGTTCAGGGGGTTGAACCGGGGCAGGTGCTCGACGGTGTAGGCGATCATGTCGGCGGTCAGGCGCATCGACGGTTCCGGCGGGAAGGCGTAGGTCCCGCGTGACAGGTACTCCTTCAAGATGTCGTTCTGGGTGGTGCCCGCCAGCTGCGAGACGTCGGCGCCCTGCTCCTCCGCGACGGCGATGTACAGCGCCAACAGCCACATCGCGGTGGCGTTGATCGTCATCGACGTGTTCATCTGGTCGAGCGGGATGCCGTCGAACAGCGTGCGCATGTCGTCGATCGTCGAGATCGGCACCCCGACCTTGCCGACCTCACCCGCCGCCAACGGGTGGTCGGGGTCGTAGCCGGTCTGCGTCGGCAGGTCGAAGGCGACCGACAACCCCGTCTGCCCCCGGGCGAGGTTCGTGCGGTACAGCTCGTTCGAGGCCGTGGGGGAGGAGTGACCGGAGTAGGTGCGGATCACCCACGGACGGTCCCGCTCGGGGTGCTCGCTCACCACTACCTCCGGCCGTCTCGATGCATCCCGTGAAGCGTAACCGGCAGGGGCCGCCCGCCCTGCACCGCCGGCGTGGTGCGGGGCGGCCGTGCGGCCCGGTCACTACCCTTCCCCGGGCCGTCGTGACGTCGTCGCCGGTCCGTGCTGCTCGAGGGAGCCGGAGGCCGGGTGGAGCCCCGCCGACGTCCTGCCCCGTTGCCGTGCCCGTCGCGATGGGCGTCCTTCTGTCCGCTGCCCGAGATCCGTGGGAGGTTCTGCGTGCCGCCACGCTCCCGCAGGTCGGCGGTCATCGTGGTCGTGGTGCTGTTGGTCGCGTCGGTCGTCGCGCCGCCGCTGGCACCGCTCCAGGCGCAGACGCTGGACGATCTCGACGATGCGGAGCGCGTCGTCGAGGGTCTCGAGGTCGAACTCGATGTCGCGACCGACGCCTACGAGGAGGTGTGGGCGCAGATCGAGGTCGCCCGCGTCGAACTCGACGACATCCGCGCGCAGGAACAGCGCTACGAAGTGGCGGCGCAGGACGCCCGGGCTGCGCTCAACCGGCGCGCCCGCACCACGTTCATGGAGGGAGCCGGCGCCGCCTTCGAGGCGCTGTTGGCCTCCGACGGGTCACAGGCGGCGGTGCAGCGTGCCGGCCTGGTCTCCGCGCTGCAGCGGCGCGAGAGCGTGCGCATCGAGGATGCGGTGGCCTCCCGGGCCCGGCTCGACCAGGTCCGGGAGTTGGTCGCTGACAGTGAGGCGGAGCTCGACGACCTCAGGGCCGAGTTGGATGCTAGGGCGACTGCCCTGTCGGGCCGGCTGGCCGCCGCGCAGGACGAGGCTGCCCAGATCCGGTCCCTGGTGTCCCGGCAACGACGGATCGACCGAGGGGCGCAACAGGGCATCTACGCGTGCATCTTCGACCATGCGTTCCGGTTCCGGGACACCTGGGGCGATCCCCGCAGCGGGGGACGCAGCCACCGGGGGACCGACGTCTTCGCACCGTTCGGTCACCCGACCTACGCGATCACGGCGGGCGTCGTCCAACGCCACTCCAACAGCCGGCTCGGTGGGCTCGGGCTGTACCTGCGTGGCGACGACGGCAACGTGTACTACTACGCGCACCTCAACGCGATCGAGCCGGCGGCTGCGGTCGGCAACCGGGTGGCGCCGGGTGAGTTGGTCGCCCGCAACGGCTCGTCGGGCAACGCCGACCGCTCGGCGCCGCACGTGCACTTCGAGCTCCATCCCGGAGGCGGCGCGGCCATCAACCCCTACCCGTGGTTGGCCGCCGCCTGCTTCTGATCACCTCGCCGGCCAGCGTCCGTTCGTCCGGACCCGGTGGCCGTGCCGGTCGGCCACGGCTACCCTCCGTCGCACGGGTCTTCGGCGCCACCGGTGTCGTCGGCCCTTTTCGATGTCCAGTAGATGTGTCTCGTCGATGTCACGCCGAACGCGCTGGGTCGCCTGACCGCTGCATCGCCTGACCGCTGCCCGGATGGGTCGCACGCCGGTCCACCGGCTCCGCCGGTTCGTTGCCCGCACCCGTTCCCCCGAGGTCTCCCCGCCCATGCGCCGTGTCCGCACCGTTTCGATCGCCCTGGTGGCCGTCGCCCTGGCTCTCGCGCCGCTCGGTGCCGTGGCGCAGGACCTCGAGGTCGAACGTGACCGCGTCCGCGGCCTCGAAGCCGACCTGGACGACCTCACCCATCGCTCCGAGGAGCTGATCGCCCAGATCGAAGAGCTGGTCGATGAGATCGAGGAACTGGACGTCGAGGAGCGACGGCTGCAGGAGTTGGCCGACGAGCTCGACGGGCGACTCAGTGACCGGGTCCGGCAGGTCTACAAGCAGGGGGCGGGCTCCACGATGGAGGCGCTGCTGGCGGCCGAGGGCCCCAACGCCGGGGTCGAGCGTGCGAGCTTCTTCCTGCTGATCCAGGACCGTGAGACCGCCGGGTTGCAGGATGCGGTGGCCGTGCAGGTACGCCTCGAGCAGACGCGTGAACTGCTCCTCCAACGGGAACAGCAGTTGGAGGCCCGGTCGGAGGAACTCGACGTCGCGCAGCGCGAGATCGAGGGCGAGCTCGAGGCCGCATCGGCGACCGTGTCCGCGCTGGAGGAGATCGCTGCACGGCAGCGCACGATCGACCGCGGCTCGCAGCAGGGGGTGTACGCCTGCCCGCTGAACCCGGGGGTGACGCACTTCATCGACTCATGGGGGTTCCCACGGTCGGGCGGCCGCAGCCACAAGGGCACCGACGTCATGGGGCCGATGGGCTCCCCGGTCTACGCCTTCACGAGCGGCGTCATCTCCCGGCACTCGAACAGCCGGCTGGGTGGGATCTCGCTGTACCTGCGGGGCGATGACGGCAACACCTACTTCTACACGCACCTCCAGGGCTATGCCGAGGCCGGCGCGGTCGGCAACCGGGTCGAGGCCGGGGAACACGTCGCCTACAACGGCAACACCGGCAACGCCCGCGGCGGCGCGCCACACATCCACTTCGAACGTCACCCCGGTGGTGGTTCCGCGGTGAACCCCTACCCGTACCTCGCGGCCGCCTGCTTCTGATGCCAGACTGACCGGGTCGGTGGTCGCGCCGGTGCCCGTGTCCACACCCGCGACCGCGCCCGTGACCGTGCTGCCCGGAGGCCCACCGTGAACATCGCCCTGCCCGCCGCCATCCTCGCCGGCACGCTCATCGCGGTGCAGTCCGCGATCATCGGTGCGTTCGGTGAACGTGTGCACCCGTTCGTCGCCTCCACATGGGTCCACGTCGGTGGGCTGGTGTTCGCCGTCGTCGGGGTCCTGATGATCCCCCGGTTCAGCTTCGAGTTCGCCGTCGTGCGCCAGGCGCCGTGGGGGCTGCTCGGCGGTGTGGCCGGGGTCCTGCTCGTCACGGGCATCGCGATCGCCGTCGGCGGGATCGGGCTGGCCTCCACCCTGGCCGTCGTCACCGGCGTGCAGCTGCTGGTCGGGTTCGGCATCGAGACCTACGGCCTGGCTGACCGGGCGGTGGCGCTCGATCCCCTGCGTATCGGCGGGGCGCTGCTGATCGTGACCGGGGTCTACCTGGTCGTCAGCCGCGGCCCGGTGGCTACCTGACCACCGCGACTGCATAGCCATCGCCGCGGGGCCGGCACCGCGTCGACACCCCCTGACGCCGCTACGTTGCCCACGAGCCATGCGAGGAGCCACCGTGGGAAGACATGTCCTGGTCTGGGACGCACCCAACGTCGACATGACGCTGGCCAACATCATCGATGACAAGCCGACGTCCAAGGAACGGCCGGACATGGCCGTGCTCGGGCGGTGGCTCGTCGATCACGCCGACGACGCCGATGAGGTCAGCGCGTCGGTCTTCGTCAACGTCGCGCCCCACGTTGCGGGACCGCTCCGCGGGTGGGTGCTGTGGCTGCTCGAACAAGGCTTCCACGTCTTCGCCAAGCCCAAGGACGGCGACAGCGACGTCGACGACGACATGATCGACCACCTGTGGGACCAGTACGACACCGGCGACCTCGACGCGGTCTACGTCGGATCGAACGACGCCAGGGCGTTCCTCGGTCCGATCGCGAAGCTGCTCGACAAGGGGGTCGTGGTCACGGTCCTGGGCTTCGCCGAGTACGCGGGTGGCCTGTCGACCGCGCCCGGGATCCGCTTCGTCGATCTCGAAGCGGTCGAGGGCCTGTTCGGTGAGCCGCTGCCGCGCATCACGCTCGAGGCGCTGCCAGCCGACGGGCGCTGGTTCGCGCCGACGGGCAAGCTCGGTGTCGGCGCCCCCCGCGCACTCCCCGACGAATGATCCCGGATGATCCCGGATCCGCCCGAGGTGCGCAGACCATGACCCCCTCCATCCGCTCCGAGGTGGCGCCGCTGTCCACCGTGCTGCTCCATCGTCCCGGGGACGAGCTCAGCCGAATCACGCCGTCCAACAAGGACGAGCTGCTGTTCGACGAACTGCTGTGGCTCGAGCACGCCCAACGGGAGCACGATGCCTTCGCCGATGTCCTGCGGGCCAACGGGGTCGAGGCCCTCTACGTCGAGGAACTGCTCGCCGAGGTGGCCGCGGATCCGGCGTTCGCCACCGCACTGACCGAGCGCCACGTCACCGAGACCACCTGCGGGCCGCAGGCGGTCGATCGCGTTCGGGAGCTGGTGCAGCGCGGCACGCCGCGCGAACTGGTGGACCACCTGATCGCGGGGGTCACACTCGAGGAAGCCGGCGAACTGGATGGTCTGGTGGCCGCCGCGAGCGCGCCGACGGACATGGTGCTGCAGCCGCTGCCGAACCTGGTGTTCACGCGGGACTCCTCCGCGTGGGTCGGTGGCGGGGTTGTCCTGTCACCCATGAACCGTCCGGTGCGGCGCCGGGAGACCGACCTGCTGCGCACCGTCTACCGAGAGCATCCACGGTTCGCCGCAGCCCCCATCTGGTTCGGTGGCGACCCGTACGATCACTATCCGTCCACCTTCGAGGGCGGCGATCTGCTGGTGGTGGGGGAACGGGGCGTGGCCATCGGGCTGTCGGAGCGCACCACCCCTGCGGGGGTCGAGGTACTCGCCACCCGCCTGTTCGCTGCGGGGGTCGTCGACCGGGTGCTGGCCGTGGACCTGCCCAAGGTCCGCGCGGCGATGCACCTCGACACCATCGTGACGCAGGTGGATCTGGACACCTTCATCACCTACCCCCGCATGACCGCCCACCTGTCCTGCTACCAGATGGTGCCCAGGTCCGATGGTCGACTCACGGTCACCGGGACCGACGACTTCCTCGACGGGCTGGCCTGGGCGGCCGGCCTGCCCGCGGTTCGTGGGATCGAACCTGCGCTGGGGTCGATCCGGGCCGAGCGCGAGCAGTGGAACGACGCCAACAACACGCTCGCCATCGCTCCGGGGGTGGTGATCGCCTACGAGCGCAACCTCGCGACCAACGAGATCCTCGAGGCTGCGGGGATCACCGTGCACACGATCCCGTCCTACGAGTTGCCCCGCGGCCGCGGTGGACCCCGCTGCATGTCCTGCCCGATCACGCGGACGGCCGCGTGAGCTTCAGTGGGCACGAGCCTGGAAGCGTGGCCGCGCTCGCCGGGATCGGCGTGACCGTCAACGGGGCGACCATCCTGGATGGCGTCGACCTCGAGGTTGCCGCCCGCGGACACGTGGCGGTGCTGGGACCCAACGGCGCGGGCAAGACCACGCTGCTCCGGATCCTGTCCACCTACCTGTATCCGACGCGCGGTTCGGCGACCGTGCTCGGCATGACCTTCGGACGCGGGGATCTGCGCGAACTGCGTCCCCGGATCGGGTTCGTGTCGGTGGGGCTCGATCCGTTGACGCACGAGCGGGCCGATGCCCTGCCCCTGGTCGCCGTGGCGCGACGGGGTGGGCTGTGGCCGCCGCCGGGCATCCTCGATGATCAGGAGCTCCGGGAGGCGGCGCTCGCCGCGCTGGCCCGGGTCGGGGCCGTGCACCTGGCGCAACGCCGCGTCGACACCCTGTCGCAGGGGGAGCGACAACGGGTCCGGATCGCCCGTGCGTTGGCCGCCGATCCGGAGCTGTTGCTGCTGGACGAACCCTTCGCCGGGTTGGACCTCGGTGGCCGCGAGTCGCTGCTGGCCGACCTGGATGTCCTGCTGGCCGAACCGGACGGGCCGACGGTCGTGATGGTCACCCACCACCTCGAGGAACTGCCGACCGGCATCGTCGCGGCGCTACTGCTCCAGGGCGGCCGGGCCGTGGTGGGTGGCCCCGCGGACGAGGTGTTGACGGACCGCAACGTCAGCGACGCGTTCGGCCTGCCCATCGCGGTGCGGCGTGCAGCGGGGCGGTGGTCGGCGACGGCCGACGGCCGGTGATGGTCGGTGGCGTGGCTCGGGTCGGTGGAGCCGCAATCTGACCAGTAGCCTGCGGGAACCCTGCAGTTTCCGTGCGTTCTGGGAGGACCGCCATGCCTGAAGCCGTGATCGTCGCTACCGCCCGCACCCCGATCGGGCGGGCCTTCAAGGGCTCGATGACCGAGCTTCGGCCCGATGACCTGACCGCCACGATCATCCGGTCGGCGATGTCGCAGGTCCCCGAGCTGTCCCCCGAGGACATCGACGACCTGCACCTCGGCTGCGGTCTGCCGGGTGGCGAGCAGGGCTTCAACATGGCGCGTGTCGTGACCACGCTGCTCGGCTGGGAGACGCCCGGGACCACCGTGACCCGGTACTGCGCCTCCAGCCTGCAGACCACGCGCATGGCGTTCCACGCGATCAAGGCGGGCGAGGGCGACGTGTTCGTCTCCGCAGGTGTCGAGATGGTGTCGCGCTACGTCAAGGGCAACTCCGACTCGCACCCGGAGACGATGAACCCGCGGTTCGACGAGGCCCAGGAGCGCACCAAGCAGGCAGCCGAGGCGGGAGCAGACAGCTGGGCGCCGTCCGAGCTTCCGGACGTCTACATCCCGATGGGGCAGACGGCGGAGAACCTCGCGCTGTCCAAGGGCGTGTCGCGTGAGGCGATGGACGACTTCGCCTTCGAGTCGCAGGCCCGGTACGCCAAGGCGCAGGCGGACGGGTTCTGGGCCAACGAGATCACCCCCATCGAACTGCCCAACGGTGAGACCCTGTCGACCGACGACTCACCCCGCCCCGCCGACCGCGACAAGATGTCCGAGCTCAAGCCGGTCTTCCGGCCGGACGGGCGCGTGACGGCCGGGAACGCGTGCCCCTTGAACGACGGCGCGGCTGCGGTGATCATCATGAGTGACACCAAGGCTGCGGAGCTGGGGATCCAGCCGTTGGCGCGGATCGTGTCCACCGGGGTGTCGGCGCTGGACCCGGAGATCATGGGCCTCGGCCCGGTCGGCGCCTCGACCCAGGCGCTGGAGCGCGCCGGGATGTCGATCGGCGACATGGACATCGTGGAGATCAACGAGGCGTTCGCCGCGCAGGTGATCCCGTCCGCCGATGACCTGGGGATCGACTATGAGCGCCTCAACCCGCACGGTGGGGCGATCGCGGTCGGCCATCCCTTCGGGATGACCGGCGCCCGCATCACCGGGACCCTGCTCAACGGTCTGCGGCACCGTGACGGCACCTTCGGGCTGGAGACGATGTGTGTCGGCGGCGGCCAGGGCATGGCGATGATCGTCGAGCGACTGCGGTAGCAGGCGCCGCCCTCTGTCCGAGCGACTGCGGTAGCAGGCGCCGCCCTCTGTCCGAGCGACTGCGGTAGCAGGCGCCGCCCTCTGTCCGAGCGACTGCGGTAGCAG